>NZ_JAIUKE010000029.1 GCF_020176795.1 Streptomyces sp. 8L
GGACGGGGCCGGCGCGGGGACGGGGCGCACGGAGCCGGTCGTGGCGGGGCCCCGCGGTCAGACGCGTTCGACGACGGTGGCGACGCCCATTCCGCCGCCGACGCACAGGGTGGCGAGGCCGAACCGCTTGTCCTGACGCTCCAGTTCGTCCACGAGCGTGCCGAGGATCATCGCCCCCGTCGCGCCGAGGGGGTGGCCGAGGGCGATGGCGCCTCCGTTGACGTTGACCCGGTCGAGGCTCAGGCCCATCTCGTCCACGAAGCGCAGCACGACCGCCGCGAACGCCTCGTTGATCTCGACCAGGTCGATGTCCGCGATCGTCAGCCCCGCTCTGGCGAGCGCCTTGCGGGTCGCGGGCGCGGGTCCTGTGAGCATGATGGTCGGCTCGGAGCCGGTGACCGCCGCTGAGACGATGCGGGCGCGCGGCGTCAGGCCGTACCGCTCGCCGATCTCGCGCGATCCGACGGCGACGAGCGCGGCGCCGTCCACGATGCCTGACGAGTTGCCCGCGTGGTGGACATGGTCGATGCGCTCCACCCAGTGGTACTTCTGGAGCGCCACGGCGTCGAACCCGCCGGCCTCGCCGATCTGCGCGAACGAGGGCGTCAGGCCCGCCAGGGTGTCCGCGGTGGTGCCGGGCCGCAGGTGCTCGTCGTGGTCGAGGACGGTCAGCCCGGCGCGGTCGCGTACGGGTACCACGGACCGGCCGAACCTGCCGTCCTTCCACGCCGCGGCGGCGCGCTCCTGGGAGAGGGCGGCGAACTCGTCCACGTCGCGCCGCGTGTAGCCGCCCAGCGTCGCGATCAGGTCGGCGCCGATGCCCTGGGGCGCGAAGCCGACCTCGTAGTTGGTCAGCGGGTCCATGGCCCAGGCCCCGCCGTCCGAGCCCATCGGCACCCGGGACATGGACTCGACGCCGCCCGCGAGCACGAGGTCCTCCCAGCCTGAACGGACCTTCGCCGCCGCGAGGTTGACCGCTTCGAGCCCGGAGGCGCAGAAGCGGTTCTCCTGGACTCCCGCGACACTGTCGGGCAGGCCGGCGGCGAGCGCGGCGATACGGGCGATGTCGGAGCCCTGGTCGCCGATGGGGCTGACCACGCCGAGGACGATGTCGTCGATCGCGGCCGGGTCGAGGCCGGGGAAGCGGCGGCGCGTCTCGTGGATCAGGCCGACCACGAGGTCGATGGGTTTGGTCCCGTGCAGGGCGCCGTTCGCCTTGCCGCGGCCGCGCGGGGTGCGGACGGCGTCGTAGACGTACGCTTCGGTGCTCACGGCGGATGCTCAGGGCCGCTCGGCCGGTTCGTCCACGGCCGTCGGCGGCCGCTTTCCTGACGGGGCTTTCCCGGATGCGGCCGTCACGAACGCGGCTGTGGGGGCCGGGCCCTTCGGACGCGGCCCTCCAGGAGACGGCTGCCCGGACAGGGTCGCCCGGACGGGGTCGCCCGGACACCGCTGCCCGGACACGGCGCGAGGTGACCGGCGACCGGTCGGCCGGGGCCCGCGTGCGGTCCGGGTGGTGGCGTCACCGGCTACGTCAGCCAGTTCTTGACGGTCTCGACGAGGCGTACCGGATCGGACCCGGTGGGCGCCACGTTGAGCATCGTCACGCCGGCCTCGCGGAAGGCCTCGACGCGGTCCCGCACATAGCCCTCGGGGCCGCACAGGGTCATCAGCTCGCAGAACTCGTCGGGTACGGCCGCCGCGGCGTCCCTGACGCGGCCCGCGAGATACAGGTCCTGGATCTCGGCCGCCTCCTTCTCGTAGCCGTAGGCGACCGCGAGGTCGTTGTAGAAGTTCTTGCCGCGCGCGCCCATCCCGCCGACGTACAGGGCGATCTGCGGCCTGGCCTTGTCGCGGAAGCGGGCCGCGTCGTCCCCGATGGCGAGGATGCCGCCCGCGACCGTACGCAGCGGGCCCAGTGCGGGGTCGCGCTTGGCCGTGCCCTTCGCCAGCGCCTCGCCCCACACCCGGTGCGCCTTCTCCGGCAGGAACAGGTGCGGAAGCCAGCCGTCCGCGATCTCGGCCGTCATCGCCACATTGGCCGGACCGAGGGAGGCGAGGAAGACCGGGATGTCCGAACGGACCGGCCGCGTCAGGATCTTGAGCGGTTTGCCGTGCTTGCCGCCCTTCTCGGGCGGCAGGGGCATGTCGAAGAGGCCGTGGTGCTCGACGGTCTCGCGCCGCCAGACGCGGCGGCAGATGTCGACGGTCTCGCGGGTGCGGGCCAGCGGCTTGTCGTACGCCATGCCGTGCCAGCCCTCCACCACCTGCGGTCCCGACGCGCCGAGCCCCAGGATGGCCCGTCCGCCGGAGACCGCGTCGAGGCCCGCGGCGGTCTGGGCGATGAGCGCGGGCGTGCGCGAGAAGACGTTGAGGATGGCGGAGCCGATGGCCAGCCGCTCCGTCCGGGCGGCGAGATACCCCATGATCGTCGGAGAGTCGAAGCCCCACGCCTCCGCGACCCAGAGGGCGTCGAGGCCCGCGGCCTCCAGTGCCACCGCGGCGTCGCACGCGGCACGCGGATCGCCGGCGTAGTCCAGCTGTAGCGAGATCTCCATGCTGCGGGCACCTTCCTGACCCCGGGTCCCCCACACCGCGGCACGGCGCACCGCACCGCGCGGGACCGGGCGGCCCTGGCCGACTCTGACACAACCGGTGTAACACCTGCGATGTTAGGAACGCGGCGGGCCGGCGCACAAGCCTCGGCCCGCCCGCGCCTCGCGCAGCGCGCGGCGGCAGAGCGCGTCGGCCCTGCGTGTCGTCTCCGGGAGCCGGTGGACGGGGGTGAGGGCCAGCGTGTGGGCGCAGGCGTTGCCGAGGCCGACCCGATGGCCGACCGAGACGAAGACCGGTTTGACGCCCTTTCTGGTGCGCAGCGCCCTGCCGACCGCCTCGCCCTCCGGCCCGATCAGCGGTGCCCAGTCACCGCGTTCGGGGCCCGGCGGTTCGTGGCGGAAGAGGAACGGCGTCTTGGCGAAGCCGATCGACGGGAGCCCGGTCACGACGCCGAGGTGGCAGGCGAGCCCGAACCCGCGGGGGTGGGCGAGCCCGTAGCCGTCGCAGACGAGCAGGCCCGGGTCGCCGTCGAGCCGGGCGAGCGCGGCCAGCACGTACGGGAACTCGCGGAAGGCCAGCAGCCCCGGCACGTACGGGAGGGGGACGGGGCCGACGGCGGTGGCCTCCTCGACGACGGCCAGTGTCGCCGCGTCCAGGACGACCGCCGCCGCGGCGACCAGGTCGCGCTCGTCGTTGTAGGCGACGTCCACTCCCGTCACCCGGCCCGTACTGGGCGGCGGGCCGGTCTCGTCGAGCACCAGGCTCGGACGCAGCAGATCCTGGATCGCGTACGCCTCGGCCTCGTCCTTCGGTGTCCCCGTGATCGTCACGGCCGCCACCTTGGGTCGTGTCCGCGCCCATGCGTCCGCGTACTCCGTTCCGGCCTGCGGTCACCGCACAGGGCAGGGGCGTACGCGCGTACGGTGACACAACTCACCCCTCGATCGTGCACGGAATGCGTCGTTCCGACGTCTGAACAGATAACCGGTCCATTCACGTGTCGCCGCGCTCGACGCCGCCGAAGGGGAGCAGCCATGTCACCTGTGATCGAACAGGCGGTGCAGGCGCGGGTCGTCGCGTCGTCCCCGAGTCTGGAGACCGTGCCGGCGACGCTGGTCTACGACGGCACCGACCCGTTCGCCGTCCGGATGGCCTTTCCCCCGCTCGCCACCCTGGAGGGCACGGAGGTCGTCTGGGAGTTCTCGCGTGAGCTGCTCACGGCGGGGATGTCCGAACCGGCCGGCGAGGGCGACGTGCGGGTCCGGCCGTTCGGGTACGGGCGGACGGTCGTGGAGTTCCACGCGCCCGAGGGGACGGCGATGGTCCACCTGCGCTCGTCGGACCTGCGCCGGTTCCTGGACCGCTCGCGGTTCCTGGTGCCCGAGGGCCGCGAGCACCTGTATCTGGACCTGGACCAGGACCTGGCCGAGTTGCTGCGCGACGCGTACTGAGGGCGCCCGCCGCAGCGTCCCGCGGCGGCGCCGGGGGACATCGCGCTCCCCCAGCCCTCGACGGTCCCGGAGGACATGACGCACCCCCGGCCCTCGACGGTCCCGACTCCCGACGAGTCCGCGCGGCAGTCCGGGTGAGACGTCGGCCGTACGGGCGCGCGGCGCCTCCTCGCGGGCCGAGGCCGGACCGGGGCCGGTGCGCCGGACCGGGAGGCCGCCCCGGCCGCAACACCCGCCGTGGCCAAGGCCGGTGCCGGGGGCCGGTGCCGCACTCACCGTGGCACGCCTCCCGCGCCGCTCCCGGACCGAAGGCCCGTCACTTCGCCGTGGGCGGCCCGTTCCCGGGAGCGCCCCCGCGCCGAAAGGGAATCCGGCGTTCAGCCAGGGGGCCCGGCACGCGATGATGGAGCGCGACCGGAAGCCCGCCAGGACCTGGAGATCTGCCGTGCCCAGCAGGAAAGCCCTGATCCGCCAGCCGAGTTCACGTCTCGACGAGGGTCTCGTGACCCATCAGGAACGTACCTCCGTCGACGCGGTGCTCGCGCTGCGGCAGTGGGAGAGCTACGTCAGGGCGCTGGAGGACCACGGCTGGACGACCGTCGAGGTCGCCCCCGCCGACGACTGCCCGGACGGCGTGTTCGTCGAGGACACCGTGGTGATGTTCCGCAACGTCGCGCTGATCACCAGGCCGGGCGCCGTGCCGCGGGGGCCGGAGACGGCCGCCGTGGAGGAGGAGCTGGCCCGGCTCGGCTGCTCGGTCAACTGGGTGTGGGAGCCGGGCACGCTCGAAGGCGGCGATGTGCTGAAGATCGGCGACACCGTCTACGTCGGGCAGGGCGGCAGGACCAACGCCGCCGGGGTCGCGCAGCTGCGCGCCGCGCTCGAACCGCTGGGCGCGCGGGTGGTCGCCGTACCGGTGAGCAGTGTGCTGCATCTGAAGTCGGCGGTGACGGCGCTGCCGGACGGGACTGTCCTCGGGTATCCGCCGCTCGTGGACGTGCCGTCCCTCTTCCCGCGCTTCCTGCCGGTGCCGGAACCCTCGGGCGCGCATGTCGTGCTGCTCGGCGGCGGCCGGCTGCTGATGGCGGCGAGCGCGCCGAAGACCGCCGAACTGCTGGCGGGACTCGGCTATGAGCCGGTGGTGGTGGACATCAGCGAGTTCGAGAAACTCGAAGGCTGTGTGACCTGTCTCTCGGTCCGGCTGCGTGACCTGTACGTGTGATTCCGCGCGAGCCGGGTGAGCGGCACTCGGCCGGGGGCTGGACCGAACGCCCCTTCGCCGCCGCTCGCTGCGGGGCCGCCCCTGCCCGCTGCCCGCCGTACGCGCTCTGACCTGCGGTGATGCCCTCGGATGAACCGGACCCGGCAAGGCCGCTTGTGCAGAAACGGTACGCATGCCCTCGCGCGCGTCGGGTAGGCGGCGCGCGTGGCCGGATTCCGAGACCCCCGGGTTTCTACGACAGTCTTACCCGATCTTTAACCTACGGTTTCGTAACCTACGAACCCGTAGGTAGTTCCCGTCCCCGTTCCCCGTCCCCAGGAGCACCCGTGACCCTCACCTCTCCCCACCTCGGCAGTTCGGAAGCGTGGACAGACGCCCGGCTGCTGTACGCGCTGGAGGAAGTGGTGGAGAAGGAGCTCAACCGCCACCTGAAGGTGGCCAAGGACTGGATGCCGCACGAGTACGTGCCCTGGGCCGACGGCCGCAACTTCCCCGGGTTCTTCGAGGACGGCGAGGCGTGGAGCCAGGACCAGTCCAAGGTGACCCCGATCGGCCGGACGGCGCTCGTCGTCAACCTGCTGACCGAGGACAACCTGCCGAGCTACCACCACGAGATCGCGACGCTGTTCGGCCGCGACGGCGCCTGGGGCACCTGGGTGCACCGCTGGACGGCCGAGGAGGGCCGGCACGGCACCGTGATGCGGGACTACCTGCTCGCGTCGCGCGCCGTCGACCCCGACGAGCTGGAGCGGTTCCGGATGGTGCACATGTCGGAGGGCTACGAGTCCGACAACCGCCACTCGATGCTGCACTCCGTGGCGTACGTCGCGTTCCAGGAACTGGCCACCCGTGTCTCGCACCGCAACACCGGCCACCAGTCCGGCGATCCGGTCTGCGACCGCATGCTGGCCAGGATCTCCACGGACGAGAACCTGCACATGGTCTTCTACCGCAACCTGCTCGGCGCCGCGTTCGACCTCGCGCCCGACGAGACGATGGCCGCCGTGCGGGACGTCGTCGTGGACTTCCGGATGCCCGGGCACGGCATGCCGGGCTTCGAGCGCGCCGCCGTCGCGATGGCGGTCGGCGAGGTCTACAACCTGCGCATCCACCACGACGACGTGATCCAGCCCGTGCTGCGCTATCTCAAGGTCATGGACATCGACGGGCTGAGCCCCGTCGGGCTCAGGGCGCAGGAGGAGCTCGGTCTGTACATGCACGGCCTGGACACGGAGGCCGCGAAGTTCGACGAGAAGCTGGCCGCCAGGAAGGCGCGGATGGCGGCGCGCGGGCGCGTGTAGCGCTCGCCAGGGGCCGCTCGGCGGGCGGGGCCCGGCATCAGCGGCGGTTGCGCCGCAGGTTCAGCCGCTCGTGCTCGGAGAGCCCGCCCCACACACCGAAGCGTTCGTCGTGCTCCAGCGCGTAGGCGAGACACGCCTCGCGCTCGGGGCAGGCGCCGCAGAGCCGCTTGGCCTCCCGGGTCGAGGAACCCGGCGCGGGGAAGAAGAACTCGGGTCCTGTCTGGGCGCACAGGGCGCTCTCCTGCCAGGCGAGCGCGGGGACGGCCGAGCGGGGCGTGCTGCCGGCGGCGGCGCCGGTGGGGGTGTTGTTCCGCATGGCCGCCACGTTGCCGTACGGCGATAAACGTCCGCTTGACGAAGGATCAATCGCGGCCGGGCGTCCCCGCCTCCCCCGCGCCCTCCGCCGTCGCCCCGCCTCGCGGGGGCTTCGGCACAGACCGTAGCGTCGCAGCCGCGGGCCGCGATGTACAGGGGTTGCCCCCGGCGCGGCGCGGCGCCGTCCTCAGTGGCCCATCCCCGGCATGTGCATACCCGGCATGCTCTGCCTGCCCGCCGCGCCCACGGAGCCGGCAGCGCCTGCGCCGGTGCCTGTGGCTGTGCCTGTGGCTGTGCCTGTGGCTGTGCCTGTGTCCATGCCGGGCATCGCGCCCATGGCCCTGGCCGCGTCGTCCGCCGTCTTCGCGGACTTCCGTGCCGACGCCCCGCCCGGATGGTGCATCTCCTCGTACGGCGGGATGCTGCCGTCGGCCTTGGACACCAGGAAGAGCCCCGCCATACCCAGGTCGGAGTGACTCTGCACATGGCAGTGGTACATCCACGCGCCGGCGCCGACGTGTTCGCCGGCCAGCACCTGGAAGCCGAACGAGTCGGCGGGGCCGACGATCCTGGTGTCGATGATCGGGCTCGTGTCCCTGGCGTCCGTGATCAGGCCCGTCCTGTTGTCCGCCCAGCGGTGACCGTGGAG
This sequence comes from Streptomyces sp. 8L, assembly GCF_020176795.1. Taxonomy (GTDB): domain Bacteria; phylum Actinomycetota; class Actinomycetes; order Streptomycetales; family Streptomycetaceae; genus Streptomyces. Next base: position 7,495 of record NZ_JAIUKE010000029.1, read on the forward strand.
GTGGAACGTGTGGTAGAACTCGCCGTGCGTGATCGACACGAACTCGACGCGGTCGCCCACCGTGGCCTTGAGGTCGGGTCCCATGGACAGGTTGTTGATCTGCATGTCGTTGAAGACGACGGTGAAGGTCTTGTCCGGCAATAGGTCGCCCTCTCTGCGCACCACGAGCGCCCCGTAGAGCCCCGCCCTGATGCCGCCGGTGCCGTGGTCGGTTCCGACGACGTGGTCGTGGTAGTGCCAGTACCCCGCGCTTCCGGGCTGGAAGGTGCCGTCCGCGCGCTTCGCCGGGGCGTGGGTGCGCCAGGTGTACGTGCGCGTGCCGCCGGGAGGCACCTGGCTGCGGTTGAGGCGGGTGCCGTCGCTGGCGACGTCGTAGTCGACGCCGTGCGCGTGCAGGCTGACGTCCACGTCGAGGGTGTTCTCGAAGTCGATGTGCAGGGTGTCGCCCTCGACCAGTTCGATCAGCGGTCCCGGCACGGTGGCCCTGCCGCGTTCCAGGCCGTACCCCAGCCGCCCGTCGGCGAGCTTCTCCGCGAACAGGGTGATGTGGCGGATCTGGCCCCCGGCGGGCGCCGTCCTGACGGTGGCCGCGCGGGACGCTGATGACACGGCGGACCCGGCGGACCCGGTGGACTCGGCGGAGGCGGGCGGCGCCGAGGTCGCCACGGGCGCCGAGGCCACCCCCGCGGCGGTGACGCCCGCGACGGTCGCGCCGCCCGCAAGCAGCCGCCTGTTGAAGCTCCTTCTGTCCATGGCCATACCGAACTCCCCAGTGCGGGACGGAAGTTGCCGGGGCGAAACAGACCCCGGGGACGGCCATACGGTAGAGCAGCACCCTTCGTTTATCCACACCCAGGACAAAGTTGGTGGGATTCCAGCCTTACCTATTGGCGTACCGCCGAAAGGGGTCTACGTTCCAGGGCTGTTGCAGTGACCAAAGAGGGTGGGTGAACACATGCAGCGTGCACCACATCACCGGTCAAGAACGCGGCGCAGACTCACCGTCGGCCTGGTGACGGGAGCCCTGGCGGCATCCCTGCTGGGTACGGCGGCCGCGGCGGCGCAGCCGGCTCCCGAAGCCGGGGCCGCGGCCCCGGCGCTTCCGTCGCCGCCCGGCACGGCGAACGTCAAGGTGCTGGTCTACTACGGCTCCACGGGCGAGGAGTCCCCGACCGTGGACGCGGGGATCGAGGCCATCGAGGACATCGGGCAGACCGGTCCGCTCGCCAAGCGGTTCAAGACGACCGCCACGGCCGACGCGTCGGTCTTCACCAACGCGAAGCGGCTCGGCACATTCAACGCGGTCGTCTTCCTGACCGGCCCGGGCGACGTCCTCGACCCCGAACAGGAAGCGGGGCTCGAATCCTATGTCGAGGCGGGCGGCGGCTTCGTCGGCATCCACGACGCGGCCAGGACCGAGCCGTACTCGGACTGGTACACCGGGCTGATCGGTGCCAGGCCCGCGGCGACCGGCCCGGACGACGTCCAGCAGGCGACCGTCGAGGTGGGCGACCGCGTCCATCCGGCCACCAAGTCCCTGCCGCTCGAATGGAAGCGCGCGGACCGCTGGTTCAACTGGGCGACCAACCCCACGGGTACGGTGCACACCGTCGCGAGCGTCCGGGAGTCCACGTACAAGCCGGGCCAGGGCGCGGCGGGCACGGCGGACCACCCCGTCTCCTGGTGCCGGGACTACGACGGCGGCCGGTCGTTCTACACCGGCATGGGCGGTACGGCCGCCTCGTTCGCCGAGACCGACTTCCGCGCGCATCTGCGCGGCGCCCTGGAGTGGACGTCGCGCCTGGCGCGCGCCGACTGCAAGGCGACCATCGACGCCAACTACCGGGCCGACCGGGTCACCGTCCCCAACCAGCCGGGACAGCAGGACCAGATCGGGGAGCCGCACGGCCTGACGGTCAGGCCCGACGGGAAGGTGCTGTACATCGGACGCGGCGGCGGCACGGCCGACGACCCGGTCGTCACCGACTGGAGCGACCCGGACGTCGGCAAGGGCACGGGCCGGATCTACGTCTACGACCCGAAGACGAGGAAGGTCACCGTCGCGGGCGGGCTGACGACGTTCGGCAACCGGGGCGGCGGCGACGAGCTGAACAAGACCGAGGAGGGCCTCCTCGGCATCACGCTCGACCCGGACTACGAGAACAACGGCTGGATCTACGTCTACTGGTCGCCGCACTCCGAGATCGACCGCGACACCCAGATGGGCAAGCGGCGCGTCTCCCGCTTCACCCTGGACCCGGCGACGGACAAGCTCGACCCGGCCTCGGAGAAGGTGCTGCTCCAGTGGCCGATGCAGATCCACAGCTGCTGCCACGCGGGCGGCGGGATGGCCTTCGACTCGAAGGGCAACCTCTACGTCGGCGTCGGTGACAACAACTCCTCGCTCTACAGCGACGGTTACTCGGGCAACAACCCTGAACCCAACTACAAGGGCGTCTCCTTCGCGGACGCGCGCCGTACGGCAGGCAACACCAACAACCTCAACGGGAAGATCCTGCGCATCCACCCCGAGGACGACGGCACGTACTCGCTGCCCGCGGGCAACCTGTTCACCGGCAAGGAGACCGCCGAGGGCGGCGGCAAGACGCGCGGCGAGATCTACGCGATGGGCGTGCGCAACCCGGCGCGGCTGTCGATCGACAAGAAGACCGACGTGCTGTACGTCGGCTGGGTCGGCCCCGACGCGGGCGAGCCGTCCACCACCTGGGGCCCCGCCAAGTACGACACGTTCGCGGTGATCGACCACGCGAGCAACCGCGGCTGGCCGTACTGCATGGGCGACAAGCAGCCCTACCGCGACCGCAACCTGCCGGACCCGGACAAGCCGCTCGGCTGGTACGACTGCGACCACCTGAAGAACGAGTCGCCGAACAACGACGGCCTGGTCGGCATCCCGCCGGCCGAGGCCAACAACATCTGGTACTCGCCGCAGGGCGGGGCGCCCGAGTACCCGCGCGGCGTGGACGGCGTGCCGGACTACGACCCGGGCAAGGCGGCCTACCGGCTGCCCTGGCTCAAGGGCGGCGGCCAGGCCACCATGGACGGCCCGGTCTACCGGTTCGACGCGAGCGTCAAGAGCAGCGTCAAGTGGCCCCGTTACTGGGACGGCAAGTGGTTCGTCGCGGACTTCTACGACGCGACCAACCCCCGGCACGCGGTCACGATGAACCCGGCCGACCAGGGCGCGGGCGGGCTGCCGCTGCACGCGGACTCGCTGCGGAAGATCATCCCGGTGGGCGAAGGCGGCATCCGCAACCTGATGGACTGGAAGTTCGCCCCGGACGGCTCTCTGTACGTCCTGGACTACGGGCGCGGCTTCTTCAACTCCGACGCAGAGTCCGCGCTGTGGCGCGTGACCTACACCGGCGGCGCGCCGACCCCGGCCGCCAAGGACCTGGTCAAGAAGGGAGCGTGAGGTGGTGCGAGCGAGACACCGGAGACAGCCGCGCCTGTGGGCGTCCCTCGTCGGGGCGTTCCTGCTGGTGCTCGGGCTGACGTCGACCGCGGCGTACGGGCACGGGGCCGGCGCGCCGGCCCCAGCCGCCGCGGGGCAGACCCTGAACTGGACGGCGGGCGACTCGATCGAGCACTTCACGAGCGCGCCCACGGCGGCGGTGGCCGGCGCCGCCACCATCGTCTTCGAGAACAGCGCGGCGACCGGCAACACGACGGGGCTGCCGCACACCCTGACCTTCGACACGTCCGACCCGAAGTACAACCACGACGCGCGGGTCGACATCCTCGCCAACCCGTCCGACGCGGCGGGCGGCAAGCACAGTGTCGACGTCACGCTGACCCCGGGCACGTACCACTACTTCTGCTCGATGCCCGGCCACATCATGATGAGCGGCACCTTCACCGTGACAGCGGGCGGCGGCGGTGACGACACCACCGCGCCCAGCACGTCGGCGAAGGTCGAGGGCCAGCGGAACGCCGACGGGGCCTACGTCGGCTCCGCGACGGTCAGCGTCACGGCCGCCGACGAGGAGGGCGGCTCGGGCCTCGGCGGTATCGAGTACGCGCTGGGCGCGGACGGCGCCTGGCAGCCGTACACCGATCCGGTCGTGGTGGACACCGTGGGCGCGGCGACCGTGCGCTACCGGGCCACCGACAAGGCGGGCAACACGTCGGCCGAGAAGTCCGCCGACTTCACCGTCGTCGCGCCGCCGACCGACGACACCACGCCGCCGGAGACCTCGGCGACCGTCAGCGGCGACCAGGACGCGGGCGGGAACTACCTGGGCACCGCCACGGTGACCGTGACGGCGTCCGACACCGGCTCCGGCGTCAACACCATCGAGTACGCGCTGGGCGCGGACGGCGACTGGCAGCCGTACACCCAGCCCGTCGCGGTGGACACCGCGGGCGCGGCGACGGTCCGCTACCGGGCCACCGACAGGGCGGGCAACGCGGCGGCCGAGAAGTCCGTCCGCTTCACCGTCGTCGCACCGCCGGCGAAGGACACCACCGCACCGGTCGTGTCCGCCGCGATCACCGGCAGCAAGAACTCGTACGGCGCGTTCATCAGCAGCGCCACGGTGACCCTGACCGCAGAGGACGCCGAGTCGGGTGTCGCGTCGAGCGAGTACGCGCTGGACGGCGGCCCGTACCTCGCCTACACGGCGCCGGTCGTGGTGGACCGGGTCGGCGCCCACACGCTCGCCTACCGCGCCACCGACAAGGCGGGCAACACGTCCAAGGCGACGGACGCGGCGTTCACGGTCGCCCAGAGCGGCGGGGTGCCGCCACCGCCCTGCGCCGAGCACGACGAGCGGCTGACGGTGATCGTCGGCACGGTCGACACGGGGGTGCCCAACCGGCTCACGCCCAACCGCTGCACGATCAACGAACGGATCGAGGACGAGCGGGAGTGGACCTCGCAGGCCCTCTTCCTCAAGCACGTGGACGGCGTGCTGAAGACGCTCGCCGCCCAGAACGTGATCGACCAGCGCGAGCAGAAGAAGATCGCGAAGGCCGCCAGGCAGTCGAAGATCGGCCTGCCGGGCCAGACGGCCGGCTACAAGACGATCTTCGACGGGACCCAGGCGTCGTTCGACAGGTGGGAGCACGTCGGGGGCGGCCAAGTCGACCTCAAGGACGGCGCGATGAGCGTCGACCCGACGGTCGGCGGGGATCTCGGCATGATGTGGTACCCGGGGCGCCAGTACGAGAACTTCTCGCTGAAGCTGCAGTTCCGCGACGACGCCGCGGGGACGGCGAACGCCAACGGCGGCGTCTTCGTGCGGTTCCCGGACCCGCACGGCTTCCCGCTGGAGTCGCGTCCCGCGTGGGTGGCCGTCAACTACGGCCACGAGATCCAGATCTTCGACAGCCCGACCGGGGACATGTACAAGACCGGTTCGGTCTACGGCTTCGACCGCGTGGGCCTTGCGGGCGCCCGTCCCACGGCCAAGGGCACCTGGAACGACTACGAGATCCGGGTGAAGGGGCAGCACTTCACGATCCTGCGCAACGGTGTCCTGATCAACGAGTTCGACAACGACCCCGGTCAGGTCTTCGATCCGCCCAGGGCCGGCGACCCCGGCACCGACGGCAGGCGCTACGCGTCCGGCTACATCGGACTGCAGAACCACAGCACCGCGGACCTGGTCTCCTACCGGAACGTGCGGATCAAGGAGCTGTAGCCAGGACCGGTCGCGCGCGGCGCGGAAAGGGCCCCTCCCCCAGCCGGGAGGGGCCCTTTCCGCGCCGCGCCCTCACGACCGGTGGCGGGCCCGGCTCGGCTGGACGCGGGTGGGCTCGCCCGGCGCCTTCGGGTGGTCCGGCGGGTAGGGCAGGTCGCCGAGGCCGTGCTCCCGCTCGTCCCGGGCCGCGAGGTCGAGCAGGCTCTCCAGGCCGAAGGCGTGCTCCGTCATGTCCGCGTGCACGTCGCCGAGTTCGGCGTACCTGGCCGGCATGGTCGCGATGTCGAAGTCGCGGGGCGCCACGTCGTCGATCTCCTCCCACCGCAGCGGCGCGGAGACGGGCGCGTGCGCCTTGGGGCGCACGGAGTACGCGGAGGCGATGGTGCGGTCGCGGGCGGTCTGGTTGTAGTCCACGAAGATCCTGGCTCCGCGCTCCTCCTTCCACCAGGCGGTGGTGACCCGCTCCGGCATCCGCCTCTCCAGCTCCCGGCCGGCCGCGATCGCGCACCGGCGCACCTGGGCGAAGGTCCAGCGCGCCTCGATCGGTACGAACACGTGCAGGCCCCGGCCGCCGGAGGTCTTGGGCCAGCCCCGCAGTCCGTTCTCGTCAAGGACCGCGCGCAGCTCGTGGGCCGCGGCGACGGCGTCCGCGAAGCCGGTGCCCGGCTGCGGGTCGAGGTCGAGGCGCAGCTCGTCGGGGTGGTCGGTGTCGCCGCGCCGTACCGGCCAGGGGTGGAAGGTGAGGCAGCCGAGGTTGGCGGCCCACACCACCGCGGCGACCTCGGTGGGGCACATCTCGTCGGCGTACCGGCCGCTGGGGAAGGCGATCCGGGCGGTCGGGGTCCACTCGGGCAGGTTCTTCGGGGCGCGCTTCTGGAAGAACGACTCGCCCGTGACGCCCTCGGGGAAGCGCTCCATGGTGGTGGGCCGCTCGCGCAGGGCCCGCACGATGCCGTCGCCGACGGCGAGGTAGTAGCGGGCCACGTCGAGCTTGGTGAAGCCGCGCTCGGGAAAGTACACCTTGTCCGGGCTCGACAGCCGTACGGTCCTGCCGCCCGCGTCCAGCTCCACCGCCGCTCCCATGTGCGCCACGGTAGGCGCGGACGGTGCGGCCCGCACGCCGGGCGGACCGGGCCCGGGGGCCTGAGAATCGGACGCATGGACCTGCCCGTGATGCCGCCCGTGCTGCCGATGCTCTCGAAGTCCGTGAAGCGGATTCCGCCCGGCATGCAGTACGAGGCGAAGTGGGACGGCTTCCGTGCGATCGTGCACCGCGACGGGGACGAGGTCGTGATCGGCAGCAGGAACGGCAAGCCGCTGACCCGGTACTTCCCCGAACTGGTGGAGGCGCTGCTGGCCGAGCTGCCCGAGCGGTGCGTGGTGGACGGCGAGATCGTGATCATGCATGACGGGCGGCTCGACTTCGACCTGCTGACCGAGCGCATCCATCCGGCCCGCTCCCGCGTCGAGATGCTCGCGGAGCGCACGCCCGCCGCCTACATCGCGTTCGACCTGCTCGCGAAGGGCGACACGGGCCTGCTCGACATGGGGCAGGCGCTGCGCCGCGAGGCGCTGGAGGCCGCGCTCGTGGGCGTACGGCCTCCGGTGTACGTGGCGCCGGCCACGACGGACGGGGACGTGGCCGCCGAGTGGTTCGACCGGTACGAGGGCGCGGGGCTCGACGGTGTCGTGGCGAAGCCGCTCGACCTGCCCTACCGGCAGGACACCCGCGCCATGTACAAGATCAAGCACGAGCGCACGGCGGATGTGGTGGTGGCGGGCTACCGGCCGCACAAGAGCGGTCCTGTCGTGGGCTCGCTGCTGCTCGGCCTGTACGACGAGGCGGGCGCGCTCCAGCATGTGGGCGTGTGCGCCGCGTTCCCGATGAGGCGCAGGGCGGAGCTGGCCGAGGAGCTGGCGCCGCTGCGCGTGGACAGTGGCGAGCACCCGTGGGCGGCGTGGGCCGAGGCCTCCGCGCACGAGGGCGCGCGGCTTCCCGGGGCGCCGTCGCGCTGGAGCGGTAAGAAGGACCTGTCGTGGGTGGCGCTCGCACCGACGCGGGTGTGCGAGGTGGCGTACGACCACATGGAGGGCACCCGGTTCCGCCACACGGCGCAGTGGCGCAGGTGGCGCCCGGACCGCGACCCGGCGTCCTGCACGTACGCCCAGCTGGTGGAACCGGTGCGCTACGACCTGGGCCAGGTCCTGGGCGGGGCCTGAGCGGCGCGGGGCAGGTCCCCGGGAGCCGAGGGCCGCGGCGCGTCACGCACCGGGCGTATCGGGCGCACCGGGCCGGCGCGCGGGCCGCCCGCCGCGGCCCTCGGGCGGCGCCGTGCGTACGCCCGTCCGGCGGTGCCCGCATGCGGGGCGGGGGCGGCGGTGTGAGCGTGCAGGAGTGAGCACCGTCAGCGAGAAACGTCCAGAACCGGCGCCCTCGCCGGCCGCTACACCGCCCGTGCTCAGCGGACGGCGGCGGAACATCGTGTTCGCGACGATCGTCCTCGGCATCCTGCTCGCCGCCCTCGACCAGACCATCGTGGGCACCGCGCTGCCCACGATCGTGGCCGACCTCGGCGGCGCCGAGCACATGTCCTGGGTCGTCACCTCGTACCTGCTCGCCGAGACCATCGCCACCGCGCTCGTCGGCAAGTTCGGCGACCTGTTCGGACGCAAGCGGATCTTCCAGCTGTCCGCGGTCGTCTTCATCACCGGCTCGTTCCTGTGCGGCCTCGCCACCAACATGACGCTGCTGATCATCTGGCGCGCCCTCCAGGGCGTGGGCGCCGGCGGGCTGATGGTGACCGCCATGGCGCTGATCGCCGATGTCATCCCGCTGCGCGAGCGGGGCAAGTACCAGGGGGCGCTGGGCGCGGTGTTCGGCCTGGCGACCGTCATCGGCCCGCTCCTCGGCGGGCTGTTCACCGACCACCTGACCTGGCGCTGGGCGTTCTACGTCAACGTGCCGATCGCGATCGTCGTGGTCGCCCTGGCGGCCAGGACGATCCCCTCCGTCCGGTCGGCGGCCCGGCCGGTCATCGACTACCTGGGCATCGCGCTGGTGGCGCTCGGCGCGGGCGCGCTGATCCTCGGCACCAGCTTCGGCGGCAACCAGTACGCCTGGGGGTCGCCGGAGATCCTCGGCCTGTTCGCCGCGGGCGTCGTCGCGCTCGCGCTGTTCTGCCTGGTGGAGACGCGTGCCGCGCAGCCCATGCTGCCGATGCGGCTGTTCCGCAATCCGGTCTTCGCGGTCTGCTCGATCCTCAGCTTCATCGTGGGCTTCGCGATGCTCGGCGCGATGACGTTCCTGCCGACGTACCTCCAGTACGTGGACGGCGACTCCGCCACCATCTCCGGCGTGCGGACGCTGCCGATGGTGTTCGGCCTGCTGCTCGCGTCCATCTTCAGCGGCAACGTCGTCAGCAGGACCGGCCAGTACCGCTTCTTCCCCGTGGTGGGCACCGTGGTGATGGCCCTCGGGCTCTTCCTGCTGTCGCGGGTCGGACCCGGCTCGGGCGTCTGGAAGGAGTCCGGCGCGATGTTCGTGCTGGGCCTCGGGATCGGCCTGTCGATGCAGGTGCTCACCATCGCCGTGCAGAACACCGTGGAGTACACGGACCTCGGCACCGCCACCTCGGGCGTCACGTTCTTCCGTACGCTCGGCAGCTCCTTCGGCACCGCCGTCTTCGGCACCATCTACACGAACGCGCTCACCCCGAACCTCCGCGACGCGATCCCGAGAGCCGCCAGGGCGGGCAGCGCGGGGCCCGCCGACGTCGCCAGGGCGGCCGGCAGCCCCGAGGGCCTGCACCGGCTCGACCCCGCGCAGGCCGCGCCCGTGATCCAGGCGTACACGGACTCGCTGCACACCGTGTTCCTGTGGACGGTGCCGGTCGCCCTGACCGGCTTCGTCGTGGCGCTGTTCCTCAAACAGGTCAGGCTGCGGGACTCGGCGCGGGCCACCTCCACCGACATGGGCGAGGGGTTCGCGTCACCGACCTCGGGCGACTCCGGCAAGCTGCTCGAACTGTCGGTCGCCAAGATCCTGCGGGGCGCGAGTCCCGACACGGCGCGCACCATCGTGCGGGCCTCGGACACCCGGCTCGACATCGCGGGCGCCTGGGCCGTGATGCAGGTCGAGCTGCTGACCCGGATGGTCGGGCACGCGAGCCTCGGGCTGATCGCCACCCGCAAGAACATGCCGCCCGAGGTACTGGTGCCGGTCTTCGACCGGATGGTCGACGAGGGGTTCCTGACGCGGGCCGGCACGCTCTTCTCCCACACGGAGGCGGGCCGCAGGGAGGCGGCGGCGATCAACTCCGCGTGGGCCAGGTGGCTCGGTGCCCGCCTTGAGGCGGACCGGGGCCGGCCGACAGGGGCCGAACTGCGGCGCGCCGTGGACGCCATCGCGAAGCGGCTGCTCGCCGAGGACCTGGCGGACGGGCTCTCGCCGGGCCGGCGCGATCCCGTCCGGCGGGCGCCCCGCGGCGCCACGGCGTCCGGCCGGGGTCGGACGCCGTGAGGCCGCCGGGACCACCGTGGCGCCGGGTCAGCCCCGGGCCAGCGCCGGGTCCGTCACGCTCGCGCGGCCCGTCTCGATGTGCCCGGCCAGCCGCCGCAGGTAGGTGTCGTCGCGGTCGGACGTGACGGACACGTCGTACCAGTGGTCGGTGCGGGCCGCCTCGACGGTGTGCTCGGCGCTCGCACCCGGCCGCAGCCGTACGGAGGCGTCGTGCGCGTGCCCGTACCCGTCGCGGACCGTGAGGCGCACGGGCACCGTCCCGTGGTTGGCGAACCGCAGCCGCAGGGTGCCGCGTGCCGCGTCGTGCACGGCGGTGACCTCGGCGCCCCTGGCCGGGCCCGTGCCGGAGACCTGCCGCAGGAAGCCGTTCGGCCCGTGCACGGAGTAGTCGTAGGCCCCGCTCGCCGGCAGGGCCAGGGTGCCGGTCAGCTTCGCGTGCGGGCCGACCGTGTAGGTCCAGGGTCCTTCGGTGGACGTCGTCGACGTCACCAGGAAGGCGGCGCCCGCCGTGCCGTGGGAGGCGAAGCCGACGGTGAGACGGCCTTCGCCGGCCACCGCGTCGGCCGCCAGGTCGTACGGTGCGGGCAGGAGCGGGCGCCGGTCGCGTTCCTGCCGGGGCAGGGCCTGGTCGGCCGGGGGCCGCGGCACGACGTCGGGGTGGCGGGCCGCGTCCTTCGGCCGGTAGCGGTCGGTGCTCGGGAGGGCGGGGACCGACGACGACGCCCGGCTGAAGTCGAAGGCCGACGTCAGGTCGCCGGTGACGGCGCGCCGCCAGGGCGAGACGTGCGGCTCGGCCACCCCGAAGCGGCGCTCCATGAAGCGCAGGATCGAGGTGTGGTCGAACACCTCGGAGCAGACCCGGCCGCCCCTGCTCCACGGCGACAGCACGAACATCGGGACGCGCATGCCGAGCCCGTAGGGGCCCGCGCCGCTGCTCGCGGGGGCGGAGGGGCTGGTGCGGGAGCCGAACAGCTCCTCCTCGACGGAGACGGTGGAGAAGCCCTGCGCGGGCGACGAGGGCGGGAAGGGCGGCACCACGTGGTCGAAGTAGCCGTCGTTCTCGTCGTAGGTGATCAGCAGCGCGGTCCTGCTCCACACCTCGGGGTCGACGGTGAGCGCGTCGATGACCTGGGAGACGTACCAGGCACCGTAGTTGGCGGGCCAGTTGGGGTGCTCGCTGAACGCCTCGGGCGCCGCTATCCAGGAGATCTGCGGGAGCCTCCCGGCCTTCACGTCCGCCTTGAGGATGTCCATGAAGCCGTCGCCGGCCGCGGCGTTCGTACCGGTGCGGGCCTTCTCGTACAGCGGGTCGCCCGGCTGGGCGTCGCGGTAGGAGTCGAAGTACAGCAGCGAGTTGTCCCCGTAGTTGCCGATGTAGGCGTCGTCCGTCCAGCCCCAGGACCCGGCGGCGTCCAGGCCGTTGCCCCGGTCCTGGTAGATCTTCCAGGACACGCCCGCCCGCTCCAGGCGCTCCGGGTAGGTGGTCCAGCCGTAGCGCAGCTCGTCGTTGGTGATGACGGGGCCGCCGCCGGTGCCGTCCCCGCCGACGTAACCCGACCACATGTAGTAGCGGTTGGGGTCGGTCGGGCCGAGCAGCGAGCAGTGGTAGGCGTCGCAGACGGTGAACGCGTCGGCCATGGCGTAGTGGAAGGGGATGTCGTCGCGGGTCAGGTACGCCATCGAGGCGGCCGACTTGGCGGACACCCAGGAGTCGTACTTCCCCCGGTTGAAGGCCGCGTGGGTGCCTTCCCAGCTGTGGTCGAGGTCTTCGAGGAACGTGAGGCCCAGATCGCTGCCCGGAGGGTGGAAGGGCAGCACGTCGCCGGAGGGGCCCGGCTGGTGGAAGACGGACTTCCCGCCCGGGAGGGTCACGGCGCGCGGGTCCGCGAAGCCTCTGACCCCGCCGAGGGAGCCGAAGTACATGTCGAAGGACCGGTTCTCCTGCATCAGGACGACGATGTGCTCGATGTCCCGCAGGCTTCCCGTGCGGTGGTTGGCGGGGATCGACGCGGCGCGGGCGATGCTCGTCGAGAGCGCCGAGAAGGCCGCCGTGCCACCGGCCAGCTGCATGAATCGGCGACGGTTCATATCGACCATCGGGTGGGGCCCCTTTGCGGTTGTCGTGCGGTGTGAACCCGCACAGCCTCCGCCGCCGGGGCCGCGGCACCGGGGGCCTGCCCGCGAACTGATCACGAACGTCCCGTGAACGGATGCGGACAGCCGCACAGGAACGGCGCTCCGCCCCCGTCAGCCGTCGGTCGAGCCGTCCACGTAGACCCAGTCGCCCCGCTCCCGGGCGAACCTGCTGCGTTCGCGCAGGACGCCGCGCGCCGGGGGGCGCGAGCCGTCCGTGTAGTGCGCGAGGAAGGTGACGGTGCCCGTCGTGTGGAAGGCGCTGCCGCCCGAGGTATCCAGGATCGTGAGGCCCGTCCAGCGCGTCGCCGGGTCGAGGCCGAGCCGGGCGGGCCGCTGGGCCGCCGCCCAGGTGCGCAGCAGGTACGCCTCGTCTCCCACGGCGAAGGCACTGTAGCGGGAGCGCATCAGCAGCTCGGCGGTGGCCGGGGCGTCCGGGCCCGCGTGGAAGCGCCCGCAGCAGGCGGTGTAGGCGGCGGGAAGCCCGCAGGGGCAGGGTGACGAGGCGCCGACGGCGGGCCCGGCGGGGCGCTGGGCGGGGCGGCGGGGGCGTTTGGCCATGACCTCATTCTCCTCGCCTCCCCGCGCCCTCCGCGACGCGCACCCGCCCCACGGCTCCGGCCGGCCGCGCCCTCGGGAATGATCGGATGGACAGCGAACAGGACGACTCGAACGACGAGGGCGACGTGAGCGAGAGGGAGGCGGCCCGGGTATGAGGCTGACGATTCTGGGCGGCGGCGGTTTCCGCGTACCGCTGGTGTACGGGGCGCTGCTGCGCGACCACGGCGCGGGCCGGGTCACCGGGGTCACGCTGTACGACGTGGACCGGGCCCGGCGCACGGCCGTGGCCCGGGTGCTCGCGGACCAGGCGGCCGGCGTGCCGGACGCGCCCGCGCTCACGGTCACCACCGACCTGGACGAGGCCCTGCGCGGCACGGACTTCGTCTTCTCCGCGATCCGGGTGGGCGGCCTCGCGGGGCGGGCGCAGGACGAGCGGGTGGCGCTGGCCGAGGGCGTGCTCGGCCAGGAGACGGTGGGCGCGGGAGGGATCGCGTACGGCCTGCGGACGGTGCCGGTGGCGCGGGAGATCGCCCGGCGGGTCGCGGCGCTGGCACCGGAGGCCTGGGTCATCAACTTCACCAATCCGGCCGGTCTGGTGACGGAGGCGATGGCGGGCGTCCTGGGCGAGCGGGTCATCGGCATCTGCGACTCCCCCGTCGGACTCGGCCGGCGGGTGGCGCGGACGCTGGGGGTGGACCCGGCCACGGCGCGCTTCGACTACGTGGGCCTGAACCATCTGGGCTGGCTGCGCGGTCTGTACGTGGACGGGCGGGACCAACTGCCGCGGCTGCTGGGCGATCCGGCGCTGCTGGGTTCGTTCGAGGAGGGCCGGCTGTTCGGGCCCGAGTGGCTGGCGCCGCTGGGCGCGGTCCCCAACGAGTACCTGCACTACTACTACTTCAACCGGGAGACGGTGGCCGCGTACCGGAGCGCGGAGCGGACGCGAGGCGCGTTCCTGCGCGACCAGCAGGCCGGTTTCTACGCGGAGGTGGGCGGCGCGGCCCCCGCCCCCGGCGCGGCGTCGGCGGCCTGGCACCGGACCCTCGCGGAGCGCGAGGCGACGTACATGGAGGCGAACCGCGACGCCGCGGGGATGGGCGAGCGGGACGAGGCGGACCTCGAATCCGGCGGGTACGAGCAGGTGGCGCTGGCGCTGATGCGGGCGATCGCGCACGACGAGAAGGCGACGCTGATCCTCAACGTGCGCAACCGGGGGACGCTGTCCGCGCTGGACGCGGAGGCGGTGGTCGAGGTGCCGTGCGCGGTGGACGCGAACGGGGCGAGGCCGCTGGCGGCGAATCCGCTGCCCCTGCACGCGGTGGGCCTGGTCACGGCGGTGAAGGCGGTGGAGCGCGAGGTGCTGCGGGCCTCGGAGACGGGAGCGAGGGCGGACGCGGTCGCCGCGTTCGCCCTGCACCCGCTGGTCGACTCGGTGTCCGTGGCGCGCCGACTGGTGGACGGCTATGTGGCGGCCCATCCGGGGCTCGGCTATCTGCGCGGCTGACCGGCCCTGACCGGTCGGCGGGTCCGTCCTGGCCGGTCGGCCGGCCAGGAGCGGCTCACGGGGGCCTGCGCGCCGTCGGCGCCGGTGTGTGCGGCGCCGCAGCGCACCTGAAAAACGCTGCGACGCCGCACACCTGCCCCCACCCGTGGTAGTGGTCGTGTGGCGGCCGTCAGGTCAGGAGGAAGTCCGCCTGGCCCGACTTCGCGCCCTGGATGAAGGCGGCGATCTCGGCCGGTGTGTAGATGAGTGCGGGGCCGTCCGGGTCGGAGGACTGGCGCACCGCGATTCTGCCGTCGGCCAGCTTCATGGCCTCGATGCAGTTACCGCCGTTGCCACCGCTCCAGGGCTTGTGCCAGCCCTCGGCGCCGAGCTCACGAGCCGGCATGCCGTTGTATATGGGACTCATTCACAGCTCCTTGCGGACATCCCTGAGGATCTCCTTCGTGCTTTGTGCAGTTGCGGCCTGCGCCGCCATCCGGTCCATGACCTCCAGGTGAGTGGCCACCTCCGGTCGCGCGTCGAGATAGAGCGCCCCCGTCAGGTACTCGCTGAAGACCATGTCCGGCAGCTCGGGTTCCGCGAATCGGAAAATCACGAACGGCCCGTAGGTACCCGGGTGGTGTCCGCTGGCGAACTCCGCGATCTGAAGTGTCACATGGGGCAGGTCCGCGGCCTCGAGAAGCCGGTCGATCTGTTCCCGCATCACCTCGGGGCCGTCACCGACGGGGCGGCGGATCACCGTCTCGTCCATGACCACCCAGAACCTCGGCGCGTTCTCCCCCGTGAGCAGGGGCTGCCGCGCCATACGGAGCGCGACGTGCCGCTCCGTCTCCTCGGGTGAGGACCGCCCGACGGCGCCGGCCCTGAGCACCGCGCGCGCGTAGTCCTCGGTCTGGAGCAGGCCCGGCACGAAGTGCGGCTCGTACTCCCGCACCAGGGTCGCCGCTCCCTCCAGGCTGACATAGACGCTGAACCAGTCAGGCAGGATGTCGTGGAACCGCTGCCACCAGCCGGGTTTGTTCGCCTCCTCGACGAGCCCGGTGAAGACTCCCGCCTCTTCCGGGCCCACGCCGTAGGCGGTGAGCAGCACCTGGACGTAGGGGATCTTGAGCGCTACTTCGGCCGCTTCCATCCTGCGGATCGTGGCAGGGGCCACGCGCAGGAGCTTCGCGGCCTCCTCGCGTTTCAGGCCGCAGCGCTCGCGCAGGTCTTGCAGACGCCTGCCGAGCACGACCTGACCCACGGTCGGGGCCGACCGCGGTTCACTCACTTCAGGGACCTCCCCATCGCCACGATGTGCAAGCAGTGTGCCATGACTCTGGCAGTTAGAACACGGCACTCTGGAAATTCCAGAGTGCTACTTGCCAAGTGTCGCGGACAGGTGGACAGTGGTGGAGTGAACCAGTTCACGCGGTTGTCGCCCTGTGCCACGGGAGAGGCACAGAGCGGAACAACCGCTTCCCCACCGTTAGGATCGGTCGTGGCACCTGGTAACGCGCTCACCCCCCAGCTCGCGCCTGTGTGCTCTGGCAACGTTGTCCGGCGTTACGGCTTCGAATTGCCGGCGCGCGCGGAGTCCGTCGGCCGGGCCAGGAAACTCACCGAGGACCGGTTGCTCGGCTGGGGTGTGCGCGAGGGAACGTCCGACACCGCGGTGCTCGTCGTCTCCGAGCTGGTCACCAACGCGGTCGTGCACGCGGCAGGCGACCACGTCATCTGCGAACTGCGGCTCGACCAGGACCGCCTGCGGATAGCCGTCGAGGACCAGGGGTACGGCCCGACCGGCCCCCAGCTCCACCGCGGCGGCGCCGACGAGGGCGGGCGCGGCCTCTTCCTCGTCGACTCGATGTGCAGCTGCTGGGGAACCCAGAGCACCTCGGGCTACGGCCCCGGGCGCGTCGTGTGGGCCGAACTCCCGCTCGTGGAGCAGGCGTGTTGAGGAGCGCGCGGGCGGCGCTGACGCGGCTCGGGCGGAGCCCGAGGAGCGGCGGGCGCGGCAGCGCGTACGGCGACTGCACGGCGCGGCTCCCCCTCCCGGAGACGCTGCCCGCCTCGCTCGGGTGCGACGCGGTGGGCGTGCCCGCCCGCCACGGGTTCCGGCTGATGGCCCGGATGCCGCGCACCGGGTGCGTGTTCGCCGACACCGACTGGTGGTGGTGGATCGTCCCTGCGGGCTCCGACCTGGAGCTGTCCTGGCCGGCGCCCGCCCGGTACGTGGCGGGGATCAGTGTGCCCGCGGTCCGTCCGCGCCTGATCCACTGGCCCGACGACCGGACGCCGTACACGCCGCCGATCCCCTTCTACCTGATGGTCTGCCAGCTCACGGGGGCCGCCCCGGCGTGGGCGGACGGCCCGATGCCCGCCCCGCGCGGCGGCGCCCGCGCCTGAGGCGCCCGGCCCCTCGTCGTGTGACCTCTCCTTTCCCGCGCCTCTGCCGGGACGCAGGCGCTCAGCCGCGTGCCACGTCCAGCAGCAGTGCCTGCCCGGGTGCCAGGTTCGGCAGCGGGACGCCGGTGGTCGCGAGGACGGTGCCGGGCAGCGCCACCCAGCCCTCCAGCGCCGCCGCGAACCAGGCGGGGCCCGAGACCTGGTGCAGACGCGGCAGGCCCAGCTCCTCGCGGACCCGTACGCGGTACGTGCCCGAGGCGTCGAGGCCCGGCAGCCGGACCCGGCCCGTCTGTCCCTCCGCCGACGTCGCAAGGCGCGAGAAGGAGTAGAGCGCCTGCGATCCGTCGCGCGCGACGACACCGTGCAGCAGCACCGCGTCGTCCGGCAGGTCTGCCCGTACCGTGCGGCCCGAGTGCAGCAGCGCGCGCTTCTCCTTGTACAGCTCCGCCCACCGGCCGAGCCGCGCGATCTCGTCCGCGTCCCGTGCGGTCAGGTCGTCCTCGATGCCCGCGTGCCCGAACAGCGCGGTGGCCAGCCGGAACGAGGCGTCGGTCGTCCGGCCCGTGGTGTGCGCGACCGGGCCGCCGACATGCGTGCCGATCAGCTCGGGGGGCAGCACCTGCGCCGTCCAGCGCTGGATGGCCTGCCGCTCGACCGGATCGTTGCAGTCCGAGGGCCACACCCGGTCCGTACGGGCGAGGATGCCCAGGTCCACCCGGCCGCCGCCGGACGAGCAGCTCTCGATCTCCAGGCCGGGATGGCGCTCCCTCAGCGCGTCGAGGAGCCGGTAGAGCGCCTGGGTCTGCGCGTGCACGCCGGGCCTGTCGTGGCCGCCGGCGCCGCGGTGGACGGCTTCCAGCAGGTCCCGGTTGTAGTCCCACTTGAGATAGTCGATCGCGTACCGCGTGACGACCTCGTCGAGCGACTTCAGCAGGTAGTTCCAGGCCTCCTCGTGGCCGAGGTCGACCGCGTACTGGTGGCGCATGCTCGGGCCGAGGCCCGCCGAGGGGCCGAGTATCCACTCGGGGTGCTCCCTGGCCATGCGCGAGTCGAGGTTGACCATCTCGGGCTCGACCCAGAGGCCGAACTGCATGCCGTGCGCGTGCACCCGGTCCACCAGCGGGCCCAGCCCGTCGGGCCATACGTCGCTGTCCACGGTCCAGTCGCCGAGTCCCGCGGTGTCGTCGCGCCGTCCCGCGAACCAGCCGTCGTCCAGGACGAGGCGCTCCACGCCGACCTCGGCGGCCCGGTCCGCGAGGTCGAGCAGGCGTTCGAGACGGTGGTCGAAGTAGACGGCCTCCCAGGTGTTGAGGGTGAGCGGGCGCGGGCTCGCCGGGTGGCTCCCGCGGGCCCGCAGCCGGTCGTGGAACCGGTCGGCGAGGCCGTCGAGCCCCTGGTCGGACCAGACGAAGAGGCACTCGGGCGAGGTGTACGACTCCCCCGGCGCGAGCCGTATCTCACCGGGCGCGAGCAGCTCGCCGCCGCCGAGGGCCGCGCCGTGCACGCCGGCGCCCTCCGGCAGCCGCTCCGCCAGCCAGCGCTGGTTGCCGCTCCACGCGACATGCAGCCCCCACACCTCGCCCGCGCGGAAGCCGAAGCCGGGCACGCCGAGCGTCAGCAGGTGCGGGGCCTCAAGTCCCGGTCTGCCGCGGCGCACGGAGCGGACATGGCTGCCGTGGGTGAGGGTGGAGCGCTGCGGTACGCGCTCGCGGCACCACTTTCCGGTGAAGTCGAGGATCTCGGTGGCCCTGGCGGGCACCGGCAGCAGCGTGGTGACCGCGCCGAGGTCGTACGGTGCGGCACCGCCGGCCGCCGACGCGGGCCTGGTGATCCGCGTACTGACGCCGAGGACGCCCGCGGCGTCGAGCCGGTAGGTGAGGACGAGGGCGAGGCCGCTGACGTCGTCGTCAAGGTGGAGGGTCAGTGCGGCACCGTCGAGGTCGGCGCGGGTGAGCCGGGGGCGCGGTGTGGTGCCGACGCCGCCGCGGTGCCCCTCGTGGGCCGGGGTGCCGGCCCAGCCGTCGGCCTCCGTCGGCCAGACGGTGAACCGCCGCGGCACGTCGGGAGCGCTGTTGAGGACAACGCCGTCCGCCGTCATGCTCAGCGCGGCGAGTTCGCCCTCGCTCAGCTCCCCGAGGTCCGCGCCCCAGTGCAGGACGCGGGGCAGCGGGTCGCCGAGCTCCACGACGAAACTCACTCCGGCCGCACGCAGATGGGCGGTCCGCGCGGTGGTGCGGGTCAATGCAATGTCCTCTCGAACCGTGTGGGGGCGCGGCGTTCAGGTCCGTCGCCCGGTCAGTCTTCCTTCTGCGCGAGGAGTCTCCTCGCGTCCTGGGTCATCTGCTTGAACACATCGTCGTTCCTGTCGTGGGCGAAGAAGGACTGGAGGAGGGGCTGGAGGGTCTTCTGCATGGCGGTGCCGTTGCCGTAGGTGGGCGACGGGTAGAGGTCGCCGTCACGCTGGGCGGTGATGAAGGGCGACAGGTCGACGCCCTTCTTCTTGAGCGCGGCGGCCGTGGCGTCCATGGACGCGGCGATGGACGGGAAGAACGTGCCGCTGCGGCCGGCGATCGTCTGGCACTGCTGGGACTCCTGGAAGGACACCCACTTCCAGGCGAGGTCCTTGTGCCGCGAGCCGGACCAGATCATGTTGCCGTTGGGGTTGCTCTCCCCCGACCGCTTGCCGTCCGGGCCCTTCGGGTTGAGGGCGATGCCGTAGTCGAGCTTCGGGATGTCCGGGTACGAGGTCGCGGACCACGAACCGTCGTTGGCGATGGCCACCTTGCCGGAGCCGAGCAGCTGCGCGCTGCTGGGGGCGTTGCCCGCGGAGGTGAACTCGCCCTCGGTGGGGGCGTATCCCTTGTCGGTGAGGTCCCTGACCCAGTTCATGGTCTTGACGAACCGCGGGTCGTCGAACCGGAAGACGGTCGGCCACTGGGTCTTGTCCCCGGGGCGCCAGCCGAGCGTGGACACCAGCGGGTTCCAGGACGTCTGCCCGGTGAAGTCCTGCACGCCGAGGGCGCCGATGCCGTAGATCCTGACATGGTGCTTGTCGAAGCCGGGCTGATCGCCCCGCCTGCCCCTGGAGTCGACGGTGAGGTGGGCGACCATCTTCTCGAACGTGCCGCCGTTGTCCGGGTTCCAGGTGAGGTTGTCGACGTCGGCCTCGGTGTATCCGGCCTTCCTCAGCATGTCCTTGTTGTAGTAGAGACCCGCCATGGCCCAGTCCATCGGCAGCGCGTAGAGCTTGCCGTCGGTGTACCGGTAGGAGGCCGTGCCCGTCGTGTACTTCTTCAGGTCGAGGCCCGACTTCCTTATGTACCCGTCGAGCGGCTGGAGTTGGCCGAGGGCCGCGTACTGCTGGAGGTACTGGCCGCTGTTCATGAAGGCGTCGGGGGCGGTGTCCGCGACGAAGCCGGTGAGCAGCTTGGTGAAGTAGTCGTTCACGTCGTACTGCGTGATCTTGACGGTGACGCCCGGGTTGTCCTTGTCGAAGACGTCGGCGCACTTCTGGTAGGCGGCGGCCTGCTTGTCGTCCCACGTCCACCAGTTGACGGTGGTGCCGCCGGCGGAGGCGGACGGGGCGCCGCAGCCGCAGGCGACGGCGGCGAGCCCCGCGGCGGCGGTCGCGGCGACGAGCTTGCGTGACCGGTTGCGAATCCTCATCGTTCCTCGTCTCCCCGGGCCGTCGCGGCCCTGAATGCGGACAGCGCGTCGGCGACGTCCTCGTGTCCGCCCGCCTCGTGGCCGTTGAACTCCCAGGCTCTGATGGTCTTTCTGCCGCGGTAGGCGTGGTACGCCCCGAAAGCGGTGGACGGCGGGCAGATGTCGTCCATCAGCCCGGTGGAGAAGTGCGCGGGCGCCAGGGCGCGGCGCGCGAAGGCGACCCCGTCGAAGTGGGCGAGGGTCTCGAAGACCGTCTCGGCCGATGTCCTGCGGGCCGCCAGATAGCCGGAGATCTCGCTGTACGGGGCGGTCGCCGTGATGCGCACGGCACGCCGTACGTCGGTGAGGAACGGCGCCTGGACGTAGGCGGCGGCGAGGTCGGGGACGAGGCCCGCCGCCGCGAGCGCGATGCCGCCGCCCTGGCTGTTGCCCGCCACCGCGACGCGCCGCCCGTCGACCGCGTCGAGGCCGCGCACGGCGTCGACGGCGCGGACGGCGTCGGTGAACACCCGGCGGTAGTAGTACGTCTCCTTGTCCTCGATGCCGCGGGTGAGGAAGCCGGGGTACGCGGGCGCGCTGCCGACCGGGTCGCCGGTGGCGCCGCCCGCGTGGGCGCCGCCCTGGCCGCGCGCGTCCATGATCAGGTGCGCGTATCCGGCGGACGCCCACACCAGGTCGTCCAGGGGCCCGCCCCGCCCGCTGCCGTATCCGTGGAACTGGACGACGGCGGGCAGCGGTACGGCGCCGCGGTCCCGGGGCAGGCGCAGCCAGCCCCGTACGGGGTGTCCGCCGAAGCCGGGGAACTCGGCGTCGAAGACGTCGATGGTGCGCAGCGCGGTGGAGACCGGGGTGAGGACGAGGCCGTCGCCCGCCGCGCGCGCCTCGTCGAGCGTCGTCCGCCAGAAGGCGTCGAAGCCGTCCGGGTCCCGGTGGCCGCTGCGGTACTCCCACAGGGCGGGCAGGTCCAGGTCGCTCAGCACGCCGGCCTCAGCGCGCCGTCCAGGGTGACGTCCCGGCCGCGGGAGACCGTGATCTCGGCCGTGGCGGAGCCGTGGACGAGCCGTACGGGGGCGGTGTCGTCGCCGCCGACCCGGCGGAGGGTCACGGAGGTCAGGGCGCCGTCCTGCCAGGCGAGGTCGGCGGCGAGGCCGCCGCGGCAGCGCAGGCCGGCGGCGCGGCCCCGCGTCCACCGCCCGGGCAGGGCGGGCAGCAGGCTGACGCGGTCGTCGTGGCTCTGCAGGACGAGTTCGGCGAGCCCCGCGGGGAAGCCGAAGTTGCCGTCCATCTGGAACGGCGGGTGGGTGGAGAACAGGTTGGGCAGCAGCCCGCCCCACACGGACCCGTCGACGGGCGCGTACTCCCGCGCGTTGCGCTCCAGCGGCCGTACGGCTTCGAGGAACAGCGAGCGCGCGGTGTCGCCGTCGCCGAGGCGGGCGCGCAGCGCGATCTTCCAGGCCCAGGACCAGCCCATGGCGCCCGGGCCTCTGCGCTCCATCAACAGGCTTGCCGCGGTGGCGAGTTCCGGTGTGGCCCGCGGGGTGATCTGGTCGAGCGGGTAGACGGTGACCAGCTGGGACATGTGCCGGTGGCGGGGGTCCTCCTCGGGCAGGTCGGTGGCCCACTCCCTGAGGTGGCCCTCGGCGGCCGCGCCCGGTTCGCGCAGCCTCGGCAGCGCGGCCTCGATCTCCGCGCAGAGCGGGTCGTCCCCCTCGCCGATGATCCGTGCCGCGGCGAGGGCACGGGTGAGGGTGGCGCGCACCAGGGCGACGTCCATGGCGGTCGAGTGGGTGAGGGCTTCCGGCTCGCCCGCCGGGGAGAGGAAGTGGTTCTCCGGGGAGGTGGCGGGGATGGTGTCGAGGAACCCGTCCTCGCCCTCGACCAGCCAGTCGACGCAGAACGCGGCCTGGCCGCGCAGCACGGGCCAGGCGCGCTCGCGCAGGAAGGCGGTGTCGCGCGTGAAGTCGTAGTGGTCCCACAGGTGCTGGGTGAGCCAGGCGCCGCCCATCATCCAGATCGCCCAGGACGGGTCGCTGTGCCCCATGCCCACGGGCAGCGCCCAGCCCCACATGTCGGTGTTGTGGTGGGTGACCCAGCCGCGCGCGCCGTACAGCTCGCGGGCGACGTCCGCGCCGCTGGCCGCGAGCCGGTCGAGGAGGCCGAACAGCGGCTCGTGGCACTCGCCGAGGGCGGTGACCTCGGCGGGCCAGTAGTTCATCTCGGTGTTGATGTTGACGGTGTAGTTGGAGGACCACGGGGGCCGCAGTTCCTCGTTCCACATGCCCTGGAGGTTGGCGGGCGGGCCGCCGCCCGGCCGGGAGCAGGATGCCAGCAGGTAGCGGCCGAGCTGGAACATCACGGTCGCGGTGAGCTGTTCGTCGTCGCCGGAGAGGACGTCGCGGGCGACGTCGTAGGTGCCGGTGCGCCGCTCGCCGAAGGTGAGGCTCGCCGCGGCGAGCAGCGGGCGCAGGTCGTCCCGGTGGGAGCGCAGGAGGGCGTCGGCGCCGAGGCCGAGGGCGCGTCCGGCCGCCGCTGCGGCCCGCTCGCGGTGTCCGGCCCGGGTGCGGGGCGCGACGCGGTGCCAGACGTCGGCCGCCGCCGACGAGGACGAGGCGGTCACGAGGAGCCGGGTCATGCCGGTGACACTCCAGGTGCCGTCGGCGGTGGCGACCTGTCCGTCGGTGTCGACCCGTACGGCGAGGACGGCGTACGGGTCGTACGCGCCGGCTGCCGCGGTGCTTCCGGCGTGGTCCGTCTCGTCGGCGTAGCGCAGGGGCTGTGCGACGGACGTCTCGTGCTCGGGCGCGCCGTCGACGGGCAGCGCGACCTCCACGGTCAGGCCCTCGGGGCCCGCCGTGTGGCGCAGGAGCCGCAGCGGGGTGGTGAGGGCGAGGGTCGCGTCGGCGGTGCCGCCGGTCACCGCGATGTCCAGGCAGAGCGCTTCGGCGGGGCGGCTGGCCCAGGTCCTGCGGCGTACGGTCAGGGGCCCGTCGGTGATCTCGTCGGCGGCGACGCCGTCGTCCAGGCCGAGCGTCCGGCCGCCGTAGCGCGCCTCGTCCGAGAGGCCGAGGCCGACGGCCAGGTCGGCGAACGGCAGGTATTCCTGGCTGTAGCGGCCCTCGAAGCTCATCAGGAGGGACTCGGCGCGCCGCAGGTCGCCCGTGCGTATCGCGTCCCTGACCTCGGCGAGGCGTTCGGGGCCCGCGCCCGCGGCGCGTACGGCCGCGAGGCCCTCGGCGGGGGTGGCGGGGGTGCCGGACCAGAGGGTCGAGTCGTTGATCTGGACGCGTGCGCCGCGCGTTCCTCCGAAGACCATGGCCCCGAGCCGGCCGTTGCCGACCGGTGCGGCCTCGTTCCACGCGGCGGCGGGCCGCGGCCAGTACAGGCGCAGATCGTCGTTCATGAGTGGCGGTTCCCGATTTTCTACTTGATGCCGGTGAAGCCGATGGAGTTGACGATCCGGCGGCCGAAGACCATGAACAGGGCGAGCATGGGCAGCGCGGCGATCATGGTGGCGGCCATCAGACCCGCCCAGTCCGGGGCCGCCTGCGGCGAGGACTGCTTGAAGACGCCCAGGGCCAGTGTCAGAGGCCGCGCGTGATCGTCGTTCGTCGACAGCAGCGGCCAGAAGTAGTCGTTCCACGTGTTGATGAACGTCAGCAGGGACAGCGTCGCGATCGGCGCCGAGGTCATGGGCAAGGTGATCGTGAAGAAGATCCGCATCCTGCTCGCGCCGTCCACGATCGCCGCCTCCTCCACCTCCGTACTGAGCCCCAGCATGAATTGCCGCAGGAAGAAGATGTTGAACGCGGAGAAGAACGCGCCCGGCAGGATCAGCCCCGTGAAGGAGTTGAGCTGGTGGATGTCGCGGATGAAGATGAAGTTCGGCAGCAGCGTCAGGATCGCGGGCACCATCAGCGCGCCCAGCAGGATGTTGAACACGGTGTTGCGGCCGCGCCACCGCAGCCGCGAGAACGCGTAGGCCGCCATCGCCGAGCAGAACACCACCAGCGCCGTCTGCACCGTCGCGTAGATGATCGAGTTCCGCAGGAACAGCGGGGTGTTGATCGCGGCGCCCGAACCGCCCTGCGCCTGGGCCTGGGCCTGGGAGGCGAGGCCGAGGGCGCGCTGGAACGCGCCCCAGGTGAAGTCGACCGGCAGCAGCGACGACGGGTCAGTGGGCAGGGCGACGTTGTTCGAGAACGCGGTGCGCAGAATCCAGTAGAACGGGAAGACGGTGACGATCAGCACCACGGTCACGAAGACCCAGGCGGCGATCCGGCCCGGCGAGAACCCGCGGCGCTCCCGCACGCGTGCGGCACCGGCGGTGCGGGAAGGGCCCGTTGCAAGAGCGGACATGGACGGGCTCCTCAGCTCAGGTCGGTCTCATTGGCGCGGGCGAGCCGCATCTGGGTGAACGTGATCGCGATCAGCAGCACGAACAGCGCCAGCGACATCGTCGACGCGTAACCGAAGTCCAGCTCCCCGAAGCCCTTTTCGTAGATGTACATCTGGAGCACGTTCGACGCGTTCGCGGGACCGCCCTGCGTCGTGACCGACACGATGTCGAAGACCTGGAACGACCCGATCACCGTGAGGATCACCACCATCACCAGGATCGGCCGCAGGAGGGGCACCGTCAGGCGCCGGAACATCTGGAACTCACTCGCGCCGTCGAGCCGCCCCGCCTCGTACACCGACGGCGGGATCGTCTGGAGGCCCGCGAAGATCAGCACCGCGTTGTAGCCCATCGACTTCCACACGCTGACGGCCGCCAGTGAGGGGATCGCCCAGTGGCTGTCGGAGAAGAACAGCAGATGGACGCCCGTGGCCTTCTCCAGCAGCTGGCTGATGATGCCCAGCTGCGGGTCGAGCATCCACTGCCACACCAGCGCGGCCACCACACCCGAGATCAGGAACGGCAGGATGATCAGGCCCCGGATCACCGTCGAGCGCGTCAGCCGGTGCAGGACCACCGCGGTCACCAGGGACAGCAGCACACCGATCACCACCGCCAGCACCACGAAGTACACCGTGACCAGCAGCGAGTGCCAGAACACCGAGTCCCCGAACATCTCACGCCAGTTGGCGAGCCCCACCCACTTCGGCGCGGTGAGGATGTGGAACGAGGTGAAGCTGTAGTACACGCCCCTGACCGTGGGATAGGCGAAGAAGACCAGGAACCCGGCGACCGCCGGTGTGATCAGCAACCACGCCAGCCTTCCGTCCCCGCGGCGGTGGGAGGGCGACGCCACCGCGTGCTCCCGCACCCGGCGCCCTCCCGCCCAGCGCCCCGGCACAGCGGGCTGTTCTTTCACGATCTGCGCCACGGCGCACTCCTCGGCACTTGTGCTGCTGGTTCCCCGCGGGCCTGGCAGGCCCGCGGGGGCTACTGGACGACGATCTGGTCGATGTCGGCGACGCTGTCGCCGGGGTTGCCGAACGAGACACGGTTGTCGCCGGCCTTCAGCGCCATCGGCACCGTGACGTTCTGGGTGTGGTCCCAGTCGTTGTCACCGGTCCCGGAGAAGGGCAGCTGGATCGTCCGCCCGTCGACGGTGACGACGCCCTGGCGGCTGGTGTCGCCGTCGGCGTACGCGACGGTGACCAGGTACGTCCCGTCGCGCGGCGCGGTGACATGGTCGAAGGTCACCGTCGCGGACCCCCCGAGATTGCCCGCCTTCTTCCCCCCGGCACAACCCCCGCAGCCGGACGCGGTGGCGCCGCCGGCCAGGGTGGCGTCCTCGCCCTGGTAGGTGACGGGCCCGCCGGTGTCCGCGGTGGTGACGGGCACGGCGGTGCTCGGCCCCGAGGTCCTGCCGTGTGTGTCGACCGCGGTCACGGTGTAGCGGTGGGCCGAGCCCGGCGCGAGTCCCGACACCGTGGCGGAGGTGGCGGCGCCGCCCGTCGAGGCGACCCTCGCGCCGTTGTCGCGGATGTCGTAGCGGGCGACGGACGCGCCCTTCGCCGGCACCGCCGGGTCCCAGGCCAGGGAGACGGAGGTGGCGGTGGCGGAGGTGCCGTGCGCCCCGGTGGGGACCGTGGGGTGCGCGGTCTTCCGCGGTGTGACAGTCAGCAGCCGGGAGCCGTGGGCGGGCAGTGTGGCGCCGAACGAACCGCTGGCGGCGCCCAGGTTCTGGTGGCTCCACACGTCCTTGACGTCCGCGGCGCCGCCGAAGCCGAGATCCTGCCACCGCGCGGTGGCCCTGGCGGGCGAGGAGCCGAGGTTGAACAGGGCGACGGTGTAACTGCCGTCGGCGTTGCGGGCGTACCAGGTCTGCTGCTCGGACGACTGGCTGACCGGCTTCGCGGGGCGTCCCGCCTGGTCGATGGCGATGACGTCGTCGTTGGTGAGGAGCTTCTCGCCGTAGCTGTCGAGCTGGGTGAGGTCGTCACCGATGTAGAGGGGCGCGGCCTCGATGGCCCAGAGCGTCAGGTAGCTCTGGCGTTCGTCCTCGGTGAGGCCGTCCATCCGGCCGCTGCCGACGTCGACCGAGTCGAGGTTGTTCCAGTGGCCGGGCCCCGCGTCGGGAATCCACTGGACGACGTCGCGCCAGCGCTGCTTCACCGAGGCGTCCCAGGTGACGAGGGTGTCGCAGTAGCACTCGACGTCCGTGTCGATGCGCCAGCCGTTGCTGTCCTTCTTCCACTCGTCGGCGTAGGTGTGGCTGAGCGCCCAGGAGAGGGTGAACTGGATCGGGCGGCCGGTGTTGTTCAGCGCGGCGCGCCAGCCGGCGGCGTCGTCGCGGTTGTCGTAGTTGGCGCCTCCTTTGAAGGAGCCGGGGCCCACGCCGTCGAGCTTGAGGAAGTCGACGCCCCAGCTCGCGTACAGGTCGGCGACCGATTGCGTGTACTTCTGCGCGCACGGCCGCGAGTAGTCGATCTTGTAGGCGCTGTCCCAGCCGTTGGTCTTGCGCAGGTCCGGGTAGACGACGTCGGCCGTGGTGCAGCCGGGGGCCCCGTAGACCGGTGTCGTGCCGTCGCCGTACGCCGCGGGGTCGAGGCCGACCGCCTGGTAGATGCCGGCCTTGAGGCCGAGGGCGTGCAGCTTGTCGTTGACGTACTTGATGCCGTCGGGGAAGCGCTTCGCGTCGGGGACCGGCCGGCCGTACGCATCGAAGCCCGTGGTCCAGCCGGCGTCGATGTTGACGTAGTCGTATCCGTGCTTCTTGAACGTCGACGCCAGGATCTTGGCCTGCTGGAGGACGTGCGCCTCGGTGAGGTAGCTCGCGGAGCCGTCGGGGTTGACGCCCGGGTAGTTGGTGGACTCCAGGCTCCAGCTGCTCCAGCCCAGATAGGGCTTCTGCGCGAGCGGCGCGGTCACCGGGTGGGCGGCCGGTGCGGCCGGCCGGTGCACGGCGGTGGCTGCCGCCGCGTCCGCGGTGGCGGCGCCGGTCGAGGGGGGGGGGGGGGGGGGGGGGGGGGCGCCCCGCCCCCCCGCCAGGACGGAGGCCGAGAGGGCGCCGAGTGTGCCGGCCCAGCCCTTTCGTCGCAGGCCCTTGGCCGTCTCCGCTCGTCCCCGGGCGGTGCGACCTCTGTGTGCCATGGCGTGCTCCATTTCGCCGCAACGCTGCGGCTGTTCAGGGGCGATGTCCGGTACATGACGGACCGGGCGCGTGCAGTCACTGCGCGGCTCTGCTGGAACACACGCCCGGTGCCCTCCCCGTGGGGGAGGAGGTGCGGTGACTGTAATCAGGGTTTCCTTCCAGGGTCAATATATTGTTCGGGAAGTTTTCTCCTCCAGATCCGCAGGCGATCCGGGCCTGATGGCAGATGAGAGCTGACCGCCGGGGAAGATCGCGCTCCTGTTGTCTTCCGGCAGAAGGTAACCTTGCGGTGTGACCCTCTCCAGCCAGCCACCCGCCGCCGCCCTGGTCTTCCAGACCCTCCTGACCCAGGGTCCGCTGACCCGGGCCGAACTCGGCCGGCGCACGGGCCTGTCGTCGGGCGCCGTCACCAAGGTGTCCACCCCGCTGCTCGCGGACGGCTGGATCACCGAGATGGGACAGCAGGCGGGCGAGCGCCAGCCGGGCCGGCCGGCCACCCTGGTCGCCGTACGGCCGGAGCGCGCCCGGTTCATCGGGGTGAAGGTGACGGCCGACGAGCTGATCGGCGTCGCGGCCGACCTGACCGCGACCCCGCTGGCCACCCGGCGGGCACCGCTCGGCTCCCGGGATGTCGGCACCGTCGTACGGGCCATCGCGCGGATCGTCGCACACCTGGCGGACGGCGAGGGCGGCCCCGAGGTGCACAGCGTCGGTGTGACCATCTCGGGCGACGTGGACGGACACACCGGCGTGGTGCGGTATTCGCCCTTCCTCGACTGGCGCGGTGTGCGCCTCGCGGAGCTGGTGGAGGCGGCCACGGGCGTCCCCACGGTCATCGACAACGACGTGCGGGCGCTGACGGTGGCCGAGCAGTGGTTCGGCTCGGGCGCGGGGCTCTCGTCGTTCGCGCTGGTCACCGTCGGCGCGGGGATCGGCTGCGGCATCTCGGTCGGGGGGCGCCTGGTCTCCGGCGCGCACGGTGTGTCGGGCGAGATCGGCCACCTCCCGGTGGGCGGCGCCATCGGGTCCGCCCAAGTGTGCACCTGCGGCAACACCGGTTGCGTGGAGGCGATCGCGTCCACCCAGGCCATAGTCGACCAGGCGCGCGAGGAGACCGGGGACCCCGGCCTCACCCTGGCCGACGCGGTGCGGCTCGCGCACAGCGGCGACGAGCGGGCCCGCGCGGTGTTCACGCGGGCTGGCCGGGCGCTGGGGCTCGCGATCGCCTCGGTGGCCAACCTCGTCGGACCCGAACGGATCATCATCTCCGGCGAGGGCGTCGCGTCGTACGACCTGTTCGCCGACCAGATCCGCCGGTCGTTCACCGCCCAGGCGTTCGGTACGGCGGCGGACTGCGACCTCGTGGTGCGGCCGCTCCCCTTCGAGGCGTGGGCGCGGGGCGGCGCGGCCGTCGCGGCGCAGCGCCTGTTCGCACCGGTGGCGGCGGGCGGCCCTGGACCCGCCAACTGAAGTACGCGGGCCGGTGCTCCCGTCCCGGCGGTCCGACGCGCCCTCCCGGGGCAGGGGCCCATCGCATAGGCTCGCCGGTGACATGAACACCAACCACACATCCCATACGTCGCTCGGCCCGAAGGCCGACAAGGAGACGGTGCGGCGGCACAACCTGAGCCTCGTGCTGCGCGCCGTACGGGACGAGGGGGAGGCGACCCGCGCCGGGGTCGCCGCCCGGGTGGGGCTCACACGGGCGGCCGTGTCGTCCCTCGTGGAACAGCTGATCGAAAACGGCTTCCTGAGCGAGTCGGGCAAGACGTTCAGCGGGCAGGCGGGCCGGCCCGGCACGGTGCTCAAGGTGACCCGCACGGGGCCCGCGGGCATCGGCGTCGAGATCAACATCGACTATGTGTCGGTGTGTGTGGTGGACCTGTCCGGCACCGACCGGGTACGGCTGACCGAACACATCGACAACCGGGGCGCGCTGCCCTCCGAGGTGCTGGCGCGCGGCGCGCGCATCGCGGCCCGCACCCTGGAGTCGGCGGCGGAGCAGGACCTGCTCCCGGTGGGGGTGGAACTCGCCCTGCCGGGACTGGTGTCGGGCGGCGCCGTGCGCCAGGCGCCCAACCTGGGCTGGAACCGGGTGCCCGCCGAGGAGCACTTCGCCCGTTCCCTGGCCCTGCTGCGGCCCAACGAGCCGGATTTGCCGGTGAGTTCGGAGAACGAGGCGAACCTGGCGGCGCTCGCGGAACTCTGGTTCGGCGGCCTCGGCCCGCTGCGCACGTTCCTCTATCTGACGGGTGAGATCGGGGTGGGCGGTGCGCTCGTCCTCGACGGTGAACTGCTGCGCGGCGCCCACGGGTTCGCGGGCGAGATCGGCCATGTGGTGGTCGACTCGGAGGGGCCGCTGTGCCGGTGCGGCTCGCGCGGCTGCCTGGAGCAGTACGCCGGCCAGTCCGCGCTGCTGCGGGCCGCGGGCCTGGACGGGGACGCGGGCGTGCCGGGCGTCGCGGAGCTGGAGCGCAGGGCGCGTGGCGGCGACGCTGCGGCGGTGGCCGCGATCGAGCGGGCCGGGCTGATGCTCGGGCGGGTGGTCTCGGGCGCGGTGAACCTCTTCGACCCGGACGCTGTGGTGCTGGGCGGCATCTACCGGGCGCTGATGCCCTGGCTCTCCCCCTCGGCGGACCGCGAACTGACGGCGCGTGTCGTCTCCGGCCTCTGGCCGCGGGACAGCGGCCGGCTGCGGGCGTCGTCCTCCGCGGGCGACGCGGCGCGCGGCGCGGCGGCCCTGGTGGTCCGCGCGGTCCTCGCGGACCCGCTGGCGTACGTCCCGCGCCGGGCCTGAGCGGCACGGGCCGCCCGGCGCGAGAAGTGCCGGGCGGGTGGTGGGGCGCGGGACGCACGGGCCGCACGGCAGCGGGTCTCAACCGGGAGGGAGCCATCGGGTGCCCCTGCCGGGACCGGCCGCGAGCGGCACCGCACGGCGGGCGGCCCGCAGGACCGCCCGCAACAGGCTTGCCGGATCGGTGGGTTGCCCCGGTACCCAACGGGCCGGGCGGGCACCGAGGGGAATGTGACGCGGCGCCGTCCCGTCCGCCTGACCGGGTGGGGAAGCGGCGCCGCGTCACGTGCCGGGGCGCCTCAGCGGACGCCGAGGAGGTGGTCCATCGCGAGCTGGTCGAGGCGCTCGAAGGCCATGCCGCGCTCCGCCGCCGCCTCCGCGTCGAAGTCGACCTACGCGGAGCGGTCGGCGAGCAGGCCCGCGAGGCCCTCCTGCGCGGTGGGCAGGGCGAGTTCGTCGAGGCGGGACGCGCGCAGCGCCTCCTGGACCTCCGGGTCGGCGCGGAACTTCGCGGCGTGGTCCTTGAGGATGAGGTAGTTGCGCATGCAGCCCGCGGCCGACGCCCACACCCCGGCGAAGTCCTCGGTGCGCGGCGGCTTGAAGTCGAAGTGGCGGCAGCCGTCCCAGCCCGCCGCCTCCAGCAGGTCCACGAGCCAGAACGCGGCACGCACGTCGCCCGCGCCGAACCGCAGGTCCTGGTCGTACTTGATGCCGCTCTGGCCGTTGAGGTCGATGTGGTACAGCTTGCCCGACCACAGCGCCTGGGCGATGGAGTGCGGGAAGTTGAGCCCGGCCATCTGCTCGTGCCCGACCTCCGGGTTCACGCCGTACAGCTCGGGACGCTCCAGGCGCTCGATGAACGCCAGCGCGTGGCCCACCGTGGGCAGCAGGATGTCGCCGCGCGGCTCGTTCGGCTTGGGCTCGATCGCGAAGCGCATGTCGTAGCCCTGCTCGGTGACGTACTCGCCGAGCAGGTCGAACGCCTCCTTCATCCGGTCGAGCGCGAGGCGTACGTCCTTCGCGCCGCCGGACTCGGCACCCTCGCGCCCGCCCCACGCGACATACGTCGTCGCGCCGAGTTCGGCGGCGAGGTCGATGTTGCGGATGACCTTGCGCAGCGCGAAGCGCCGTACGTCGCGGTCGTTGGCGGTGAAGCCGCCGTCCTTGAAGACGGGGTGGGTGAACAGGTTCGTGGTGGCCATCTCCACCACGATGCCCGTCGCGTCCAGCGCCTGGCGGAAGTGCTTGATGTGCGACTCGCGCTCCGCCTCCGACGCGCCGAACGGGATCACGTCGTCGTCGTGGAAGGTGACCGCGTACGCCCCGAGGTCGGACAGCTGCCGCACGGACTCGGCCGGGTCGAGGACGGGCCTGGTGGCGTCGCCGAAGGGGTCCCTGCCCTGCCAGCCGACCGTCCAGAGGCCGAAGCTGAACCTGTCCTCGCGCGTGGGTGTGAAGCGTTCCGTCATTCCCTTGGCCGCCTTCGCTGCCTCAAAGGTCCGTCCGACCTTTTTGTTTTCTGACATGACTAATATGGCACGGCGCCTCCGGAACGCAACAGTCCCCTCGACCGCCGGAACCGGCACCCGCGAATCACTGTCGTCCGGATGGATCGCGTCCACCCGCGCCCGTGACGCGCCCGCCCGTCTCGCGTAATTTGTTTCTCACCCGTTCAAAACCCAGCTCACCCACGGCGTCGCCGCCGTCGCCCGGAGAAGAGGCCCCCATGTCGCGAAGCCCGCTCGTGATCGGCGTGGACAGTTCCACCCAGTCCACGAAGGCCGCCGTCACCGACGCGGCCACCGGCAAGCTGCTCGCCGTGGGCCGCGCGCAGCACCGGGTGACAGGCGAGGGCGGGGCCCGGGAGAGCGACCCCGAGGTGTGGTGGACGGCGCTGCGCGACGCGGTCGCCGGGGGGCTCGCGGACGCGGGCGCCGACGCCTCGGCGGTGACCGGGATCGCGGTCGCCGGCCAGCAGCACGGGCTGGTGGTGCTGGACCGCGCGGGCCGGCCGCTGCGGCCGGCGATGCTGTGGAACGACACCCGGTCCGCGCCGCAGGCCGCCCGGCTCACCGAGGCGCTCGGCGGTCCCGCGGCCTGGGCCGCGCGCACCGGGTCCGTTCCCGTCGCCTCGATCACGGCGACGAAGTGGCAGTGGC
Source organism: Streptomyces sp. 8L (assembly GCF_020176795.1). GTDB lineage: Bacteria > Actinomycetota > Actinomycetes > Streptomycetales > Streptomycetaceae > Streptomyces. Next base: position 40,429 of record NZ_JAIUKE010000029.1, read on the forward strand.
TGCGGGAGCACGAACCCGCGCTCGCCGAGGCCGCCGCCGCGGTGCGGCTGCCGCACGACTTCCTCACCGAGCGGCTGTCCGGCGCGGCCGTCACCGACCCCGGCGACGCGTCGGGCACCGGCTGGTACGCGACGGCGACGGGCGCGTACGACCCCGAACTGCTCGCGCTGCTCGGCCTGGACGCGGACCTGCTGCCTTCGGTGGCGCCGACGGGCGCCACCAGGGCCGGGACGCTCACCGCCGCCGCTGCCGCCGAACTCGGCCTGCCCGCCGGGATCGCCGTGGCGGCCGGCACGGGCGACAACATGAGCGCGGCGATCGGCCTCGGGCTCGGCGGCGCGGGCCTGCTCGACCACCCGGTGCTCAGCCTCGGCACCTCGGGCACGGTGTTCGCGGCGACGACGACCCGGCCGACGTCGGTCGCGCTGAACGGCTTCGCCGGCACGGACGGCACGTACCTGCCGCTCGGCTGCACCCTGAACTGCACCCAGGCCGTCGACAAGGTGGCCGCACTGCTGGGGCTCGACCGGGAGGACGCCGAGCCGGGCGGTGAGGCGGTCTTCCTGCCCTACCTCGACGGCGAACGTACGCCCGATCTGCCCCTGGCGGCGGGGCTGTTGACCGGGCTGCGCCACGACACGACGCCTCGCGGGCTGCTGGGCGCGGCGTACGAGGGCGCTGCCTTCACGGTGCTGCGCGCGCTCGACGAGGTGCTGCGCGCCTGCGGGCTCGACCCCGCGGCGCCCGAGGTCGCGTCCCGGCCGCTCCGGCTCGTCGGCGGCGGCGCGCAGGGCCGGGCGTGGATGTCGACCGTCCAGCGGCTGTCCGGCCGTCCGGTGATCGTTCCGGCGAGCGGGGAACTGGTCGCGCTCGGCGCGGCGGCGCTCGCGGCCGGGGCGGCGGGCGGCGAGGACCCGGTGGCCGTCGCGACCCAGTGGGGCACGGGCACCGGCCGGGAACTCGAACCGGTCGCCCGCGACACGGAGACATGGGAGCGGATCGCCTCGGTCCTGGAGCGGGCGGCGCCGAGCCTGCTGTCCTGACGCGCGACGGCGCGGCCGGCGACGGGCCCCTTCACCCCTGAACGGCGTCAGTGGCGGGGCCCCGCACCGCGGACCGCGCCGTGACCGCGATCCCCGCACCGCGGACCGCGTGGTGACCGCGGTCGCGCTTACGACCGTCCGCGCACGGGCGTCCGCCGGCGCTGTGCCGAAGCGGCCGGCCCGTGGGCCGGCCGCCGCCTACAGCGGGCCGGCGAGGCCCGTGAGGTCGACCGGGTAGTCCTCGCCGAAGTCGGCCGAGCGGCTCACCGGTTCCCACGCGGCCGCCTCCTCCTGCTGGCCGCGCGAGTAGGTCTGGGCCATCTGTACGGCTCCGGCGCCGAGAATCAGGTGCGACGGCACGTTCGGGTGCTTGACGACGCGGACCAGGATCTCGCCGGCCCGGGCGGGGTCGCCCGCGGCGGAGACGGACGTGCGCAGAGTGCGCACCATCTCGCCGACCGTCGGCTCGTACTCCGGCGCGACCTCCTGGATCTGCATCGAGGCGCCCGCCCAGTCCGTGGCGAACCCGCCCGGCTCCACGACGAGGCACCTGATGCCGAGCGGTGCGGTCTCGGCCGCCAGTACGCGGGTGAACCCGTCGACGGCGAACTTCGCCGCCTGGTACGAGCCGAGGCCGGGCGTGCCGCCGACCCGGCCGCCGATGGAGGAGAACTGCACGATCGTGCCGGAACCCTGCTCCCTGAGGAGGGGGAGCGCCGCCGTCGAGACGTTGTAGACACCCCAGAAGTTCGTGTCGAACTGCCGGCGGAAATCGTCCTCGGGCGTCGTCTCGACCGCCGCGAGGTTCGCGTACCCGGCGTTGTTGACCACGACGTCGATCCCGCCGAAGCGGTCGGCGCCCGCGCGGAGGGCGGCCACCGCGGCCGATCGGTCGGTGACGTCGAGGGCGACGGGCAGCACGCGGTCGCCGTAGCGCTGGACGAGGCCGTCCAGCTGCTCCGGCTTGCGCGCCGTGGCGACGACGTTGTCGCCGGCCGCCAGGGCCGCTGTCGCGAGGTGGCGGCCGAAGCCGCGGGACGAGCCGGTGATGAACCAGGTCTGCGCTGCGTACGTGTTCATATTTCTAGCGAAACACGGTTTCATTATTAGTGCAACCTGGTTGTGTTACCGTTCTCCCATGCAACAGACGGGCTCCCAGCGCGCCCGCAGCGCCGAGGCCAAGAGACAGCGCGAGCGGGCGATCCTCGACGCCGCCCGGTCCCTCGGCGGCGAGCACAGCGTCCGCGAGGTGACACTCACGGACATCGCGGCGGCCGTCGGCATGCACAAGTCCGCGATGCTGCGGTACTTCGAGACGCGCGAGCAGATCTTCCTCGCCCTCACCGCCGAGGCCTGGCAGGAGTGGTCGCCCGCGCTGCGCGCGCGCCTCGGGGACCTGCCCGGCGCGGACCCGGGCGCGATCGCGGCGGTCTTCGCCGAGTCGCTCGCGGCCCGCCCGCTCTTCTGCGACCTGATCGCCCAAGCGCCGCTCAACCTGGAGCGCAACGTCTCGTTCGACTCCGTGTACGCGTACAAGACGGCCGTGCTCGCCGAGGTCGCCGCGGTGACGGCCACGTTGCGCGAGCTGCTCGGCATCACGGAACGCGCGGCCACGGACGTGATCGCGACCGCCACGAGCATGGCCGGGGCGCTGTGGCAGATGGCCGCGGGCGGCACCGGGCTGCGTGCTTTCTACGAAACCCGCCCCGAGCTGGCGCACGCCGTGGTCGATGTCGAACCCCGCCTGGCGCGCATCCTCGCCGCGCTGCTCGAAGGGGTGCGCGCGACGGCGGCGCCGGCCGACGGGCCGCTCACCCCGCAGGCCGACGTCCCGGGCCCGTCCGGCCCCCGCCCCCGTGAGGGCAGTGGCTGACCGGTCCGGGCCGCCTCAGCCGGTCGTCAGGCCCGCCGCCGCGTCGGCCAGCGCCGCGAGCACCGGGGCGATCAGCGGGTGCGCCTCCGCGCCCGTGCGGACGGCGGCGAAGACGCGCCGCGTCGCGTGCGGACCCGCGACCGGACGGACCACCGTGCCCTTCAGCTCCATTCCGCGCAGCGCCGAACGGGGCACCAGCGCCACCCCCGCGCCCGCGCCCGCCAGCGCGGCGACGGCGCTGAAGTCGTCGGAGGCGTGCACCAGACGCGGCTCGAAGCCCGCCTGCTCGCAGGCGAGCCTGGTCACCTCGTAACAGGGGTTGCCCGGCTGCTGGCCGATCCAGTCGTCGTGGGCGAGGGAGGCGATCCGCACCTCGGCCGCCGCCGCGAGCACGTGGTCGTCCGGCAGGACGGCGTCGAACGGCTCCGCGTACAGCGGCACCCGCGACAGCCGTACGTCGTCCTCCTTCGGCGCGCCCCGGTACTCGACCGCGACCGCCACGTCCGCCGCGCCGTCCAGCACCATCGGCAGGCTCTCGTCGCCCTCCGCGTCCCGCACCCGCACCCGGATGCCGGGGTGCGCCGCGGCCAGCGTGCGCAGGGCCGGCGCCAGGACCTCCGCGATGCCCGTGGCGAACGACGCCACGGTCACCTCGCCCGCCGCGCCGCCCGCGTACGCGGCGAGTTCGGCCTCCGCCCGCTCCAGCTGGGCGAGGACCGCGTTGGCGTGCGCCAGCAGGATCTCGCCCGCCGCCGTCAGCCGCACGCCGCGCCCGCTGCGGGTCAGCAGCGCGTGCCCGGTCTCCTGCTCAAGCGCCGCGAGCTGCTGGGAGACCGCGGACGGTGTCAGGTAGAGCGCGGCCGCCGCGGCGGTCACCGTACGGTGGTCCGCCACGGCCCGCAGGACGCGCAGGCGCTTCGGGTCGATCACGCGTCCATTTTGTCAGCCACGGCGCGGCGCGCGCCGCGCGGGAGCGCCGCGTCAGCCGCGCAGCGCCGCGCGGGCGTCGACGAAGGCCGCCACGGCGCGTTCGACGTCCTCGGTGGAGTGCGCCGCCGACAGCTGGACCCTGATCCTCGCCCTGTCCATCGGCACCACCGGGTACGAGAAGCCGATCACGTACACGCCGCGCTCCAGCAGCAGCTCCGCCATCCGGCCCGCCTCACCGGCGTCACCGATCATCACCGGGGTGATGGGGTGGTCGCCCGGCAGGATGTCGAAGCCCTCCTCGGTCATCCGGCGGCGGAAGCGCGCGGTGTTCGCCTTGAGCCTCTCGCGCAGTTCGCCCGCGCTCTCCAGCAGGTCGATGACCGTGAGCGAGGCCGCGGCGATCGTCGGCGCGAGGGAGTTGGAGAAGAGGTACGGGCGGGAGCGCTGGCGCAGCAGCGCGACGATCTCGGCGCGCGCGGCGACATAGCCGCCCGACGCGCCGCCGAGCGCCTTGCCGAGGGTGCCGGTGATGATGTCGACGCGGTCCATGACACCGTGCAGTTCGGGCGTGCCGCGACCGCCCTCGCCGACGAAGCCGACGGCGTGCGAGTCGTCGACCATCACCATCGCGTCGTAGCGCTCGGCGAGGTCGCAGATCTCCGGCAGCGGGGCGACGTAGCCGTCCATGGAGAACACGCCGTCGGTGACGATCAGGCGGCGGCGCGCGTCGCCCGCCTCCTTCAGCCGCTCCTCAAGCTGGGCCATGTCGCGGTTGGCGTACCGGTAGCGGCGGGCCTTCGACAGGCGGATGCCGTCGATGATGCTGGCGTGGTTGAGCGCGTCGGAGATGACGGCGTCCTGCGCGTCGAGGAGGGTCTCGAAGACGCCACCGTTGGCGTCGAAGCAGGAGGAGTAGAGGATCGTGTCCTCCTGGCCGAGGAACGCCGAGAGCCGGGCTTCGAGCTCCTTGTGGATCTCCTGGGTGCCGCAGATGAAGCGTACGGACGCCATGCCGTAGCCCCAGCGGTCGAGCGCGTTCTTGGCGGCGGCGAGGACGTCGGGGTGGTCGGCGAGACCGAGGTAGTTGTTGGCGCAGAAGTTGAGGACCTCCGCGCCCGCGCCGTCGGCGCCGACCCCGACCGAGGCGCTCTGCGGGGTGGTGATCACCCGCTCCGGCTTGAAGAGTCCTGCCTCGCGGATCTCGTCGAGGGTGGCACGCAGGTCGTCCCGTACAGACGCGAACATGTGATGAGCTCCCGGATCGGTGGGCGATTCAGTTGTCAGTGTTCCCAGTCAAGGATGATCTTGCCGCTGCGCGCGGTGGCGGCCTCGTCGAACGCGGCGTCGAAGTCCTCGTAGCCGTAGCTGCCGGTGATCACGGGGGTGAGGTCGAGACCGCCCTCGATCAGCACCTGCATGCCGTACCACGTCTCGAACATCTCGCGGCCGTAGATGCCCTTGATCGTGATCATGTGCTGCACGATCTTCGACCAGTCGACCGGGAACTCCTTGGCGGGGAGCCCGAGCATGGCGACCCGGCCGCCGTGCGTCATGTTGTCGAGCATGTCGCGGAAGGCCTCCGGCCTGCCGGACATCTCCAGGCCGATGTCGAAGCCCTCCTTGAGGCCGAGCTTCTCCTGGGCGTCCGCGATGGTGTGGCGGGAGACGTCGAGGGCGAGCGTGACACCGACCTCGCGGGCGAGTTCGAGCCGCTCGGGGCTGACGTCCGTGATGACGACGTTGCGGGCGCCGGCGTGCCGGACGACCGCGGCGGCCATGATGCCGATCGGGCCGGCGCCGGTGATCAGCACGTCCTCGTTGAGGGAGGGGAAGCTGAGCGCGGTGTGCACGGCGTTGCCGAACGGGTCGAAGATGGCCGCCACGTCCAGGTCGACCTTCGTGCGGTGCACCCAGACGTTCGACGCGGGCAGCACCACGTACTCGGCGAAGGCGCCGTCGCGGCCGACGCCCAGGCCGACGGTGTTGCGGCAGAGGTGGCGGCGGCCCGCCAAGCAGTTGCGGCACTTGCCGCAGACCAGGTGGCCCTCGCCGCTGACGAGGTCGCCGACGGCGATGTCCGGGACGTCGGCGCCCACGGCCGCGACCTCGCCGACGAACTCGTGGCCGACGATCAGCGGCGTGGCGATCGCCTGCTGGGCCCAGCCGTCCCACGCCCTGATGTGCAGGTCCGTGCCGCAGATGCCGGTGCGCAACACCTTGATCAGTACGTCGCCCGGGCCGTGGGGGGGGGCCGGGACGTCCAGGAGCCGCAGCCCTGGTTCGGCGTGCTGCTTGACGAGTGCCTTCATCGGCGGGGCTCCCGGGCGTGACGAGACGGATGATCGTGCTGCGTCACCAATCTCGCCGCAGCGGGCCTCCCCCGTCCATCGAGGATTTCTTAACCGGCCCCACAGAGGATCTTCACGCGCGCTCCGCGCGACGCTTCACCGGCTGCGCGGGCAGGGCCGGCAGGTTCACGGGCTTGGCCGGTCCGGGACGGGCCTCCGGTACGTTCGCGCTGCTCGGCCGGTGCCCGGGGTCGGCGGCGCGGGTCAGCAGAACGACCCCGCGCGCGGCGAGCACCGCGCCCACGCCCGCCGCCGCGATGCCGAGCGGCCCGCCCTGGAGCCGTTCGCCCAGGAGGATGAGGCCGATGGCCGAGGCGGCCACCGGGTTGGCGAGCGTGAGCAGCGAGAGCGGAGCGCCGAGGCCGCCCCGGTAGGAGGCCTGGGCCAGCAGCAGCCCGCCGCAGGCGAACACCGCGACGAGCACGGCCAGGACCGCCACGCCCCACAGCGGCATCCGGCCGCCTCCGTGTGCCGTGAAGGTGACGGTGACGGTCTGGGTGAGCGCGGACGCGACCCCAGAGGCCACCCCGGACGCCGTCGCGTGGCGCAGCCCCGGCCTGGCGCCCGGCAGGGAGAACACCAGCACGGCGGCCAGCGCGGCCGCGGTGGCGGAGACGCCCAGCGCCTGCGGCAGGGAGAGCGCCTCGGACGGGCCGCTGCCCGCGGCGGCCAGCAGGATCGCCGCGAGGCCCACGAGCGTGCAGGCCGTGCCGGTCCACTCCCCCCGGCTGACCTTGCGGCCCGCGCGGTACGCGCCGAGCGGGACGGCCGCCACGAGGGTCAGCGCGCCGAGCGGCTGGACCACGGTGAGCGGCCCGAACGCGAGGGCCGCGACGTGCAGCATCGCGCCGACGACGTTCAGGCCCACGGCCCACCACCACGCGCCGCGCCGCAGCAGCGCCGGCAGCCCGCCGCCGGTCTCGGCTGCGGCCCGCTCCCGCCCGGTGCGGGCGGCGAGGCGCTCCTGTGCGACGGCGGCGACCGCGTAGGCGACGGCGGAGACGAGGGAGAGGCCGGCGGCGGCCAGGATCGCGGCGGTCATCGGTTGGCCTCCGCGCTGCGGGCGATGCCCGCCGGCCGCGCGGTATCCGGGCCGCCGCGGGGCGCGGTACCACCCGGGGCGCCGGGCGTGGCGTGCGCCGCCGCGCCGGGCGGGGATTCACGCCGGTGCGGCAGGTGGCGGCGGACGATCAGGCCGCGGCCCCGTGGCGGCGGCGCGACGGGGACCCGCAGGACGGTGAGCGCGGTCACCAGCAGGGCGGTGGCGACCAGGGTGTCCAGCCAGTAGTGGTTGGCCGTGGCGATGATCACGAACAGGGTGAGCAGCGGGTGCAGCAGCCAGAGCAGGCGCAGCCGCGACGCGGTCGCGGCGATCAGTCCGATCGCGACCATCAGGGCCCAGGCGAAGTGCAGGGAGGGCATGGCGGCGAACTGGTTCTCCACCGAGTTCGCCGAGGGGTCGGCCGCGTACACCGAGGGGCCGTAGACCTGGGCCGTGTCGATGAGGCCGGTCAGGCCGAGCATGCGCGGCGGGGCGAGCGGCAGCAGCAGGTGGAGCGCGAGCGCTCCGCCGGTGACGGCGGTCAGGACGCGGCGTGCCCAGACGTAGTGCAGCGGGCGCTTCCAGTACAGCCAGGCGAGGAAGAGGACCGTGGCGGGGAAGTGGACGGTCGCGTAGTAGGTGTTGGCGAGGTGGACGAGCGTGTCGCCGTGCAGCAGCAGGTGCTGGAGGTCGGCCTCGTCCGGAAGGCGCACGTCGCGCTCCAGGTGCCACACGTCGCGCGCGTTGCGGAAGGCCTCGCCCGTACGGCCGTTCGCGAGCTGCCTGCCGAGCTTGTAGACGAGGAACAGGGCGACGACCAGGGCAAGTTCACGTACGAGAGGCGGTCGCGCGGCGGCCCGTGCGGCCGTGCCCGCCCGGCCGGGACCCAGCGCCCCGGCCGGTCCTTCGAGTCCTACGTCCACGGCCGGTCCCTCGCCCTCCGCGTCCCCGGCCGGTTCTGCGGATTCCGCGGCCCCGGAAGGCCGGCCGGGTTCACCGGCTCCCGCCGGACCGGCCGGCGTCGCGGATATTCGGGCGGACGGACGGGGCGGGCCGACAAGGGAGAGCCTGCTTCGCAGGGCGGGACCAGTCCGGGCGTTCATTCACCCGACCCCTTCGCGTGAGCTGCACGGCGTGCGACGTCGTGGTGCGGTGGCGGCTCGGCACACGCCTCGCCCTAGCGATACGCCAGTGTACCGATACGCGGTCGTATCGGTACACTGGCGTATCGCTATCGAATGCGCATCCGGTCACCGGGCCCCCGTGACCGGTCGCCTCGGCCGGAAGGGAGAGACGATGACGTCAACGCAGCGCCGCTCCAAGATCACACCCGAACGCGAGATGGAGTTCTACCGGGCCGCCCTCGACCTGCTCCGTGAGGGCGGTTACGAGGCGCTGACCATGGAGGGCATCGCCGCGCGCACCCGCTGCGGGAAGTCGACGCTCTACCGGCAGTGGCGGTCCAAGCCGCAGCTCGTCTGCGCGGCCCTGCGCGGCACCCGGGGCGTGAAGCTCAAGGAGATCGACACGGGCAGCCTCGCCGGCGATCTGCGCGCGGTGGCCCGCGCCACGAGCGCGAAGGCCCACCGGGACACGGTGCTGATGCACGCGCTCGTGCACGCCGCGCAGCAGAACCCGGACCTGCTCTCGGCGCTGCGGGAGAACCTGATCGAGCCCGAGGTGGCGGAGATCGACGCCATGGTCCGCCGGGCCGTGGACCGGGGCGAGGTCGCCCCGGACAACCCGGCCATCGAGTTCGTCGCCGTGCAGCTGTTCGGCGTGATGCGCGCGCGGCTCCTGCTGCGGGGCCTCCACGCGGACGAGGACTTCATGGTGCGCTTCATCGAGGCGTCGGTCCTGCCCGCCCTCGGCGTAGCAGCCGGGCCGGACGCGCCGGTCCCCGCGACCGCGCCCGCCGGGGCCGCACCGGCCGGCTGAGGCCGGCCCCACGACGGCGGCCCGGCCGTCGAGCGGAGGACCGGGCCGGGGGGGGGCCGCCCCCCGGGGGGGGGGGGGGGCCCCGCCCCCCCCCCGGGGGCGGCCCGGGGGGGGGGCCCCCGCCCCCCGCCGCGCCCCCCCCCGCGCCGCGGCCCCC
>NZ_JAIUKE010000030.1 GCF_020176795.1 Streptomyces sp. 8L
TCCTTGGTCCGCCCGGGCACACCGGGGCGCACCGGGCCCGCGGTCGCGTCCTCCCGGTCCTACTCGGCCGCGGTGTGCTTGGCGCTCGCCGCGCTGAAGTGCCGGGTGTGGGGGCCGGTGAGGGGCGGGGGTCCCTCGCCGGCCCCCGCTCAACCCGTCCGACCTGGGGCGTGCGACCCCTGGCGCCCCAGGGATCTCTCCCGCGGGAAGTGCGAGGCGTCAGGTTTCACGGGAGACCGCGATGGAAGACATAGAGGCATGACCGACGACGTGCCATGGCTCGACGCCGAGGAGTTCGCCGCCTGGCACGCCATGGTGCGCGCGGTCAACGCGCTCCCAGAGGCCCTGGACCGGCAGCTCAAGCACGACTCGGGCCTGCCGCACACCGAGTACCTTCTGATGGCGGTGCTCTCCGAGGCCGAAGGGCGCACGCTGTCCATGACGCGGCTCGCCCAGCGGCTGCGGTTCTCCGCGAGCCGCCTCTCCCGCATCGTCAGCAAGCTGGAGGACCTCGGCCGGGTCGTGCGCCACCGCGACCCCGCCAACGGCCGGGTCACCCTCGCGACGCTCACGGACGAGGGCTACGCGCTGCTGAAGGACGCGGCGCCTGGCCATGTGCGCCAGGTGCGTGCGGTCGTCTTCGACCAGCTCGACCGCGAACAGGTCGGCCAGCTGCGGGCCATCTTCGAAGCGGTGCTCGCGGGCCCGCAGATGAGCCTCTGCTGCCCGGGCGCCGATCCCCGCCCCCGGGCGCTGACCCGGACCGGCGGGCACTGAGCCGGACCGGCGGGCGCTGGGCCGCGTCCCCGGGTGCTGACCCCCGCGGGCGGGCGCGGCGCCCGGTCCGTTCGGCGCATCGTTCGGCGAACGGTTCGGTCTGTTCGGCGGACCGCGCCCGCTTGGGCGGCTCCGCCCGTCAGTCCCACGGCAGCGTTCGCCAGGGGCTCTCCGGATCGTCCATCAGCAACCGGTGCGGCTCCAGCGCCTGTTCGTACCACTCCCCGAACTCCTCCGTGCCGAACCGCAGTACCCGCCCCAGCGCGTACCCGGCGGAGAAGTCCGCCCACGACGTGTGGCGCGCCCCGGCGAGCGCCCCCGCGCGCAGGATCGCGTCGCGCGCCTCCTGTCCGTCGCAGAGCCGGGCGCTCAGCCCCCAGCGGGCGAAGTTGACCGCCCGTCCGTAGTCGTACGCCGTCGCACTGCGCACATACCCCTCGGGCGGCAGCAGCCCGTCGGCGCGGAACCGGGCCTCGCACCGTACGATCCGGCCGATCAACTCCTGGATCGCCAGGCCGAGTCCGCCCGGCGCGCCGAGATCCGCCAGCGTGTCGGCGCAGGTCCCGCGCCATACGTCCAGCGGTACGCGCGCCCCGCACGCGCCGGCCAGCCGCCGCCGCACGTCCAGTACGAACTCCGGCTCGCCCGGACTGCTGCGCGCCGCCAGCAGCGTGTCCATCCGCGCCCGCCACTCCGCGTACGTCCCCGTGCCCCACGACTCGCGCAGCAGGTGCCCGTCCAGCGCGTAGTCGTCGTAGACGTCGCCGATCTCGTTCCACAGCACGCCGTTGCGGACGGCGAGCGGCGCACCGCAGGCCAGCGCCTGTGCGAGCAGGCCGGTCGTGGGGCCGTCGTACTTCGTCAGCAGCGCCGCGCGGCGGCCGCCGCCGGGGGCGGGGCCCGCGCTCGCGACCGCCCTCAGCCAGCGCCGCCGGTGCCGGAGCCTGGCCGGGAACGACATCTCCGTGGGCGTGCCGGGGTTCACGCAGAGCCCGAAGTGCGTGTCGGGCCACAGCTCCGCCATCGAGCGCAGCGACGTCCGCTGCACCACCGTCCCCTCGCGCCTCGGCAGCCGCTCACCCGCCGTGCGTACGGCCACGCACCAGGCGCCCGAGCGGTCCCGGCAGGTTCCCCAGCGCACCGACCCGCCGGCGTCCGCCTGCTCCCTCGGCACGTACAGGAACAGATCGCATCCCGCGAGCACCCGCAAAAAGGCGTCCTGGCCGCCCGCCACGGCCGCTGCCCTGAGGTCCCGCTCGATCCGGGTGGCCGGCTGCCAGGACCGCGCGAACGAACGGGCCCCGGCCCTCCGTGTACTGTCCACCGGCCGACCCTACCCAGCCCACGGCCGCCACCGTCGGCGCACCGGCCGGAACCGCGCGCGGCCCGCAGGCGTTTTCCCCGGTGTGCCGTACAGCGAGGGGCGGAAATGACGGAGTTGGTCCCCGGGGGAAACCAGGAACTGCCGGACGGCGCGCTGACCCTGCGCGTCCCCGGCCCCTTCGACCTGTCCGCCCTGATCACGGGCGACGACGGCACCGTGGGCGGCGACAGCGACTTCGTCTTCTTCAACCAGCCGTCCGCGCCCGGCGTCGAGGTGGGCTCCGGCGGCGGTACGAGCACGGTCCGCGTCGACCCCGGGCGGCTGCGGCCCGGCGCGACCCGCGTCACGCTCGTGCTCAGCGCCGCCGACCCCGGAGTGCCCCTCGGGGCCCTGCCCGCACCGGAGTTGAGTGTGCTGGAGGCCGGTGGCGCGGGCGTCGCCCTCGCGACCTTCAGGCCGCCGCCCGCCACTTCGGAGACCGTGCTGCTGCTCGCCGAGGTCTACCGGCGCGGCTCCGGGTGGCGGCTGCGCGCCCTGGGCCAGGGGTACGCCGACGGCCTCGCGGGCGTCGCTCGCGACTACGGCGTGGACGTCGTCGACGACGGCGTCCCGCCCGGGCCGCCGCCCATACCGGGGCGCCCGCCCGCGTACGTACCGACGCTGTTGGAGATCCCGGTTCCCACGTCCGTGCCGGCCTGGGCGGCGGGCCCCGAGGAGGACGCGGCGCTGGTCAACGCCGAGCGGATACGGGCGGGCGCGCCGCCCGTCGTCCTCGACGACCGCCTCACCGTCGCCGCGGCCCAGCACGCCGCGGCCATGGCCGCACACGGGTCGCTCGCCGTCGAGACACCCGACGGGGTCTCCCTCTACCAGCGCGTCGGCACGGCCGGATTCGCCTGCCTCGCCCTGACCGAATACCTCGTGTCAGGCCCGCGCGACACCGCCGGCTTCCTCGCGTACTGCCTCGGCGACCCGCACACCAGCGCGCCCTTCGGCGACGCCGCGTACACCCACATCGGCATCGGCCACGCCGAGGCCGGCGGGGGAGCGGGCGACATGTTCTGGGTGGCGGTGTGGGCGTCCCCGCTCACCCCGGAAGGCCTGGCCCGGCTCACCGCCGAGGTCGCCCGCCGCACCGACGCGGAGCGCGCCGCCGCGGGACTCGGGCCGCTCGCCCCGGACCCGCTGCTGGCCCGCGCCGCCCAGGACCACAGCGCGGACATGGCCGCCCGCGACTTCTACTCCCACACCGACCCGGACGGGCGCGAGCCCTGGGACCGGGCCCGCGCCGCCGGGGCCCGGCACCGGGGCGTCGGTGAGAACATCGCCTGCGGCCAGCGCTCGGCCGCCGAGGTGGTGGAGGGCTGGATGAACAGCCCCGGCCACCGCGCCAACATCCTGCGGCCGTCGTTCACCCACCTCGGCGTCGGCTACGCCACGGGCAGCCGGGCGGGCACGTACTGGACCCAGCTGTTCGGCACGGCGGACTGACCCCGGCGGGCGCCCGGCCCGCCCCTCAGGCGCGGGCGGACCGGACGGGCACGTACTTGTACCCCGCGCGCCGCACCGTGTGGATCGTCGTGCGGTGCGCGGGACCGAGCTTCCTGCGCAGCCGTGCGATATGGACGTCGACGGTGCGGCCGTCGCCCGCGTAGTGGTAGCCCCAGATGAGTTCGAGCAGGCGGGAACGCGAATGCACCAGATGGGGGTGGGCGACGAAGTGGGCGAGCACCTCGAACTCCAGATACGTGAGATCCAGCGGTTTCCCGTCGACCTGCGCCGTGCGCTCGTCGAGGTCGACCCGTATCCCGGGCGCCGGGCGGTCCGCCGGGAGCTCCACGGGACGGTCCGCGGGCCGGGGGGGGGGCCCGCGCCCCCCCCCCCCCCCCCCCCCCCCCGCCCCCGGGCGCGGGGGGGGGCCGCGGGGCCGCCCCCGGGGCGGGCGGGGGGGGGGGGGGGCCCGCGCACGCCCCGCCCCGGCCTCCGACACGCCTCCGACGGCCGACGGGTGGACGACGACCTGCGGCGAGAACAGGTCCTCGGGTGCGAGATGCGTCGGCGCGAGGACCACGTAGGTGACGAGGTGCTGGGCGGGTTCGCCCGTGGCCACGACCCGCAGGCGCCGCGGGGAGGTGGCCCCCGCGTCCGCGGTGTCCTCGGCGAGGATCTGGATGGGCTGCTGCACGGTGGGGCTCCTTCGTGAGGAGATGCGTGACAGGCGCGTGGAGAAACGGCTCGACGGTCACGGAAGGCGAGATCCGGGGAACGCGGCCGGTGGGCACGCCCACCGGGGGAACTCCGGCCGGGCAGCGCGCGCACGCGCGGACAGCGACGGACCGGGACACCAGGACGGGAACTTCAGCCGGCCTTCGGGGCGGTGGCGCGCGCGAGCCGTCGGCTCAACGGGCGGGGCACCCCACGGAAGGACTCAGCGGCCGACGGCACAGATCGCGCTGGCGTTACGTCGCAGATCGACGTCCAAACGCGATACGAGAAACTCAGCCTGGCTCACAGCAGCAGGCTCCCATTCCAGATACGAGAACGTCAACGCCGACCCCCCCGCCATCTCACCATGCGGCGCCCACGGGACGGCCGACGCCACTCGCCGGGCTGGAGCGTGTCCCGGTACGTGGGGCGCGCCGCACTCGGAGAAACAGAAAGACCCCAGATCGACTGGGGTCTTCGTTGGTGTCCGAGGGGGGACTTGAACCCCCACGCCCGATAAAGGGCACTAGCACCTCAAGCTAGCGCGTCTGCCATTCCGCCACCCGGACAAGGTGTCTGCCGGCGGCCCGCGGCCGTCCGACGTGGAAAACCATAGCAAACTTCGGGGGGCCTCCGATCACCCCGGTGGTCGGGGCACCATGGGGGGATCACCAGCAACGATCGTGGGAGTGAGCAGCGTGAGCGAGCCGAGCGCGGAGCGAGCCGTGGCGGGCGAGGGCGAGGTCGTGGACCTGTGCCGCGACCTGATCAGGATCGACACCAGCAACTACGGCGACCACTCGGGTCCCGGCGAGCGCGCGGCGGCCGAGTACGTCGCGGAGAAGCTCGCCGAGGTCGGCCTCGAACCGCAGATCTTCGAGTCCCACAAGGGCCGGGCCTCCACGGTGGCCAGGATCGAGGGTGAGGACCCGTCGCGGCCCGCTCTGCTGATCCACGGGCACACCGACGTCGTCCCGGCGAACGCCGACGACTGGACGCACGACCCGTTCGCCGGGGAGATCGCCGACGGCTGCCTGTGGGGCCGCGGGGCGATCGACATGAAGGACATGGACGCGATGACCCTGGCGGTCGTGCGCGACAGGATGCGCACCGGGCGCAAGCCCCCGCGCGACATCGTCCTGGCGTTCCTCGCCGACGAGGAGGCGGGCGGCACGTACGGCGCGCGCTACCTGGTGGACAACCACCCCGGCCTGTTCGAGGGCGTGACGGAGGCCATCAGCGAGGTCGGCGGCTTCTCCTTCACCGCGCGCGAGGACCTGCGCCTGTACCTCGTGCAGACCGCCGAGAAGGGCATGCACTGGATGAAGCTGACCGTGGACGGCACGGCCGGCCACGGCTCCATGACCAACACGGACAACGCGATCACCGAGCTGTGCGAGGCCGTCGCCCGCCTCGGCCGCCACACGTGGCCGGTGCGCGCCACGAAGACCGTACGGGCGTTCCTCGACGAGCTGTCCGACGCGCTCGGCACCCCGCTCGACCCGGAGAACATGGAGGCCACGCTCGCGAAGCTCGGCGGCATCGCCAAGATGATCGGGACGACGCTGAACAACTCGGCCGCCCCGACCATGCTCGGCGCGGGCTACAAGGTCAACGTGATCCCCGGGCAGGCCACCGCGCATGTGGACGGTCGCTTCCTGCCCGGCTACGAGGACGAGTTCCTGGCCGACCTCGACCGCATCCTCGGCCCGCGCGTGCGGCGCGAGGACGTGCACGCGGACAAGGCGGTGGAGACGACCTTCGACGGCAGGCTGGTCGAGGCCATGCAGACCGCGCTGAGCGCGGAGGACCCGATCGCGCGCGCCGTCCCGTACATGCTCTCCGGCGGTACGGACGCGAAGTCCTTCGACGACCTCGGCATCCGCGGCTTCGGCTTCGCGCCGCTCCAGCTGCCGCCGGAGCTGGACTTCGCCGGGATGTTCCACAGCGTCGACGAGCGGGTGCCGGTGGACGGCCTCAAGTTCGGCGCCCGCGTGCTGGACCGGTTCATCGACCACTCCTGAGCACTCCCGCCCCTTGCGTTCCGGGGGTCCTGCCCGACGGCCCGGTGTCCTCGCCCGTCGGTACGAGGGCCGGACGCGTGAATCGATCGCGCGTCCGGCCCCCTCACGGGGACGAGTGAATCCGACCATAAGCTCGTAGCCTCATTACTCCCTCCTCGTTACAGGTGTGCGGTCCGCAGCTGGGACCGCGGTTTGCCAACAAGGAGGAAGTAATGATCAAGAAGGTCGTCGCTGCTGCGGCTGTCACCGGTGGTCTGGTGCTCGCGGGCGCTGGTATGGCCTCCGCGGACGCGGGTGCCCAGGGCGCCGCGGTGCAGTCCCCCGGCGTTCTCTCCGGCAATGTCATCCAGGTGCCGGTGCACATCCCGGTGAACGCGTGTGGCAACACGGTCTCTGTGATCGGGCTGCTGAACCCCGCCTTCGGCAACACCTGCGTCAACGCGTGACGTTGTAGGTCGGCCCACACAGGGCTGTCGGCCCGGACAGGGCCTGATCCGGACGGGGCCGGAGTGCGCGCCATGCACTCCGGGGCCGCTGGGTATCCCGCTTCCGGCGTCGACCGGGGGTATCCCGTATGGCAGAAGGCAGGAACAAGAGATGAGACAGGGCACGCGCAAGGGCCTGATCACTTTCGCGGCGGCGGGCGGCGTCATCGCGCTCGGCGGCGGAGTGGCACACGCCGACGCGGGGGCCGGGGGCAGCGCCGTCGGTTCGCCGGGTGTGCTGTCCGGCAACAACGTGCAGGTGCCGGTGCATGTACCGGTCAACGTGTGCGGCAACACCGTCAACGTCGTCGGACTGCTCAACCCGGCGATGGGCAACCAGTGCGCCAACGCCTCCCACGGCGGCGGCGCGCACCAGGGCGGCGGCGCCCCGCACGGCGGAGGCTCTTCGCGCGAGGGCGGGAGCCACCACGGCTCCGGTACGCCCCCGCACACCGGCGGCGGTGGCGCGCACCAGGGCGGCGGCTCGCACGCGGGCGGCGGCGCCTCCCATTCGCCGGGCGTCGGCTCGGGGAACGACGTGAGCGTCCCGATCGACGTCCCGGTGAACATCTGCGGGCTCGGGGTCAACGTCCTCGGCATCGGAAACCCGGTGACCGGCGAGTCCTGCGAGAACGCGGACACGCCGCCCACCCCGCCCGCACCGCCTGCGCCGCACCACCCCGCGCCGCCGGTGACCCCGCCGGCCCACCGCGACGTGCCGCCCGCGCCGCAGACTCCGAAGCCCCAGACGGTCGCCGAGGTACCGGTCGCGGAGCACGCGCAGCTCGCGCACACGGGGGCCGACGGCCTCGGGATCGCGATTCCCGCGGCGGCGGGCATGGTCCTCGCGGGCACGATCCTCTACCGCCGCTCGCGCGCCGCCGCGTGACGACGGCCGCCGCGTGCGCGTACCCGGGCATCCGGTAACCCGGACGGGCCCCGCCTCTCACCCGGGCGGGGCCCGTTCCGCTGTCGCGGGCAGGGTGTCTCTCACCAGGTGGCGCGCACCTGTCTGATGATGCGCCTGCGCAGCCGCACCCTGCGGCTGCCGTCGCGGTGCAGACTCAGGCGGTCCAGTTCCCAGTGCCCGTACTCGGCATGGTCCGTCAGCAGACGGGCGGTGTCCTTGCGGGACACACCGCGGGGCACGTACACGTCGACAAATTCGTATTCCGGCATCGCATCTATTGTGCGACCAGACCCCGGATACGGATAGCGTCTGCTCTATGTCTGATGCTGCGCAGCCCACCGCTGCCGACGTACGCGCCGCCGCCGAGGCGGTCAAGGCCGCCCTCGACCGGCACTTGGCGGCAGTCGAGAACCGCACGGGTGAGGACGACCAGGCCGTTTCCGAGGCGTTCAACGCGCTGGCGGCGGCGGCCGAGGTCTACGACGAGCGGCTTTACCACCGGTACGACGAGGTGACCCCCTTCGAGATCCCGGAACCGGACGATTCCCTTCCGCCCTATGCGGGCCCGGAGGAACCCCACGCCCTCAGCGTGCTGATCCGCCGCGACTACGCGGTGGTCGAACCGGAGCGGCTCCTGGCACAGGCACAGCGCATCGCCGACGCGGACGACGACGTGGCCGCCGCGTCGGGCGTCGCGGCGGTCGTCGGCGGCAGCGTGCACGCGGCGCTCGGCGTGCTGTTCGGCGAGTACGAACCGGACGAGATCGCCTCGCGGCACAAGGAGTTCGGCCTGGAGGAGGGCGACTCCACCCTCTGGGTCTCCGCGGTCGACGACCTGCCGGAGCCCGGCGAATGGCTGGCGTCCCCCTTCGAGGCGGCGGACCCGCAGCAGGTCGTCTGCCGCTTCGACGTGAGCGCGGTCTTCGACGAGGACGATCTGGACGCCGACACGGACGACCTGGAGGAACAGGAGGCGTAGCCGCGGCGAGGAGCCGCCCACCACGCGATGGGCGGCTCCTCGCCGCGTCCGCGACGGCTCCTCGCCACGGAAGCCCTGGCCGCCGGCGGGCTGCGTCGGCCGTACCCCGGGCGCCGGCATTTCTGGGGCTACGGCGCCGGATTCCGCCCGTTGCCGGGGTGGCGCCGGGCCCAGCCTGCTCCGGGGTTGCGACGCGAACGGCGCTGGCCCGCGCTTGTTCGTGGGCTCAGCGGCGTACCGCAGCCGCGTCCCGAGCATTACGAGGGCTACGGCGCCGCGATTCCGGCCGCTGCCCGGCGTACCCCGGACCGAGCCCGTTCCGGAGTTACGACGCGAACGGCGCCAGCCCGCGGCCGGTCGTGGGCTCCAGCGCCGGGCCCCGGCGCTCCGCGCGGCTACGGCGCCGGTGCCGGGTCCGGAGCCAGCAGGCCTTCCACCAGGGGCCGCAGGCGGGTGTGGCGCGTGGCTGAGGGGCCCTCGCCCTCCGCGACCGCCCTCGGCAGCGCCTGGTCCACTCCGTGGACCACGGAAAGGTGCCGCTCGCCCCGTCCGAAGGCCGTGTACACCCACGCGCGGGTCAGGGCCTGAGCGGCGTCTCCCGGCAGCACCACCACCGCCGCGGGCCATCGCATCCCCGCGGCCTGGTGCGCCGTGAGCGCCCAGCCGTGCCGCAGCTGCGCCTCGACCCGCTCCCTCGCCACCGTCACGGTCCTGCCGGCGGCGCCGGCAGGACCGGCGGGCTCAGCGCCGCTGACGGCATCCGGGGTGTCCAGCTCCACGCGCAGGCCGTCCGCCTCCGCCGCCAGGACCACGCCCAGGACCGTGTGTCCCGGCGCGGGCACGTACGCGACCCGGTCGCCGGGGTCGAACCCGCCGAACCTGCCGGGCCCCGGCGCCAGCCGCTGCTTGAGCGCCGCGTTCAGCGCGCGCGTGCCCGCCGGGCCGCCGTGGCCGACCGTGACGACCTGGGTCTGCCCCGGCGCCAGCCCGAACGCCCGGGGTACGGACTCCGCGACCAGCTGCACCGTGCGGTGCACCGCCTCGCCCGCGTCCCGCACCGGGACGATCACGATCTCCTTGTCCGGCGCCGGCACCTGGTTCAGCTCGCCGATGCCGATCCCCGAGACGAGCTCGCCGATCGGCCCCGCGTCCGGCGTCCGGGACGCGATCTGAGGACAGACCCGCGCGGCGAGGAGGTCGTTGAAGACCCGGCCCGCGCCCGCGGAACCGAGCACACAGGGATCGCCGTCGAGCACCAGCCTGCTGCCGTCCGCCAGCGACTCGACCAGCACGGCCGCCGTCTCCACGTCCAGCTGCGGCGCGTCGAGCACCACGAGCAGGTCCAGGGCGAACACGCCGTCCGCTTCCCGCCCCGGGCCCTCGGAGCCCCCGAGCAGGCCCGCCACGGTGACCACGCCGGCGGCGCCGGAGGCCAGGAGCCGGTCCCGGCCGTTCTCGCTGTGCGTCGCGACGGCTGCACGCAGCCCGAGTGCCCGCGCCGCCGCCGCGACGGCGACCGGCTCGGCACGCGCGGCCTCGCCGCCGGTGTGCAGGACGAGACCGTGCCCCGCGACGGCTCGCAGCAGTTCGGCGGCGGACGGCGAGGGCGCCGCGCGCTCCGCCTCGGCCCAGGGCTCCCCGGGCAGCTCCCCTACGGTCTTCACCAGGCGTGCGAGGCCGTCCGCGAGGCTCTCCTCGGCGAGCGCGAAGCGGTCGAGCCCGAGCAGCACGGGGGTGGAGGGGGCGCCGTCCTGTCCGCCGGGCGCCGCCCCGCCGCCGTCCTCGGTGTCTCCCGCGCGCCCGGTCGCCTCTCCGGGCTCTGCGCCGTCGTCGTACGCGTCCTGGGCCCCGTCTCCGTGCCCGTCCTCGCCCTCGTCCTCTTCCTCGTCGCGGAAGACGAGCACCGCGCCCTCCGCCGCGGCGTGGCGCACCGCCTCGGCCGGGTCGGGCACGCCCTGCCTCGCCAGTCCGTCGCGGACCGCGGAGACTTCGAGCGCGGTGTGGCCCTGGACGGCGGCGCGCTCCAGCGACCAGACGACCAGGGCGACGGCCCGCCGCTCGTCCCCGGGTCCGCACTCCGCGCCGAGCAGCGCACGGGCGAACCCGTCCGCCTGCTCGGGCCGTACGCCCGGCACGGCAAGCAGCTGCCACGGGTCCTGGCGCAGCACCTCGCCCGCGGACTCCCCGAGCGCGGTGACCACCGGAGCCGCCAGCGCCTCCGGGGCGCCGCCCTCGCCGAGAACGGCGCGCACCGCGGCGAGCGCCCCCGCGTCCAGTGCGGCCGGGGCCGGTGCGTCCGGAGCGGAAAGCGGGGCGGGCACAGCGGGCGAGGGCACGGTCGCGGCAGGCGCGGGGGCGCCCGGAGCCGGGGCGGACCGCAGCACGGCAGGATCGGGCGTGCCGCCGCTCTCCACCGCGCGGACGGCGGCCAGGAGGTCGGCGGCCTGGCCGCTGAGCTTGGCGCCCGCGGCGACGGGTCCCGGCTTCCCGGCCTTGCGCTCCTCGATGCGCCGGCGCAGCTCGCGCTGGGCGGCGATTTCGGCCTGGGCCTCGCTCAGTTCCGGGGCCTCCGCACCGTCCGCGCCGCCCTCGCCGCCCGCGGCCTCCGCGCCGTCCGAGTCCTCCCCACCTCCAGTACCTCCCGTACCGCCCGAGCCGTCGTCGGTCCCGTCGGCCGCCTCCACGGGCTCCGCCGCCCCCACCTCCTCGGCGGAAGCCGCCTCCCCGGCGGAAGCCGCCTCCTCGGCCACGGCGGCCGGCTCGGCCGCGCTCTCGTGCGCCCCGCCAGGCGCCTCCGGCCCCTCCGCGCCCGCCTCCTCGACGGTCGCCTCGTCCGCGTCGCGGTCCGTCGTCACAGCGTGCTCCAGTCCTGGTCGGGATAGCGGTGCACCGGGGCCGACACGTCGTTCAGCGCCCGGCAGATCTCGTCAGGAAGACTAAGGCCCTCCACCGACAACGCCTCGGTGAGCTGCCGCGCGTTGCGCGCGCCCACGATCGGGGCCGCGACGCCCGGCCGGTCGCGTACCCAGGCGAGAGCGACCGCGAGCGGGCTCGTCGCCAGGCCGTCCGCGGCCGTCGCGACCGCGTCGACGATCCGGCCCGCCGCTCCGTCGAGGTACGGCTCCACGAACATCGCCATGTCCGTCGCGCCCCGCGAGTCCGGGGGTGTCGTGTGACGGTACTTGCCCGTCAGCACGCCCCGCCCGAGCGGCGACGACGGCAGCAGTCCGACGCCCAGGTCGAGCGCGGCGGGCAGCACCTCCCGCTCCACGCCCCGCTGGAGCAGCGAGTACTCCATCTGCGTGCTGGCCAGCCTGGTGCGTATCCCCGGCGACGCCAGCTGCCAGGTCGCGGCCTTCGCCAACTGCCAGCCGCAGAAGTTCGACACGCCCGCGTACCGCGCCCGCCCGCTGGTGACGGCGATGTCCAGCGCGTGCAGCGTCTCGTCCAGCGGGGTCTCCGGGTCGAAGGCGTGGATCTGCCAGAGGTCCACGTAGTCCGTGCCGAGCCGTTCCAGGGAGGCGTCGAGCGCTTGGAGCAGATGGCCCCGCGAGCCGTCGAAGCGCCGGTCGGGGTCCGGCACGCTGCCGGCCTTGGTGGCGATCACCAGGTCGTCGCGCGGCACCAGCCGCTCGACGAGCCGGCCGAGGAGGTACTCCGCTTCTCCGCCGCTGTACACGTCCGCCGTGTCGATCAGCGTGCCTCCCGCTTCCCAGAAGGCCTTCAACTGGTCGGCCGCGTCGTGCTCGCCGGTGTTCCTGCCCCACGTCAGGGTGCCGAGCCCGATGCGCGAGACGCGCAGTCCCGTACTGCCGAGATGCCTCTGCTCCATGGGGGCTGAGGTTACTGGGCAGAGCCCCACCCCGCGTGAGGGCTGTGGACAACGGACCCGTGACGTGATGGGTGCCGACGGGCGCTGACGGCCCCGCACGGCGCGCGCTACAGTCCCTGGGGCAGGACATTACCGGTGAGTAGGACGAGTAGGGAGCGGGTGCGGGAATGCGGCTCGGCATCAACCTCGGGTACTGGGGTGCGGGGATGGACGGCGACAATCTCGCCGTCGCACAGGAGGCGGACCGGCTCGGCTACGACGTGTGCTGGGCGGCCGAGGCGTACGGCTCCGACGCCCCGACCGTGCTGGCGTGGGTCGCGTCCCGCACGGAGAGCATCGACGTCGGCTCGGCGATCATGCAGATCCCGGCCCGCCAGCCCGCCATGACCGCCATGACGGCCGCGACGCTCGACTCGCTCTCCGGCGGCCGGTTCCGCCTCGGCCTCGGCGTCTCGGGGCCGCAGGTCTCCGAGGGCTGGTACGGCGTGAGGTTCGACAAGCCGCTCGCCAGGACGCGGGAGTACGTGGAGATCGTGCGCGCCGCGATGTCGCGCGAACGGCTGTCGTACGAGGGCGAGCACTGGACGCTGCCGCTGCCGGAAGGACCCGGCAAGCCGCTCAAGCTGACCGTGCACCCGCAGCGCGAGCACATCCCGCTGTACATCGCGGCGATCGGGCCGAAGAACCTGGAGCAGACGGGCGAGATCGCGGACGGTGCGCTGCTGATCTTCCCGGCGGCCGAGCACCTGGAGGAGACGGCGCTGACGCACCTGCGCGCGGGCCGGGAGAAGGCCGGGCTGACGATGGACGGCTTCGACGTCTGTCCGACGGTGCCGCTGGCGACCGGCGACGACGTGCCCGCGCTCGCCGACCAGTTCCGCCCCTACACGGCGCTGTACGTGGGCGGCATGGGCAGCAGGAAGCAGAACTTCTACAACCGCCTGGCCGGACGCATGGGGTACGAGAAGGAGGCGGCGGAGATCCAGGACAAGTACCTGTCGGGCGACAAGCCGGGCGCGGCGGCCGCCGTGCCGCACGACCTGATCGACTCGACCACGCTGCTCGGCTCGACGGCCCGTATCGCCGATCGCATGCAGGCGTACGCGGCGGTGGGTGTCACCACCCTGACGCTGGCTCCCGCGGGCCTCACGCTGGAGCAGCGGGTGGAGGCGCTGCGCGTCGGCGTGGACGCCCTGGAACGGGCCGGCCTCGCCGAGTAGCGGCCCGTAGCCCTCTTGCCGGAGGCGGGCCCGTGCCTGCCTTGGCGGGCCTCGCGAGGCGGACCCCGCGAGACGGGCCGCGCGAGGACGGATACGCGGCCGTGGTGGGGGCTCGGGGGTCTCCCCGCCACGCCCGCCTCACCCAGGACAACGTCCGGGGCCGCGTGCGGTTACGCGTGGGCGCCGTCCTTCTTTCGGCGCAGTCCCCGGCCCCACCTGTTGCCTCCGCGGCTCCATCCGCTTTGACTCGTTTTCTGCGGATGTCTGTTCAGATGGAGGTATCAGAGATGCTCTCGGCCCACAGTCTGTTCCAGGAAATGGTCGACGACGACCGGGCGTTCCAGCTGTTCTGCTCCATCGCCGCGTCGGGCGAGGCCCAGGGCGGCTGGGAGAACAGCAGGATCGCCGCGCTGGTGCCCGACAGCATGCGCGACCTCGCCCCCAAGATCACCCGGCACGGCGCCGACGAGGACAAGCACGGCCGGATCTTCAACGCCCTCCTCAAGAAGCGCGGGCTCGACCCGGTCGAGGTGCCGCTGGAGACCGACTACACCGTGCTGCTCGAACAGCGCGGCATCGGTCTCGCGCACGAGAAGCTCCGGCGCGACGAGCCCCTCACGGAGCGGGACATCATCGTGTACCTGGCCCACAGCAGGGTCACGGAGCAGCGCGCCAGCGACCAGATGGACATGCTGAAGACGCACTTCTCGGAGAACCCCGAGGTGGGCAAGGCCGTCAAGATGATCAGCAACGACGAGGACAACCACCTCGCCTACTGCCACGAGGAGCTGCTGCGGCTCGCCGCGCAGGGCCACGGCCGGTTCATCCTCGACTCGCTCGTCTCGTGCGCCCGGGTCGAGATGTCGATCTACCGACAGGTCAGCCTGGCCGTCATGGACCACATGGGCCGCATC
This sequence comes from Streptomyces sp. 8L, assembly GCF_020176795.1. GTDB lineage: Bacteria > Actinomycetota > Actinomycetes > Streptomycetales > Streptomycetaceae > Streptomyces. The sequence goes on from NZ_JAIUKE010000030.1 coordinate 14,671, forward strand.
CTCGGCTGGCCCGCGCCGAAGGCCGCCGCGCTCGCCGCGGGCATCAACGCGATGTACGCGTACGAGCGGCTCGGCGGATGGCGCCGGATGACCCGTCTCACCCAGCCCGAGCGCCGCGACGCGCTCGGCGGCCCGGTCGAGGCTCCGGCCCCCGCACCCGCCCCGGTGGTCTGACGTTCCACGCGGCGAAGCCGCCGTCCGCGCGCGTACTTCCGGCACCGGCGGGCGGCGGCCGGTGTCCGCCGGTGCCGGCCGCAGGGATGACGGCCGAAACGGGGAGGCGACGGCCGGAACGGCCGGGCGCCCGCGTCAGAGCCAGCCGCGCCGCTTGAACTGCCGGTGCAGCCCCGCCACGACCACCAGCATCAGCGCGATCACCGCCGGGTACGCCCAGATCCAGTGCAGCTCCGGCATGTGCTCGAAGTTCATGCCGTAGATGCCGGCCACCATCGTCGGCACCGCCGCCATGGCCGCCCACGCGGAGATCTTCCGCATGTCGTCGTTCTGGCGCACGCCCATCTGGGCCAGGTGGGCGGACAGGACGTCCGTCAGGAGCCGGTCGAGGCTCTCCACCATCTCGTTCGCGTGCGTCAGGTGGTCATTGACGTCCCGGAAGAACGGCCGGGCCTGCTCGTTCACGAACGGCACACCCGTCCCCGTCAGCTTCTGCATCGGGGCCACGAGCGGTCCTGTCGCGCGCCGGAACTCCAGTACCTGCCGCTTGAAGTTGTAGATGCGGGCCGCCGTGGTCTGCGCGTTCGCCGAGCGCTCCGCCGCTCGGCCGTCCGACGCCGGTGCGAAGACCTCCGCCTCCACCCCCTCCAGGTCGATCTGGAGCTCGGCCGCCACGTCGATGTAGTGGTCCACCACGGCGTCGCTGACCGCGTAGAGCACCGCCGTCGGCCCGTGCCGCATCACCTTGGGCTCGTTCTCCAGCCGGTGGCGCACGGCCGAGAGCGGGGCGCCCTCGCCGTGCCGCACGGTCACGACGAACGAGTCACCTATGAAGACCATCAGCTCACCGGTGGTCACGGTGTCGCTGTCCGCGTCGTACGTCGCGGGCTTGAGCACCACGAACAGCGAGTCGTCGTAGACCTCCAGCTTCGGCCGCTGGTGCGCGGTCAGCGCGTCCTCCACGGCCAGCGGGTGCAGCCCGAACTCGCTCGTGACGCGCGAGAACTCCTCCTCCGTCGGTTCGTGCAACCCGATCCACAAGAACGCGTCCCCGGAGGCGCGCGCCTGGTCCAGGGCGTCCGAGAAATCCTCGGGGCCCTCCGTACGGTCGCCGTTGCGGTAAATGGCACAGTCCACGATCACGCCGGGCATTCTCCCCGCTCGCGGACCGCGCACACCACAGCGGCGGCGGGCGGCCCGGCCGGCATGGTTACGCTAGCCGTCATGGCCACGCTGATCCTCGTACGTCATGGACGCTCCACCGCCAACACCTCGGGACTGCTGGCGGGCTGGACCCCCTCGGTGGCGCTCGACGAGCGGGGCGCCGCCCAGGCCGCGGCACTGCCCGCCCGCCTCGACGGCATCCCGTTCGCCGCCGTCGTCGCCAGCCCCCTCCAGCGCTGCCGCGAGACCCTCCAGCCGCTGCTCGACGCCCGTCCCGGCACCGAACTCATCACGGACGACCGGATCGGCGAGTGCGACTACGGGGAGTGGACGGGCCGCAAGCTGGCCGAGCTGAACGACGAACCCCTGATGCAGGTCGTGCAGCAGCACCCCGCCGCCGCCGCCTTCCCCGGCGGGGAGTCGATGGCCGCCATGCAGGCGCGCGCCGTCGCCTGCGTACGGGAGTGGAACGAGCGCGTCGAGAAGGAGCACGGCGAGAAGGCCGTCTTCCTGATGTGCTCGCACGGCGACATCATCAAGGCGATCGTCGCCGACGCGCTCGGCATGCACCTCGACCTCTTCCAGCGGCTGAACGTCGACCCCTGCTCGGTCACCGCCGTCGCGTACACCCGGCTGCGCCCCTACCTCCTGAAGCTCGGCGACACCGGGGATCTCGGTGCTCTCGTGCCCCGCGGGGCGGGGGGCGGGGGCCCCGGGGCGGGGGGGGGCGGCGCGGGCGCGCCGTGATCGCCGGGCGCAGTAGGGTGGACGCGCCGTGCACGCGTCACGGGTCGCCGACGGCGGCCTCCTGAGCGCCGCGCCGGTGCCGATTCCATCACTTCCCAAGGGAGACAGGGCGTGTCCCGTCAGGTGTTCCTCTACGATCCGCCGGACCGCTTCGTGGCCGGCACGGTCGGGCTGCCTGGACGTCGTACGTTCTTCCTCCAGGCGTCCGCCGCGGGGCGCGTGACCAGCGTTGCCCTGGAGAAGACCCAGGTCGCCGCGCTCGCCGAGCGGATCGACGAACTGCTCGACGAGGTCGTGCGGCGCAGCGGCGGAAACGCTCCCGTGCCCGCGGTGGCGCCCTCCGACGTCTCCGACTCCGCGCCGCTCGACGTGCCGATCGAGGAGGAGTTCCGGGTCGGCACCATGGCGCTGGCCTGGGACGGCGACGAGCAGCGCATGATCATCGAGGCGCAGGCGCTCGTGGAGCTTGACGCCGAGACCGACGAGGCCCTGGCCGAGGCCGAGGAGCGGCTGCTCCAGGACGAGGAGAACGGCCCGCCGATGCTCCGCGTCCGGCTGAGCGGATCGCAGGCCAGGGCGTTCGCCAAGCGTGCCCTGCACGTCGTGAACGCGGGCCGGCCGCCCTGCCCGCTGTGCAGCCTGCCGCTCGACCCCGAGGGGCATGTGTGCCCCCGCCAGAACGGATACCGGCGGGGCGCGTGAGCGGTGAGGGGGAGGGCGTGATGAGCGGTGCCGTCGGGGAGACCGAGGCTCAGGTGTCGGTCACGGATCTGCTCCGCGAGGGCGAGCTGACCGTACGCGGCCGGATACGTGAGGCGTCGAACGGGGTGCTGTACTGCACCATCGCCTTCCGGGGAGCCGAGGCGGCCTGCGTCTACAAGCCGGTCGCGGGGGAGCGCCCGCTCTGGGACTTCCCCGACGGCACGCTCGCACAGCGCGAGGTCGCGGCGTACGAGGTGTCCGAGGCGACCGGCTGGGGGCTGGTGCCGCCGACCGTCCTCCGTGAGGGCCCCTACGGGACGGGCATGATCCAGCTCTGGATCGACGCGGAACCGCTCGACGACGGTGGCGACGACCTCGACGACGGTGGCGACGACGATGCCGACGAGGGCAGTGGCGAAGACGCCGGTGGCGCAGACGCCCACGAAGGCGACGTGCCGGAAGGCGACGCGCAGGGACGTGACGCGCAGGAAAGCGACTCGCCGGAAGGCGACCCCGGCGCCGACGGCCTCGTCACCCGGCTCACCCCGCTGCTCGCGCTGGTGGCCGGCGAGGAGACCGTCGACGGCTGGAAGGCGATCGGCCTCGCGGAGGTCGGCGAGGGGGAGACGGCGCTGCTGGTGCACGCCGACGACGAGCGGCTGCGCCGGCTCGCCGTACTGGACGCGGTGATCAACAACGGTGACCGCAAGGGCGGCCATCTGCTGACCTCGCCGGAAGGCCGCCTCTACGCCATCGACCACGGCGTCACGTTCAACGCCGACGACAAGCTCCGCACCCTGCTGTGGGGATGGGCGGGGCAGCCGCTGCCCGAGGAGGCGCTCACCGTCCTCGCCCGGCTCGCGGAGGAACTCGCCGAGGGGGCGCCGCTCGCCACCCGGCTGGCGGAGCTGATCACGCCCGCGGAGACCGAGGCGCTGCGGGCGCGCGTACGTGAACTGCGCCACACCGGGCGCCATCCCGAGCCGTCCGGGCAGTGGCCCGCGATCCCCTGGCCACCGGTCTGACCGATCGGGCCCGCCCTCCGGGTCGTATCCGGATACCACGTCCGGTTACGCTCATGACATGCATGCCTGGCCAGCTTCCGATGTCCCCGCCCTGCCCGGCACGGGCCGCGACATCCGGATTCACGACACCTCGACGGACGACAGGGTCACCCTCACCCCGGGGCCCGTCGCCCGCATATATGTCTGCGGTATCACGCCGTACGACGCGACCCACATGGGGCACGCGGCGACGTACAACGCGTTCGACCTGGTGCAGCGGGTGTGGCTGGACACGGGTCGGCAGGTCCACTACGTGCAGAACGTGACGGACGTGGACGACCCGCTGCTGGAGCGCGCCGAGCGCGACGGCGAGGACTGGACGGCGCTCGCCGAACGTGAGACCACCCTGTTCCGCGAGGACATGACGGCGCTGCGGATGCTGCCGCCGAGGCACTACATCGGCGCGGTCGAGGCCATACCCGGCATCGTCCCGCTGGTGGAGCGGCTGCGGGAGACCGGAGCCGCCTACGAGCTGGAGGGCGACACCTACTTCTCCGTCGCCGCGGACCCGCACTTCGGCGAGGTGTCCCGCCTGGACGCGGCGGCGATGCGGCTGCTGTCCGCCGAGCGCGGCGGCGACCCGGAGCGGCCGGGCAAGAAGAACCCCCTCGACCCGATGCTGTGGATGGCGGCCCGCCCCGGCGAGCCGAGCTGGGACGGCGGCAGCCTCGGCGCCGGGCGGCCAGGCTGGCACATCGAGTGCGTCGCCATCGCGCTCGACCACCTCGGCATGGCCTTCGACGTGCAGGGCGGCGGCAGCGACCTGGCCTTCCCGCACCACGAGATGGGCGCCTCGCACGCGCAGGCCCTGACCGGGGAGTTCCCCTTCGCGAAGTCGTACGTGCACGCCGGCATGGTCGGCCTCGACGGCGAGAAGATGTCGAAGTCCAAGGGCAACCTCGTCTTCGTCTCCGCGCTGCGCGAGCGGGGCGTCGACCCGGCCGCGATCAGGCTGGCGCTGCACGCCCACCACTACCGCTCCGACTGGATGTGGACGGACCAGGTCCTGTCCGACGCGGAGGCACGGCTGGCGCGCTGGCGCGCCGCCGTCTCCCGGCCGGAGGGCGCTTCCGCGGACGCGCTGGTCGAGGAGGTCCGCGCGGCGCTCGCGGACGACCTGGACGCGCCGGCCGCGCTCGCGGCGGTGGACCGCTGGGCGGCGGTGCAGGAGAGCGAGGGCGGCTCGGACGAGGGCGCGCCCGGCCTGGTCACGCGCACCGTGGACGCGCTGCTCGGCGTGGCCCTCTAGGCCCCGTCGCCCGCCGCGGGACGGCACGCGGGCTTTCGGACATCGCGAAGGGGCCCCGGGGGGCCCCCCCCGGCGGCGGGGGGGGGGCCCCCCCCCACCCCCCCGGGGGCCGGGGGGGGGGCCCCCGGGGGGGGTAAACCCCCGCCCTTCTTCCATTCCGCGGTTCCCGGTGGGTCTCGGGGAGCCGACTCCGCCGTCGTCTCCGTCGCAATGCGATGCGATACCGCACGATACGGCGTGACGCCATGCGCTGCAGGTGTCAGTAGCCCACCGTGAATCGGGTGCCCGGGTGGCGTGGCTGCTCGATCTCGTCGACGGCCGCGACTGCGAAGTCCTCGGTGGAGATGCGGCTCTTGCCGTCCTCGCCCACGATGAGGTCGTCCAGGGCGCTGCGGTACGTGGCGGTCCGGGAACCGGGGCCGACGAGTGCGGAGGGGCTGATGACCGTCCAGCGGACATCGCTGACGGTTCGAAGGTAAGCGAGCGCGTCGCCGTGCGCGTGCATGATCTGCCGCAGGGTCTCCGGCAGCCCCTCGCTGTCCCACAGCGGCTTGCCGTCGGAGGTCCGCAGCGGGCCGGCCCCGCCGACAGAGAGCAGGCGCGGGGCGGCGGCGCCGGGTCCGAGTGCGCGCAGCCCCGCCACCAGTGCCCTCGTGGCGGGTTCGGCCGTCGCGAGGTGGCCCGCCGCGTCGCCGTGTCCACCGCCGACCGCACTGACCACGACGTCCCGGCCGTCCGCGGCGGCGAGGACCGACGAGGGTTCGAGGACGTCTCCTGCGACCACTCTCAGGGACGGGTGGGACGTGGTGAGGCGGGAGGGATCGCGGACCACGGCCAGGACATCATGGCCACGGTCGAGGGCCTCGCCGAGGATGCGGCTGCCGATCATCCCGGTGGCGCCGAAGAGAGCGATCCTTGCCATCTGTACCACTTTCTCCAAGGTGAACTCGTTGCCCGTGTCGGTCCCGTGCCGTCTGGGGAAAGGTCCCGTGCCCGTCGGGGCAAGGGGCAGTTTTTGGAAGTGAACACCCGCCCAACTGGCGGACACGGGACCGTCCATCCTTCCACGCGTGCTCAAGCTGCGATTCGCGGGGCCGACGCCTCAGGTCGGGGCGCGCGTCCGTCCGGCCCCTGTGCTCCACGCCGTGGGAGGAGAGGTCGGGGAGGCGGCGCGGGTGGAGCGGTCCCCGGTTGCCGGGGAGGCCGTGAGCGTGCCCGGGTTACACCGCCGCGTTCGCGGACAGCTCTCCGGGCCGCGAGGTCGCCAGCGCGGCGGCCAGTGCGTCGAGTCCCTCGGGCAGGTCGGTCCTGCCCAGGCCGATGCGGAGGTGTTCCCCGGTGCTCGGTATGACCGACGACGGGACGGTGAAGATGCCGTGGCGGGTGGCCAGGGCCTCGGCTGCCCGGTGGGCGTCGTCCCGCAGGAGCCGAGGGTAGGCGGTGGTGCCCGCCCGGGTGGGCACCCAGTCGAACCAGTCGGTGTGCTGCGTGAGGAAGTCCTCAAGCAGGGCGCGGTTGGCCGTGACGATGCTCCGCGCCCGGCCGAGGAGCGTGGCGCGGGCCCGCAGGGCGACGAGGGCCAGGATCTCGCTGGGCGCGCTGTTGTTCAGGGTGGTCCAGGAGCGGAACTCGCGCAGCCGCCGCCGGTATCCGGCATCGGTGCTGACGACCCAGCCGATCCGGAGCCCGGCGAGCCCGTACGCCTTCGAGAGTCCGCTGACCGTGACGGCGTGCGGACCGAGCTCGACTCCGGACGGCGGGGTGGTCCCGGGTTCTTCGAGCCCTCGGTAGACCTCGTCGACCAGCAGGCGCGCGCCCAGCGACTCGGCGAGGGCGGCGAGTGCGCGTACCTGCTCGGATGACGGCAGGGCGCCGGTCGGATTGTTGGGCGCGTTGAGGATGAGCAGCCGGGTGGTGGGGCGGCAGGCGGACCGCACCCGGTCCACGTCCAGCGCCCACCCGTCCTCGCTCCTGAGGTCGACCTGGTCCGCCTCGGCGCCCACTACCGCCGGAAGGCCGGTCAGGAGCTGGTAGGCCGGGCCGACGACCACGGCGTGGTCACCTGGGTCCAGTGCCGCGCCGACCGCGGCGAGCACCGCCTCGGTCGTCCCCGCGAAGACGTGGACGCTCTCCGCCCCGGCGCCGGGGTGGAGCCGGGCGACCTCGGCCCGCAGCAGCGGATGCCCGAGGGAGTGTGAGTAACCCAGTGTGAGCGAGTCCCACAGTGCCCGGGTCTCCTCGTCGCGCAGGGACAGGAGTTGGTCGAGAGCGAGTCCCTCGACGTCGGAGCTTGCGATGTTGTACCGGCAGTGCGACCGGTACCGGTCGATCCAGTCCTCCAGCATGAAGTCCGGCAGGCGCATCGGCGCGTCCCTCCTCGGGTCGGGGATCTCGTGCAGCCATGCTGGACGGAATGGCCTGTTGCTCGTCAGGCCATTCAAGGGAGAATGGTCTGATGGCACTGCCCGATCGACTCGTCGGCTGGCTCACCCCGTATCTGGCCGGAAGGCCGGTGACGCACGGTCTGGCCGAGGGTCTGCGCGCTCTCGTCCTGGACGGACGGCTCCTGCCGGAGGTCCGGCTGCCGTCCGAGCGTGCGCTGGCCGAGGCGCTGGGGCTGTCCCGGGCCACCGTGACCAGCGCGTTCGACGTGCTGCGCGGTGAGGGCCTGCTGCGCAGCAGGCCGGGCGACGGCACCCGGATCGTGCTGCCGTCCCACCGGCCGTCCGCGGACGAGGACGGCGCGGCGCGACAGGGGGACGCCATCGACCTGACCGCGGCCGTGCTGCCGGCCGGGGCCGCCGTGGACGAGGCCATGCGGCACGCCGCCGCCCGGCTGTCCCCCCATCTGACCGGCTCGGGGGTGCACCCCGCCGGGCTGGACGAGCTGCGCGCGGTGGTCGCCGACCGCTACACCCGGCGGGGCCTGCCCACCACGGGTGAGCAGGTGCTGATCACCTCGGGCGCGCTGCACGGCTGGAACCTGCTGCTGGGTGCCGTGGCGTCGCCCGGCGCGCACGTCCTCGTCGAGCAGCCGACGTACCCCTCGGTCATCGACGCGGTGCTCGCCCACCGGCTGCGTCCGCTGCCGCTGCCGGTCGACGAGGACGGCTGGGACGTCGCACAGCTCAGCGGCAACCGCGCCGCACTGGCGCACCTGACCTTCGACGGCCACAACCCCACCGGGCGGTGGGCGTCGGACGCCGAGCGCGGCGCGGTGCTCGCCGCACTCCCGCGCTCGGTGCTCGCGGTCTGCGACGAGACCCTGGTGGACTTCCCCCACGAGGCCGTCACCGGCACACCGACAGCGGCGCTGACCGACCGGACCGTGGTCACCCTGGGGTCGACGAGCAAGACCTTCTGGCCCGGCCTGCGGGTGGGCTGGCTCTGCGGGCCGGTCGGACTCATCAGCCGGATCTCGGCCGTCCGCACCGGCGTCGACCTCGGTCCCCCGGTGGTCGACCAGCTCGCCGCCCGGTACCTGCTCGACCGTGCCGACCGGCTCCTGCCCGCGCGCCGCAGGATGGTCGCCGCCCGCCGCAGCGCATTGCTCGAAGCGCTCGATGCGGCCGGCTGGCCCCACCAGCGACCACGGGGCGGCCTCTCGGTGTGGGTGGACCTCGGTGGGATCTCCAGCACCGACCTCGCCAGGCTTGCACCCCAGCACGGCGTACGCGTCACCCCGGGGCCCCGGTTCACCGTCACGGGAACCCACGACCGGTACCTCAGGCTGCCCTTCGTCCTCCCTCCCGCCACACTGGCCAACGCGGTCCGCCGGCTCTCCGAAGCGGCCACCAGGGCAGGACGCGCGAGGCGGCCCAACCGACAGGCGCCGTACAGCTCCTGGGTCGTGTGAGGACATCATCGTGGGTCGTGTGAGGAGGTCAGACCGTGCTGGGTCAGGCCGTGCTGGGGCAGACCGTACGAGGTCGGACCATACAAGTTCGGACCGTACGGAGTCGGACCGTACGGGGTCGGACCGTACGAGGAGGGGCCATACGGGGAGGGGCCGCCGCCCGTGGTGTCCTCCAGGCCCGACGCCGACGAGGCGGCGTCCTCCCGCGAGTTGGCACTTCTGCCTCTCGTGTGCAGGGTGGGACGGAGCGAGGCGCGGGCCGACCCCGTATGCGGAAAGGAAGCCAGTGGCAGAAGAGAGGGCGGGCCGGGGCAGCCTGGCGCAACGGGACGACGCGGCGTCGCGCCCCCTCTGTCCGAGGCCGACAGCACCCGCTCCGACACCTTCTGCGCCTCGATCAGCCGGACACCGGACACCGGACACCGGACAAGCGAGAGAAAGCGGCGCACGTGAGTACTCCAGCCCAACCCGAACTGCCCGACAACTGGGGCCGGTGGGGTCCCGACGACGAACTGGGCACGCTGAACCTGATCACCGAGGCGGTGCGGGCGCAGGCCGCGGCGGAGGTGCGGACCGGCCGGTGGGTCTCGCTGGCCCAGCCGGTCGTACCGACCCCGATCATCAGCGGCCCCCTCGCACCCGCGACGGTGGACGTGTCGCCCGTGCAGCAGATGATGTCGTACACCGGAGTCAGTACGGCCGCCGATCTGACGCTGATACAGAACCACCATGCGAAGTCGACCCACATCGACGCGCTGGCGCACTGGTCGACCGACGGCGAGGTCTACCCCGGCCGCCCCAGGGACCAGGTCATCACGCCCGGAGGCGTCACGTTCGCCTCGACAGCGGCCTTCGCCGCCGGAATCGTGACGCGCGGAGTCCTGCTCGACCTGGCCGCAGACGAGCCCGTACCGGCCGGGTACGCGGTGACATCGCGCGATCTGGAGCAGGCCGAGGAACGACAGGGGGTCCAGGTACGCTCGGGCGACGCCCTGGCGATCCGCTTCAGCTGGCACACGCTTCCGGCCGCCGGCACACCGACACCGGGCATCAGCCTCGACGCGGTGCGGTGGATGCACCACCGCGAGGTCTCCGTCTACACCGGCGACTGGGGCGACGCCTTCCCTCCGCTCGACCCGGCCGGTCCGTCCCCGCTGCACGGCGTCGCACTCGGGCGGATGGCGATGCCCCTGATCGACTGCTCACAGCTCGACGATCTCGCTTCCGTGTGCGCGGAGTTGGGGCGCTACAGCTTCCTGCTCGTCGTCGCCCCGCCCCGCGTGCACGGCCTGACCGGGAGCCCGGTCAACCCCATCGCCCTGTTCTGACGGCGCAGGGAGCCGCTACCGGGCCGCGTCCCGCGAAGCACCGTCGGACCGTCGGACGGACTCAAGGAGCAGTGGAGCGCCGACGGAGACGGCCCGGCCCGCCGCCCCGACGGAGACGGGCCACGCCACGTGCCCCGGCGGCCGGGGCGCGTGGCGGCCGTGTGCCACGCGCCCCGACCGTACGGTGCGTTCAGTCGAAGGACGGCGGGTGCTGTCCCGACCAGGGAGCGGCCTGTTCGAGTTGGGAGGCCAGCCGGATCAGTACGTCCTCCCGTCCGTAGGCGGCGACGAGCTGCACACCGATCGGCAGCCCGTCGTCGCTGCGGTACAGCGGGAGGGAGATGGCGGGCTGGCCGGTGACGTTGAACGGCACCGTGAAGGCGATGCCCCCGCTCACGGCGGCCACCAGTTCCTCGGGGCTCTGCGCCGTGGGCGCGAGTTCGCCCAGCGCCGCGGGCGGCGTGGGCAGTGTCGGCGTGAGCAGCACGTCGACCTCCTCGTCCCACAGTCCTGCCACGCCGCGCGCCCAGCGCTGCCACGCCTGGGTGGCGGAGAGCCACTGCGCGGCCGTGACCGAGCGGCCCATCTCGGCCAGCATCCCGTTCATCGGTTCGAGGTCCGCCGGTTCGAGGCGCTCGCCGACGCGCTTTGACCACTGGTCGAGTTCCCAGGCCAGGACCGCCGCGAACAGCGGTACCAGCGCCTCGAAGAGGGCCGGGTCGTCCAGGCAGGGGGCGCTCGTCGGCTCGACGCGGTGGCCGAGCGTTTCGAGCAGGCGGGCCGCGTGCTCGACCGCCGCCACGCAGTCCTTGTGGGCCGGTTCCGTCGCACCCGGCGGGGTCGTACGGAATCCGATCCGCAGGACGCCGGGATCGGCGCCGACCTCCTCGCGGTAGGGCCGCAGGGCGGGTGGCGCGGTGTACGGGTCGCCGGAGGCGGGCCCCGCCGTCGCGTCCAGCACGGCCGCGGTGTCGCGGACCGACCTGGTCAGCACGTGCTCGTGCGTCACAGGACCCCAGTACTCGCCGTACGCGGGGCCCAGGGTGGTACGCGCCCGAGAGGGCTTGAGGCCGACGATTCCGCAGGCGCTGGCGGGCATCCGGATCGAGCCCGCCATGTCGTTGCCGTGTGCCACCGCGACCATGCCCGCGGCCACCGCGGCCGCCGATCCACCGCTCGACCCACCGGGTGAGCGGGTGAGGTCCCAGGGGTTCCTGGTCGCCCCGTGCGCGAGCGGTTCCGTGGTGATGCTGGTGGCCAGTTCGGGAAGGTTCGTCTTTCCGCAGAACACGAATCCGGCCGAGCGGAACCGGGCCGCGAGGGCGGAGTCCTCGGGGGCGCGCCAGTCCCGGTCCCGCAGCGCGCGCATTCCGCCGTAGGCGGGATCGCCCGCGGTGAGGCAGAGGAAGTCCTTGAGCAGCATGGGCACTCCGCGGAAGGGGCCGTCCGGGAGTCCGGCCGATCCCGCCGCGGCGAGAGCCTTCTCGAACAGGGGCGTGACCACGGCGTTGAGTCTGCGGTCGAGCCGCTCGATGCGCCCGATCGCCGCCTCGACGAGTTCCGTCGGGGACAGCACCTTGCGGCGGATCAGGTCGGCCTGCGCCGTCGCGTCCAGCCATGCGAGTTCATCCCCGGGTATCGAACTTCCCGTCATTCCCGCCCCTTCAGAAGGTGGTTGCGCTGCCTGTGCCGGCGATGACGCCGGACATGTCGAGAGGTCCCGTCACGTCACGTCTCGTCATGTCTCGCTTCCCCTCGTTTCATCTCGTCATGTCCGGTCCGGCGCCCGCCCTCAAGCCTCGCGTCGCACCGTCATATCCGCGAGCGAGGAAAACGCCAACATGCGCAAGGATCATGCCGTGGCCGGCCGGACGAAGCACGCGGGCTCCGCCCGGCCCCGGCCCCTCAGCCCGGTGTGTCCCGGCAGCCGGCCGGCGCCGGTGCCTTCAGACGCAGCAGGGCGATCAGCGTCATGGCGGCGAGCGCCACCACGAACCACGCGTAGTCGCGTGTCGCGGCCGCGAGGCCGCCGCCGTGCACGACGAGGACTCCGGCGATGACGGCGGGCAGTCCCATGCCCAGGTAGCAGACCACATAGACCGCCGAGAGAACACCGGCGCGCTCGTGCTCCGCGACCAGGGGCACGACGGTACGCATCCCTCCCTGGAACCCGGCTCCGAAGCCGACCCCGGACACGAGCGTACCGGCGAAGAACCCGCCGAACGAGGAGAGTTGGACGGCCGTGAGGGTCCCGAGCGAGCCCAGCACGAGCAGGGTGATGCCGAGGAACATCAGGGTCCTGGGCGGCGTTCGCCCGAGCGAGACGACGGTGGCGGAGGAGACCACGGTCAGGACGAACAGGCCGAGGCCTCCGATCACGGCGGAGTCCGAGCCCGAGAGTTCGCGGGCCAGCGCCGGGGCGAGCGAGCCGTAGAAACCACCGAGCGACCACACCGCGAACAACACCGGGGCCACCGCGAGCAGCGGGCCGCGCAGGCGTCGCGGCACCGCGAGTTCGGGCACGAGGGAGAAGCGCAGCCCGGGCGCCCGGCCCCCGGTGTCGGGCAGTACGGCGACCCCGGCGGCCTGAAGGGCGAAGACACCGATGAACACGAGGTAGACGAGGTGGGTGGGGGCCGGCAGGTACTGGACGACCAGACCTGACAGCAGTGCGCCGACGCCGGACCCCAGCCCAGGGGCGACGGCGTTGGCACGGGTGCCGCGCTCGCGGTCGATGTCCAGCATCGCCGCGCCCAGCGCGCCCAGGGCGCCGCCGGTGGCGATGCCTTGCAGCACCCGCCCGGCGATCAGCGCCCCGACGCCGCCGGCCTCGCTGAACACCACCATGGCGATGGCCTGAAGGGCCAGCGCGGCCAGCAGCACGGGCCGGCGGCCGAGGTGGCCGGACGCACGGCCCAGCACGAGCAGGGCGGCCAGGACGACGACGGCGTACACACCGAAGACGACGGTGGTGGTGATCGGGGAGAAGTGCCACCGGGCCGCGTAGAGGGCGTAGACCGGCGTCGGCGCGCTCGACGCGGCGAGGAACGAGACGATGATCGAAGCGAACAGCGCCAGGCCGGCGGGGCCGCCCGCACGCCGGACGGTCGGGGGGACGTCACTCGGTGGCGTCGTGGTCTTCATGACACACCTCACGGCACTGCTCCGGGGCCCGGGGCCCCCCCGGGCCCCGGGGCGGCGCTCTATCGGGCCGCGCCGTCGGGGTAGGCGGCGGTGGCCTGGATCTCGACAAGCAGTTCAGGACTGGCGAGGCCGCTGACGCCGATGATCGTCCAGGCCGGGTAGGGGGCCTTGACGAGGCGCTGCTTGGCGGCGAGGAAGCCGTCCATGTTCTCGCGGATGTCGACGTGGTAGCTGGTCACGTCGACCAGGTCGCCGAGGCCGAGGTTCTCCAGCCGGAGGATCTCCTCAAGGCGCCGGATGGCGAGCTCGGTCTGCTCCTCGGCGCTCTGGCCGGGGACGCCGTCGGGGCGGCGGCCGATCTGGCCCGAGATGAACAGGTGCCCGTGCGAACGGATCGCGGGGGCGTGGCCGAAGCGCGCGAAGGCGCTGGTGGTGCCTCCGAAGACCGGCGAGTTGTCGGGGACTTCTACGGGGTGGATGGGCATGGCGGTGTGTCCTTGTCTCTGGTGTCTGTGTCTCTGGTGTCTGTGCCGGGTTCGAGCGCCGGCATGTGTGCGGACTTGCGAATGGGCGTCAGCGTCGGCTTGCGTGCCCGCTTGCGAATCGGCTTGTGCGCGAGTCGGCTTGTGCGCCGGCCTGCGAATGGACGTGCGTACCGGCATACGTGCCGACGTGCGTACCGGCGTACGTGCCGACTTGCTTGCCGGCTTCCGAATCGGCTTCGTCGGCCGGGTGAAGGACCGGGCGGGGCCGGTCAGTTGCCCCACCGGGAGGAGCTGCAAACGTGCTCCATCCGGGTCCGGCCGTAGGCCTCGCGTTCGCGCAGGAATTCACCGGGTAGCGCGTAACGCGGGCCGTTCTTGGGGTTCTTGGCGGCTTGCGCGACGATCGCGTCGGTGAGCGAGCGGATCATCTCCAGCCGCGGGTAGGCGGCGTGGACGACGTCGGCCTGCTCGTCGCTGAGGGCCTCGGCGTGGGTGTTGCCCATCGGGCCGCCGAAGTCCAGCGCGACGCCTTCGCGTACGAGCACGCACAGCGTCCCGCGGCGTTCCGCGATGCCCGAGGAGGTGTGCAGGGCGATGGCCTGCCAGACCTCGTCGGCGTCCGCCTCGGACCGTCCGTGTGCGACGAGGAACGCGGCGGCCCGGTCGGCGCCCTCGACCTCGAACCGCTGGGTGTGCGGGCCGTCCGGCGCCACGCCGAGGTCGTGCATCGTGCACGCCGCGAACAGCAGGTCGTCTTCGTAGTCCCGCCCCTCGGCCAGTTCGAGGCGCGCGGCCACGAGCCGGGCGAACAGGTAGGTGCGGATGCTGTGGTTGAACACCGAGGGCGATTCCACCGGCTTGATCAGTTGTACGACGGCACCGGTGAGCGGTGTGTCGGGCAGCGCGATCAGGTCGGCGGCCGCCCCGGGCGCCAGGCTGCGAGTCGGTCCTGTCATGCCCACCAGGCTGGCACGCACCGCCCTGACCAGGTGAGTGGCAACCTTGACAGTTATCGATAGGATATTGCCATGACGACACACCGAGTCGCGATCCTGGCGTTGGACGGTGTCACTCCGCTCGACCTGGCGATCCCGTCGCAGATCTTCAACACCCGCCCCGAAACCCCCTACGAGACGACCGTGTGCGGGCTCGGCTCCAAGGTGATGACCTCGACCGGCTTCTCCCTCGTGACGGAGGGTGGACTGGATCACCTACGCGCCGCCGACACCGTGATCGTGCCGGGGTACGAGCCGGGGAGCGAGCCGCTGCTGCGGCCGCCGCAGGAGGTGCTCGACGCGCTGGCCCAGGCGCGCGAGCGGGGCCGGCGCGTGGTGTCGATCTGCACGGGCGCCATCGCGCTGGCCGCGGCGGGCATCCTGGACGGACTGCACGCCACGACCCACTGGCTGCACATCGACGAGCTCGAACGGAGCTTCCCCTCCGTCACGGTCGACCGCGACGTGCTCTACGTGGACGAGGGGGACGTGCTCACATCGGCCGGTGTGTGCTGCGGCATCGATCTGTGCCTGCACCTCGTGCGCCGCGACCTGGGGGCGGACGTGGCCAACCGGATCGCCCGCAGCCTGGTGGCCGCGCCACACCGCGACGGCGGGCAGGCCCAGTACATCCCGGCTCCGGTCACCGAGGCCGGGGACACGTCCCTCTCCGGGACCCGGAGTTGGGCGCTGCGCCACCTGGACGAGCCGCTCACGCTCCAGGTGCTCGCCCGGCACAGTGGCGTCTCACCCCGTACCTTCATGCGCCGGTTCGCCACGGAGACGGGCACCACACCGCTCCAGTGGCTGCTGGGCGCCCGCCTCGGCAAGGCGCGCGAACTGCTGGAGACGACGGATCACTCGGTGGACCAGGTGGCCAGGGAATGCGGCCTCGGCACGGCGGCGAACCTGCGTCTGCACTTCCGGCGGGCCCTCGGCACGACCCCCACTGCCTACCGGCGCGCTTTCACCCGTTGACAGGGCTCGCGCGCCGGCGGCGTCGGATGTGGCCGGGCGCCGCGTCCGTCCCCACTCACGAGCGACCAGGCCATTCGGACGACGATGGCCTGATGCCGTCCGGCGGACGAACCCCGCGCAGCGCGTGCGTGGCCAGGAGGCCGGCGCTGAGCGCTGTCACGATGCCGCAGCCCAGATGGGTGCCGGTGTGCGAACCGCCGAAGGACGCCGCGAGGTTGATGGCCGTGCTGACGCCTACGATGATCCACAGAACGGACCGGTAGGCGCTGCGGCGGCTTGGCTGCGGCGACGACGGGGATACGTAGTCGGTCATGGTGTAGTCCTCTCGGATCGGGTGGTCGAAGACACACGTGACGCTATCGACCGGTCTTGGCACCGGACGATCCCGCGGACTGGCCAACCACAGGTACCGGGGACTGCCCGGCCGTTGGTACAGCAGGCTGTACCGTTTCGCGGACGTTCTCGTCGGGCCGCCCGGAACCCTTGCGGCACAGGAAGCGGAAGCGATCGCGGAAGGGCGGAAGGGCGGAAGGGCGGAGGGAGCGAAGAGGTGGAGGGAGCGGAGAGGTGGAGGGAACAGGGGGTGGAGGCCGGGGAGCGGTCGAGGGAAGGGAGGCAGGGATGACGACGGGGACGGTGCGCCGCACACCGCGCCTGCGCGGAGCGAAGGAGACCAGCACCGCGGTGCTCAGAGCCGCCGGGAGCTCGACCGGTGAGCTGGCGGGCGCCCTGAGCACCGCGCTTCCCGCGCTCGTGCTGCTCGTTCTGCTGCTGCTCACGGCTGTGTTGTCGCTCGTCGGCATCGGCCTGCCCGCGGTGCGCCCCGCGCTGGGCGTGCTGCACGCCCTGGCCCGGCGCGAACGCCGACGGCTGGCCCGCAGGGGCCACGACATCATCGCGCCGGACCCGCCGCCCAGGCACGCACGCGCCGGGCTCGTCCATCCCACCACCCGGCGCGAGATGCGCTGGCTGATCCAACACGCCTCCGCCGGGCTGCTGTTGGCGCTGACGGGCATCGCCCTTCCCATCCTCGCCGTACGCGACACGGCCTTTCCGCTGTACTGGCGGTTCGCCCCGAAGGACACCACCGCCGCCTCCATCGGCATCGGCACCGCGCACACCTGGCTGGACGCGATCGCCGTCTCCCTGCTCGGGATCGGCTGGATCGCCCTGATCCTGGGAGCCACCCCCGTGCTCGCCCGGCTCCAGGCGAAGCCCGCCCTGCGCCTCCTCGCCGCCGATCCCGACACCGACGACCTCTCCGCCAGAATCCTCGAACTGACCGCGTCCAGGGCCGCCGCCCTGGACGCGCACGCCGCCGAACTGCGCCGTATCGAGCGCGCACTTCACGACGGCAGCCAGAACCGGCTGATCTCCGTCACCGTCCTGCTCGGCGCGGCCCGCCGCCGGCTGGCCCGCGAGCCGGACCACGCGGCCGAGGTTGTCGACCTCCTGGAGCGCGCGCACTCCGCCGCCGAACAGGCCCTGGCCGAGCTGCGCGGCGTCTCCCGCAGCATTCTTCCCCCGGTACTCGAGGCCCAGGGCCTCGCCGGAGCCCTGACAGGGCTGGCCGCCGACTGCGCGGTGCCCTGCCGTACGGATGTCGATGTCCCCACCCGGTGCGCCGTCTCCGCGGAGGCGACCGCCTACTTCGTGGTGGCGGAGGCCCTGACGAACATCGCGAAGCACAGCGGTGCGCAGCGGGCCGCCGTGAGTGTACGGGGCGACGGCGCACACTTGCGCCTCACCATCACCGACGACGGCCGGGGCGGCGCCGACGAGGGCGGCGGCTCCGGCCTCACCGGCATCCGCCGCAGGGTGGAGGCACACGACGGAACACTCAGCCTGGCCAGCCCCGCCGGCGGCCCGACAACCCTTGAGGTGGTACTTCCCTGTGGCCAGTGAACCGCGGATCGTGATCGCCGAGGACGACCCGCTGCTGCGCGAAGGCCTGGCCCTGCTCCTGCGGGCCGAGTCGATCGAGGTGGTCGCCGCGGCCGGCACCCCCGAGGCGGCGCTCGCCGCCATCGACGAACACCGGCCGGACGTCGCCATCTTCGACGTACGGATGCCGCCCACGCACACCGACGAGGGCATCCGGGCGGCCGTCGAGGCGAGGCGCCGCCAGCCCGAACTGGCGATCCTGGTGCTGTCCGCCTACGTGGAGCAGAGCTTCGCCACCGAGCTGCTCGGCGACGGCGTGGGCCGGGTGGGCTATCTGCTCAAGGAACGGGTGGGCCGGGTCGAGGAGTTCCTCGACGCACTGCACCGGGTGGCCGCGGGCGGCACCGCGATCGATCCGGAGATCGTCGCGCAGCTCTTCACCAGGTCCCACCGCGACGCACGCCTGGAACGGCTCACCCCGCGAGAGCGGCACGTACTCGGCCTCATGGCGGAGGGGCTCGGAAACGGCGCGATCGCGAGACAACTCGTGGTCACGGAGGGCGCCGTCCACAAACACATCCGCAGCATCTTCGCCAAGCTGGACCTCTCCCCCACCGACCACGTGGACCGGAGGGTGACCGCCGTACTCAGGTATCTGGAGGGCGCCCGGCCGAGGGCGAGGTAGAGGCAGAGGCACGGGCGTAAGGCAGAGGCAGGGGTAGAGCCTGCTGTACCGTGCTTCGAGGCACGTACGGGAATGATCCGCCGGCGCGGCGGTGGTGTGCTGAACACACATCAACCGGCCCTCCCGAAGGAGCGATCCCGTGTCCCCCGACGAAGCCCACGCCTCCGCAGGCAGCCCAGCAGGCGGCCCCGCGGTCCGTACGCCCCAGCCGGCCGCGCCCCTCGGGGCCGGCCAGGACCAGTGGCCCGGCCGGCCTCCCACCGACCGGACCCGACCGGACCCGGTCCACACCGGCCGGCCCGGCTCGCCCTCCTCCGGGCGGGGAGCCTCCGGCTCCGGACTGCGCGGCAGCCTCCGGCGCCGCCCGCTGCTCTGGTTCTTCCTGCTCGCCTTCTCACTGAGCTGGGCGGCCTGGACCCCGTACGTGCTGTCGGAGAACGGCCTCGGCGTATGGCACTTCACGTTTCCCGGAGGCCGCGGCGGAAGCCAGCTGACCGGTGTGCTGCCCGGCGCCTATCTCGGCCCGATCGCCTCCGCGCTCCTGCTGACCTGGCTCACGGAGGGGCGCCGGGGACTTCGGGCCTGGGGCCGGCGCATGACCAGGTTCCGGCTCAGCCCGCTCTGGTACGTCGCCGTGCTCCTCGCCGTGCCAGCGGCGCTGACCATCGCGGGGACCGCCCTGGGCGACCGCGCACCCGCCCTGCCGACCCTCGCGGTCCTGACGGCCTATCTGCCGGGCCTGGTCCTTCAGTTGATCACCACAGGGCTCGCCGAGGAGCCCGGCTGGCGGGAGTTCGCCATGCCGCGCGCCCAGGAGCGGTACGGCCCGCTGCCCGCCACCCTCCTGGTCGGTGTGCTGTGGGGCGCCTGGCACCTGCCGCTGTTCCTCACCGAATGGGGCGGCGGCCCCCACGTACAGCCCGCCAAGGTGGGGGCGTTCCTCGCCACGACGCTCTGCTTCAGCTTCGCGATGACCTGGGTCTTCAACCGGTCCGGCGAGAGCATGCCGCTCGTGATGCTCATGCACACGAGTGTGAACAACTTCTTCTCCGTCGCCTGGACGGGCATGTTTCCCCGGCTCACCGATGACGACACCACCTACGCCTTCCTCCTGGCGTCGATGGCGGGGGCGCTCCTCGTCCTCGTCCTGACCCGGGGCCGGCTCGGATACCGCCCGGCCGACGCCGTCGACCCGCTCGACGCCGTCGACGCCCTCTCCGCCGTCGACGCGCCGACGGGCGGCAGCGCTAGCTCCCGGCGAGGACGGCGCCTCCATCGACGGTGAGCACCGTTCCGGTGACGAACGGGTTCTCCATCAGATACAGGTGCGCCGCGGCTATCTGGTCCGCTTCCCCGATCGACTTGGTGAGCGTCCTGCCGGCGAGGGCGGTGAACAGCGCCGCGCGCTGCGGCTCCGGAACCGGGTCCCACAGCGGCGTGCGGATCGCGCCCGGCCGGACCGCGTTGACCCGGATCGGGGCGAGCTCGGCGGCCAGCCCTCGCGTCAGGCCCTCAAGGGCGGCGGCGGCGCCCGCGGCGAGCGCCGTCCCGGCCGCAGGGCGAACCGCGACCGTCCCGGACGTCAGCACGATCGAGCCGCCCGGCCGCACCCGCCGTGCCGCGTGCTTGACCGCGGCGACCGCTCCCCAGAAGCGGACCTCGAACAGGTCACGGGCGCCGCCGAGCGGCAGGTCCGCCAGCGGCTGCGGGCGCACCGCGTCCCCGGCCGTGTACACCAGGTGATCGAGCTCGCCGACGCGGTCGAACAGGGCGGCGACCTCGGCCTCCTCGCGGGTGTTGACGACGACGCCGTCACACCTGTCGGGCAACTCCGCGAGGGCGGCCTTCAGCCGGCCCTCGTCGCTCGACGCGATCGTGACGGCCGCTCCGGCCGCCGCCGCGGCGCGGGCCGCGGCCAGGCCCATCCCCGAGCTGCCGCCGACGATGACGATGCGCTGGCCTGAAAGATCCATGGTGCCCACTCCTCTGCCTCGGACAGTGATGACTCACTGAGTCATCACCATAGCAGGGATGGCGACTCACTGAGTCATCACTGTTAGGATGGCGGGCATGCCACGATGGGACCCCCGCGCCGAAGACCGGCTCCGCGAGGCAGCGCTGGAGCTGTTCCTGGAGCGTGGGTACGAGAACGTCACCGTCGCGGAGATCACCGAGCGGGCCGGGCTGACCCGGCGCTCGTTCTCCCGTTACTTCGCGGACAAGCGGGACGTGCTGTTCGCCGAATCCGAGCAGCTTCCGCTCGCCCTCGCACACTCCGTCCGGCACGCCGACGAGTCCTGCTCGCCCTTCGAGGCGCTCCTGACCGCCCTCGGGGACGCCGCGGGCGCCCTGGCCGACCAGGCCCCGCTCGCCGCGCAGCGGCGCGCGATCGTCCAAGCCAGCCCGGAGCTGCAAGAAAGAGGGCGGACCAAGTTCGCCGCCGTGACCGACGCGGTGGCGGGCGCCCTGCGCGACAGAGGCGCCGCCGAGTCGGAGGCGGTGCTGCTCGCGGAGGTCGGCGCCGCCATCTTCCGCAGCGCGTTCCAGCGCTGGACCGATCGGCCGGACGACGCCGGCCTGCCGGCCCGCATCCGTGAGGCGACCGCCGAACTCGCCGCCGGTCTTGGCACGGTGGACTTCCCCGAGCCGCCCCGCACGTGACGCGATGACCGTGCGCGGATGAGTGCTACGCGATGACCGCGCATGGATGAGTGTTACGCGATGACCGCGCGCGGATGAGCGCTGCGTGCGGATCGCTTGGCCGGGCGCCGAGCGGGCCGCGCGGCCGGGCGCCAGTCCGCGGGCGGCGTCCGCGGCCTCCGCGTCTTCCGCGTCGGGGGGCAGGGGCGACCTCCGGGACCTCCGTACGGACGGGCCCCGCGACCTCCCTGCCCACGCGGCTGACGCGCCCCGGTCCGGCTCCGGAGCGTCCACGAGCGCCTGGCAGCCACCAGGGAGACCCGCTGGCCTTCGAGGACCAACGCCACCAGGGGAGCCACGAGCACGGCGCAGCCCACCGCGACTGCACCCGCTGTCCGCCCCAGCGCCCAGTAGGCCCCTGGCCAGGCCCCTGGCCGATGAACACCCCCGCGATGACGCCGAAGACGACCCGTACGGCATTCGTCCCGCGACCGTCCTGCTGGATGTTCAGCGCGACCACTGTGGCGATCGGGGCAAACACCGGCACGTAGTGGTCGAACAGGTTGCCGGCCACCCACCAGGACAGACCACCGCCACCGCCTGCTGCGCGACCGGCCAGAGCCGATCGCGGACCCGACGCCACGCCTCGTCGGCCCCCGCGCGTACCACTCCGGCCCGCCTCTGCCCATACCCCGCCGCTCTTGGCCGGATCACGTATCACAGAGGCGCGCGTCCCCGCAGGTCCGGCCTGCCGGAATGCGGCCGAAGAGCCCAGTGCCTTCCCTCGCTCCAGGGAAATACGCGACGTGTGTGTGGGGTCGGCCGGAGCCGAGGCTAGGGATCGCATCGTGCGCAATGTGAGCGGCGAGCAGTACCGCCTGACGGCGGACGACTGCCGGGCCGCGGTCACGGAGACGGTCGGCGGGCTGCGCGAACTCGCCCACCGAGGTGAGCCACTGATTTTGTCTTATGCCTCGGACGAGGTGGCTCCGGCCGCGTTCGGCCGGCCACTCATCCCCTGGCCACCGACATCCACCTGATCCTCCTGAAGCCCGGCGGGGCGTACTCCGGCTCCTGGGACTCCATGGCCGTTCCGACCATCTTCGCAGCTAAGGACACGACATGGTCCAGGGATTCTCGCGGGAGCCCGGCACACACGGACCGCTCACCGCGGCCACGCCGACCGGGCTCCGCAAGATCACATGGTGGGCGGCGGCCATCGCCATGGGCGGGTTCCTCTTCGGCTTCGACACCGGCGTGGTGTCGGGCGCCCTGCTCTACATCCGCAGGGACTTCGACCTCAATTCCTTCCAGCAGGGCAGCGTCGTCAGCGTGCTGCTGATCGGCGCAGTCATCGGCGCCATGGGCTCCGGGAGGCTTGCCGACCGCTGGGGCCGACGCCGGCTGCTCGGCGCCGCCGGAGCGGTGTTTCTGGCGGGCACGGCGGTCGCGGTGTTCGCCAACGGCTACGGGATGCTCCTGGCGGCGCGGATCGTGCTCGGCTTGGCGGTGGGCACGGTCTCCGCCCTCGTACCGGTGTACTTGTCGGAGATCTCGCCGACCGCCGTCCGCGGCCGCCTGCTGACCATGAACCAGCTGATGATCACGGTAGGCATCCTGGTGGCGTACCTGGTGAACATGGCGTTCACCGGCGGGGGCCACTGGCGTTCGATGTTCGCGTGCGGCGCCGTGCCGGCCGCGATTCTCGTCGCGGCCTCCCGATGGTTCCTGCCGGAGTCCCCGCAATGGCAGATCGCGAACGGCAGGGCCGACCTGGCCAGGCGGACGATCGCCTCCGTGGCTGACGAGGCCACCGCGGACCGGCTGGTGGCCCGCGCCCAGCAGCGCATCAAGAACGAGAGGCAGTCCCTGGAGGAGGGCGGCGGCCGACGGCTGTGGGCCCCGGACGTACGCCCGGCCCTGATCGTGGGCCTGACGCTGGCCGTCGTCCAGCAGTTCGGCGGCATTAACACGATCATCTACTATGCGCCGACGATCATCGAGAAATCCGGTCTCAGCGCGTCCAATTCCATCGTCTACTCAGTGGCCATCGGCGTGATCAATCTCGTCATGACACTAGTGGCCATCAAACTGGTCGACCGCCTCGGCCGACGCCCGATGGCCCTCATCTCGCTGGGCGTGATGGCCGCCTTTGTCTTCCTCCTCGGCCTGGCCTTCGTGGCCGGTCTGAGTTCGGGTCTGACGCTGCTCTTCATGGTCGTCTACATCGCCGCGTTCGCCGGTGGCCTCGGACCAGTGTTCTGGACACTGATCGGCGAGATTTTCCCACCAGCGGTGCGAGCTCAGGGTTCCAGCGCCTCCACCGGAGTCAACTGGGTGGCCAACTTCCTCGTCAGCCTCGGCTTCCTACCGCTGGCGGACGCCATCGGGCAGGGCGAAACGTTCTGGATCTTTGCCGGGATCTGCGTGCTGGCCTTCCTTTTCATCGGCCGTTTCGTGCCGGAGACCCGCAAGCGCGACCCGGAGCAGATCCAACGGGACCTGAACCACCGCTTCGGCCGTGCAGAGCCGGAGGCCCCGAGCGGCACGAGTACTCCCTGACCCGTCTCGGAGCGGACGACTGCAGTCGCCCTCGACCTGAGAACGAAGCCACCTCGTATTCCCGACTCCATGCTTCCCTCCGCCGCCCTCGAAGCCCAACCGCCCTGGTGTTGAACGGCTTCTCCGGCGCCCTCCTTCGCAAGATGCCGCTGCCCGCCTTCTGGGGGAGATCGGCCTCGTACTGGACGTACTTGGCCGACTCCGACAACGCAGCATGGGGGCGCCCCCGGCCGTAGGTTGGGCGAGTGTGTGCCGGGCCTCGCGAGCCGGGCGCGACTTTGCGGACACGACCTGGTCCCTGCGCCCTCGACCCGCCACCGCGACCCGCCACCGCGACCCGCTCGCGCAGGGCGGCGGCACCCGGCGTGGACATCAGGTGTCCCGCCTGCGCAGTCCCGCGAGTGCCGCGTCGAGCATCGGCTGGCGGTATTCCTGGCTACCGGCGATCTTCGCGATGGCCACCACGAGATCCAGGATCTGGTCGAGGTCCAGGTCGGCGACGATCTGCCCCGCGTCCTGGGCGGCGGAGAGCAGCGGGCGGCCGGCCGCGAGCATCCGGCCCCGGCTGTCGAAGACGGGATCGGTCGTGTCGGTGTGCTCAAGCAGCCCGAGGACGACCGGCCGTTTGGTGGTGACGTACTGGAAGAACCGGCGCAGCCAGGTCGTGAGCCGGTCCCCCGGGCTGTCGCCCTCGACCGTCGCGGCGGCGGCGCAGACCTCGTCGACCTCGTCGGCGAGCAGCGCCTCAAGGAGTGCGCGGCGCGTGGCGAAGTTGCGGTACAGGGTCGCCGAGCCGACCCCGGATCTCCGGGCGATCTCGGCCATCGACGTCTCGGCCCCGGTGGCGGCGAAGGCGGTGCGTGCCGCTTCGAGGATGCGCTGACGGTTGCGTGCGGCGTCGGCCCTTTTGGAGGGCGGTTGGTCAGTCATTCGAGCGTCCTTGCATAAGTGGGCAGGGTCCCCGTATCGTCATGTGGGCACCCTCTCCGTTTCTACCCGGAGACTCTATCCAATCTGTCCGAGGACCGATCCGCCATGAGCACAGCGAACCTTCCCGGGGCCACCGCGACGACCGGTGCGCCACGTCCCGTTCACCGCCGGCTGGTGCTGGCGATCTGCTGTCTCAGCGTGGGCGTGACCGGAATCGACCTCTCCATCGTCAATGTGGCGCTCCCGTCGATCAGCAAGGACCTGCACACCTCGGTCGGCGGCC
The DNA here is from genome assembly GCF_020176795.1 of Streptomyces sp. 8L. Taxonomy (GTDB): domain Bacteria; phylum Actinomycetota; class Actinomycetes; order Streptomycetales; family Streptomycetaceae; genus Streptomyces. Next base: position 39,541 of record NZ_JAIUKE010000030.1, read on the forward strand.
TGCAGTGGACGGTCGACGCCTACTCCCTGGTCATGGCCTGTCTGCTCGTGCTGTCCGGCTCCATGGCCGACCGCTTCGGCCGCAAACGGGTCTTCCAGCTCGGGCTTTCGCTGTTCTCCCTCGGCTCCCTCCTCTGCGGCCTGGCGCCCTGCGTCGGGTGGCTGATCGCCTTCCGCGGCCTGCAAGCGGTGGGCGGTTCGATGCTCAACCCGGTCGCGATGTCGATCATCGTCAGCGTATTCACCGACCGGCGGGAGCGGGCACGGGCGATCGGCGTGTGGGGATCAGTGATCGGGACCACCGTCGCGGCCGGACCCGTGCTCGGCGGCCTGCTGGTCAGCGGTATCGACTGGCGATCGGTGTTCTGGGTCAATGTCCCGATCGGGATCGGCGCCATCCTGCTCACCCGGCGGTTCGTCCCGGAGTCCAGGGCCGCCCGGGGCCGCGCGTTCGATCCGCCCGGCCAGGCGCTGATCATCGTCCTGTTCGCGTCGGTCATCGCCGCGACGATCGAGGGCCCCCGCCAGGGATGGGCGAACCCCTGGATCGTCGGGTTGTTCGTACTCGCCGCCCTGGCCCTCACCGGCCTGCTCATCGTGGAGCCCCGGCGGTCCGAGCCCCTGATCGACCTGCGGTTCTTCCGCAGCCCTCCGTTCTCGGGCGCGAACACGATCTCCGTCGTGATGTCGGCCGGTCTCGGCGGGTTCCTGTTCCTGAGCACCCTCTACCTCCAGGACGTCCGCCACTTCAGCCCCCTGCACGCCGGACTGATGATCATCCCGGTGGCCGTGGGCCAAGCCGTCGCCTCCCAGCTTTCCGGACGGCTCCTCGCGTCCCGGGGCGACCGCCTCCCCCTCGTACTGGGCGGCGCATTCCTCACTCTCGGCGGCGTGCTCCTCGTCCCCCTGACCGCGCACACCGGGAGTGGCTACCTGCTGGCCGCCTACGCCGTCTTCGGCCTCGGCGCGGGCCTGACCGGCCCACCGGTCAACCACACCGCAGTCACCGGACTGCCGCCCGACCAGGTCGGTGTCGCCGGGGCTCTCGCCGCCAGCGCCCGCCAGTTCGGCATCTCCATCGGCGTCGCCGTCACCGGCTCGATCGTGGCCGGCACCGGCACCGGCTCACTCGACTCGGGTCACGCCGCCTGGGCCGTCCTCGCGGGCTGCGGACTCGTCGCGCTCGTGCTCGGCGCCGTCTCCACCAGCGGCTGGGCCAAGGCCGCCGCCGCCCGCAACGGCGAGCGCCTCGTCATCGCGCCGGCCCCCGAATCCCAGGACCACCTTCCGCCCAGCCCGTCCGCGGGCCCCATGGAAGCGAGGAAGGAGTAACGCGGCGCCGTCCACGGCCATCGGCCCCGTGCCCGCGGGGATGAGGAAGTCGCCATACAGATGGCCAGTCCTTCGATGCCCGGTCTCTCAATCCCCGGCTCTTCGATGCCCGGTCTCTCAATCCCCGGTCCCGCGATGCCCGGTCCCTCGGCGTCCGGTCCCTCGATGTCCGGCCGGCCACGCCCCATCAGGTGCCGACGGAATTCATCCAGTCGTACTGCGAGGTAATCCCATGACGGAAACGTTTTCCAGCGAACTCCCCGGCCGCGCATTCCCGGTCGCCCGCGGCTGCCCGTTCGCCGAGCCCGAGGAGTACGCGCGGTTGCGCGAGCGGGAACCGGTCAGCAAGGTCCGCCTGCACGGCGGCGAACAGGCCTGGTGGGTCTCCGGGTACGCCGAAGCCCGTGCCGTCCTCGCCGATCACCGGTTCTCCTCGGACCGCAGGAAGGACAACTACCCCAACCCCAGTGGCGACCCGAGGTTCCGGGAGCGGTTCCGCGACCAGCCGCCGCCCATGGTCAGCCTGGACGGTACGGAACACACCGCGGTCCGGCGGGCGGTGATCGGCGAGTTCACCGCGAAGCGCCTGGCGGCCCTCCGGCCCCGGCTCCAGCAGATCGTCGACGGGTTCGTCGGCGACATGCTGGCCTCCGGCTCCCGCCCCGTCGACCTGGTGCAGGCGCTGTCGCTGCCGGTGCCGTCGCTGGTGATCTGCGAACTGCTCGGCGTGCCCTACCGCGACCACGACTACTTCCAGAGCCGCACGGCCGCGCTGGTCCGCAGGACCGTACCCGCCAAGGAGCGGCTGCGGGCCTTCGACGAACTGCGGGAGTACCTCGCGGACCTGCTGGTCCGGAAGGAATCCGAGCCCGGCGACGACCTTTACAGCCGGCAGATCGCCCGGCAGCGCGAGGAGGGCGCGGTCGACCGCGAGAGGCTCGTGAGCACGGCCACCGGACTGCTGATCGCCGGCCACGAGACCACGGCGAACATGATCTCCCTCGGTGTGCTCGCGCTGCTGGAGCACCCTGAGCAACTGGCCCTGATCAAGGCCGACCCCGACAGGACGCCCCCGGCCGTCGAGGAACTGCTGCGGTACTTCACCATCGTGGAGACGGCCATCTCACGGGTCGCGACCGAGGATGTGGAGATAGGCGGGGTCACCATCAGGGCGGACGAGGGGGTCATCATCTCCGGGCTGTCCGCCAACCGGGACCCGGCGGTGTTCGAGAACCCCGGCGAACTGCGGCTTGAGCGGGGAACCCGCCACCACATCGCCTTCGGCTACGGCCCGCACCAATGCCTCGGCCAGAACCTGGCCCGCGTCGAGCTGCAGATCGTGTTCGACACGCTCTTCCGGCGCGTCCCCGGCCTGCGGCTCGCCGTGCCGGCCGACGAGATCCCCTTCAAGACCAACGCCTCCGTCTACGGCGCCTACGAGTTGCCGGTCACCTGGTGAAGGAGAACGTGATGCGGATCAACGCCGACACCGGGGTCTGTGTCGGGTCCGGGCAGTGTGTACTGGCCGAGCCGGCCGTGTTCGACCAGGACGACGACGGCATCGTGGACCTGCTGACCGACCGGCCCGAAGGCCGGGCCGCCGCCCGGGCACGAGAGGCGGTCAGCCTGTGCCCGTCGCGGGCCCTGTCGCTCGTGGAGGACGAGTAGTACGTCGCCGGACCGATCCGGTCGCGCGCGCCGGGGCGCGGGAGCCGTGTGCGCCGGGGCGCACGAGGCCGTGTGCGTCGGAACGGTTACGGCCCCGGTGCGGCCCGGTCGCGACCCCTGGGAGGAGACGCCTCGTCGACACGACGGCCCCCTCGGGAGGCCCGGGACCCGGGCGCCGGTCCCGGCCCGCACCCTCATCTCCGCCGCCGCGCACGCGCGTTCGCAGTGTCCGTCGTCCGTGTCCGAGGGCGCGGCGCAGCTCCCGGCGCACCGGTCGCCGGACGTCCCGTACCCGATCCGGGCCGGCCGGGGCCGGCGCGGTGACCGGCCTCTTCGAACGGCACCGCCGTCGCAGGTCTCCACCGGTGATCCGGCGCGCTCGTGGGCGCCAAGTCGGTTCCGCTCACCGATTTTTGCGAGAGCGCACCCGCCCGTACACGTCTCGGAGGACACTGATCCGGGTAATCGGTCCCCTGTCGCCTCCTGATCCCACAACGCCCCCGGAGAGCCGTTTCCGCAGAGCCGTTTCCGCAGAGCCTCGTAGAGCCGTTTTCGTAGAGCCGTTTTCGCAGATCCTCCGGCGACCTGCCGAAAGGCTCTCACCCGCCCGCAAGGAGCACTCATGACCATCAAGGGCATCGACGTCAGCAACTACCAGGCGGCCACGTGGTCGACCTCGGGTCTGTCCTTCGCGTTCGCCAAGGCCACCGAGGGTCACACCGTCATCGACTCGGCCCAGTCCGCACACGCCGCGCGGGCCAGAAACGCGGGTCTCGTCTTCGGCCAGTACCACTTCATGTGGCCCGGTGACGTCAAGGCCCAGGCCGAGTGGTTCGCCGAGAAGTCCGTGACCGTCGAGGGCGACCTCATGGCCGTCGACTGGGAGAAGACGGGCAGCGGCACGATGGCGAGCAACGCCGACAAGGACGCCCTGATCAAGGCCATCAAGGCACTGCGCCCCGGCCACAAGGTCGGCCTGTACACGAACACCAGCTCGTGGCTCCACATCGACAGGACCGGGTACTGCGGCGACTTCCTGTGGATCGCCGAGTACGGCGTGCCCGCGGGCAAGCCGAACATCAAGGCCGCGTGGAAGTTCCACCAGTACACGTCGTCGCCCATCGACACCTCGGTGGGCAACTTCGCCGACAAGGCGGCGCTCGCCTCGTGGGCCGGCGCCCGGACCTAGAAGGACCCGGCCGTCCCGGCCAAGCCGAAGGCGTCGCTCAAAAACGTCATCGCGGCGGCCAGGAACGACCTGGGGGCGGCCCAGGACCACACCGACGCACGCGGCCGGTCGCGGCCCGACGGCCGAACCCCTGGACAGTCCGTCGAGCACCGTGCTGCCCCGGCGGGGGCATGGCGGTGTCGCCGTACGGCCCGCCTCGGCGGGTGCGCGGCGGCGTCGCCGTATCCCCCGTCTCAGCGGCAGCGGGGGGCCTCCCGCGCGGTCAGGTCGTGGCGGTCGGCCCAACTCGCCCGGGTGACCGCGTGGATCACCTCGCGTGCGTCCGGTTCGTCCAGGCCGCTGGTGCACACCGCCAGGACGTACGCGGGGGCGTCCGCGGGCTCGATGAGGGCGGCGTCGTGCAGGACGCCGTCCACCCAGCCGTTCTTGTTGGCGACGCGGGTGCCGGGCGGCAGCGCCGCCGGGATGTCGTCGCGGTAGAGCTGGCGGCGCAGCGGATCGAGCAGCCGGCCGCTCGGTTCCGCCGCGATGACGCGGAGCAGATGGGCCGCCGCGGCGGCGGTGACCGTGTTGGTCAGTCCGGCACGGCGCGCGCGCTGGTCGCCGATCGGCCGGGTGAGGGTCATGCCCGGGGGCGCCTCGGCCGCGGCGCCCGAGACGCCGACCTGCTCCAGCACCAGGTCGGTGGCCAGGTTGCTGCTGGCGCACACCATCCGCTCGCACAGCCAGCCCAGTGGCGCGGTGGAGCCGAGCCGCAGCCAGGGCTCGTCGTCGTTGTCGTAGGCCCGCTCGGTGCGGTACGTGCCCGAGACCGCCGAGCGGAACTCGTCGTGCACCGCGACCTCCGCGTCCAGGTCGAGGCCCCGGTGGGCGGCCACCAGGGCGGGCAGCTTGATCAGGCTGGCCGCGTAGTGCGGCACGTCCGCGCGGAAGCGGAAGGCGGCGGGCCGCCCGGGCCGCCCGCACCACACGGACACGACGGCCGGTGCGCCGAACTCCAGGTCGAGAGAGGCCAGTTCGGCGCGCCGACCGGCCCAGGCGCTCACTCCGGCTGGGTCAGCGTGATCGCCCGCCCGGTCAGTTTGCGGACCGCGATCACCACCAACCCTATGACGATCCAACTGCCGCCCGCGATCTGCGCCTTGATGTCCGCGTTGTAGAGCACGTACGCGATGACGGCGAAGCCGATCAGCGGCACCACGAGATGCAGACCATACGTACGCTGCCGCTTCTTGATCAGGTAGTACGAGACCACCGAGACGTTCAGCAGCAGGAAGGAGAACAGCGCCCCGAAGTTGACCATGCTGGACAGCAGGCTGATCTGCCCGACGAAGAACACGCCCAGAACCAGGCTCAGCGCACCCACCAGGGTCACGGCGCGCTGCGGCACCTTGCGTACGGGGTGCACATGGGCGAGGAACCTGGGCAACTGCCCGTCGCGGGCCATGGAGTACAGCAGGCGCGAGGTGGCGCCCTGCGCGGCCAGGGAGTTGGCCAGGGCCGCGGACAGGGCGACGGTCAGCGCAGCGACCACCTTGAACCAGCCGCCGCCGACCAGTTCGGCCACCGTGTAGAAGGCGTCGTTGGTGGCGGTGTTCCCGGCGAAGTGCGTCCTGCCCGGGAGCAGCAGCCCGGCCAGGAAGGTCTGCACGACGAACAGCACACCGACCATCACCAGGCTGAGCACGGTGGCCCGGCCGACCAGCTTCGGGCCACCCTTGACCTCCTCGGACAGCGTCGAGATGGCGTCGAAGCCGAGGAAGGACAGCGCCGCCACCGACAACGCGCCGAAGACCATGCCGACATGGAAGAACTGCGGGTTGAACAGCGGGTCCCAGCTGAAATGGGCGCCGTTGACCCCGCGGGCCACCGCGATGGTGCCCAGCACCAGGAACAGCAGCAGCACCAGGGACTCGCCGATGAGGAACACCCGGGTCGCCCAAGCGAACAGCTCCACCCCGGCCAGGTTCACGACGGTGTTGACGACCACGAAGAGAACCACCCACGCCCACTGCGGCACGGCGGGCGCGATGGAGTGCAGCGCGGCGGCGCCTGTGACGTACAGCAGGGTGGGAATGAGCAGGTAGTCCAGCAGGATGCCCCAGCCCGCGAGGAACCCGACCGGGGCGCCGACCCCGCGTCCGGCGTACGAGTAGACCGATCCGGCCAGGGGGAACGCCCGGGACATCTCGCGGTAGCTGATCGCGGTGAAGATCATCGCGACGCAGCCGATGGCATAGGTCAGCGCGACCATGCCCTTGGAGAAGTTGAACACCGAACCGTAGATCGCGAACGGCGCGGTGGGGACCATGAAGACCAGCCCGTAGACGAGCAGGTCCTTCAGCCCGAGAGAACGTTTGAGCTCCTGCTGGTAGCCGAGGCGGCTCAGCTCCCGCTCGGACGACGACGACTGCGACGGCGATGACGACGGGGGCCGGGACGGCTGCCGCGACGGCGGCGGCTTCGGCTGCGGGCCGCCGCCGCCCGTGCTCTCATCGGTGGCCATGGGCCCTCGGCTCCCCCGACGACGGCCGCGCACCGGCCGTGGCTGCGGATGTCCAACCGGCCATGGAACGGCCTCCTCCTCGGTGGGTGTGACAGCGGCCATCGTGACGAAAAAAAGGTTTTAGAACAAGACCTTAACCTGTCGTTCATGGTCCGGCGTCGAACAGGGCTCGAACTTCTTCGGCGTTTTCCCAGTTCACCGGATGTGCGAGGAGCCGCAGGCCGACGCTGTACTGATCGGCAACGCAGCGCGGAGGTCGCGCTCGTGGGACTGGTCGAGCACGAGGTTCAACCGGACGCATTGACGGTGGTGGCGGACTTCCGGTCGGAGTTGTACGCGTGCCTGACGGCGCGGAGTGACGCTTTGCTCGAGCCGTCTGACACATTGCTGTGCACCGACGGTCCGGTCCGCATCCTCGTGGACCTGGCGCTCACTCTCGAGCATCGTCGCGGGCACGGGACGTTGTACTCCGGGAACAACCACGGTCGGATCCACGTCGCCCGGCTCGAAGAACCGACAACCCGCCACGCACTACGACGTCGGACGGGTACTCGCCGCTGGCGAGTCCTACACCCGATCCGCCCACTAGCAAGGAACCAAGCCCCGACGCACTGGCGAGACGACCCGTCCGATCCCAATCCGGGGCGCGAAGCTGTCCACGGGTCTGGCATCCTGACCCCGTGAACAACAAGCTCAGAAAGGGCGATGCCGCGTAATCGGCCGTCTCAAGTCCGCGCCTCCGGACGTCACCCGAAGCGGCAGCCGCACGGGACGCCCACGTCCGGCTTGCCACGTGGCTCCGGCAGGCTTGCCGGAGCGGTTTCCCGCCTCGAACACGATCGGCTCTGGCCTGGGGCGATAGCCCAAGCCCTGCGGCAGTGGTCGCGAACAGCCCACTCCCCCGGTCGTGCTCTCTCTGGCGGTTGCGGTTGCCCTTTGTGCAACCCTTTCTATTCAACCGCCGAGCGGGGAGTTCTGGAAGCGGCAATGCACGCTCTTCCACCACAGGCGGCGCGTGAGCTGCGGTGTCTGGTGAAACCGCTTGACGATCTCTACGTCGCCAGAACCTGGCCCGACCCTTTCGCCTCACCCGACGACGGATGGTGGGCAAGGCGCTGTTGGGGGTAGGCCTCCGTCGATCGCTGTCCCAGCGCTCTTGCCCTGCCCAGCAGAGTCGTTGAACGACGACCTTAACCTGTCACGGGTTCGGCATGATCTTTCGGGAGTGCCGATGGCCTCGCGGTCTCGGGTCGTTCGACGGTCCGGTCGGCGGCGGGCGCCGGGCGCTCGTTCCTGGCGGTGCGCCGGGCGCTGGCGGTGCGCCAGCCGCCGGGGCCGGGCGGATCGTCGCGTCCGGCCCCCTCCGGTTCATGGACGGCCGGACCGAAGCCACCGCATCCGCATACGCGTCCGCGTCCGCGTACCGCGAAAGATCAGCGGCCCTGGTCCGGTCGTCCCTTGCTCTAGTCGTCCATGAAGTCCTCGATGTCCATGTTGCCGATCGCCAGGTTGCCCACCATGCTCCCGACCTGCTGAGGGAGTATCCGGAAGGCGTGCCCGACGGGGCCCTCCAGGGGGACGGCCAGGACGTGGCGGTCGGGGTCGCGCATGGTGGTCCCGTCCGCGATCACCACCAGGTCCGCGGTCAGCTGCTCGGGGTCCTCGCTGTCGCGGACCAGCGCCATGAGCTGCTCCGGGCTTGAGCCCTCGAACGCCGGGTCGTCCACGGTGTCGATGTCGTCGGTGAAGTCGTCGACGGGGTCGTCGTAGCCCGGTCCGGGGCGGCGCACGGCGCCGAGGACCGACGACCAGGCGGCGTCGTCGGAGAAGTCGGTGCGCACGAGCAGACCGAAGTTGTCCTGGGTCAGCAGGGGCAGAGCCCGGGCCGGAGGCTCGTAGCGCGGTGGCGGGTTCAGCGATTCGAGGCGGGTGCCCACGGGGTCGGGGAGGTCGTCCTCCCAGTCCTGCGCGGTCTCGCCCTCCTCGGGCTCCCAGTCGGGTTCCGCGGGGGCCTCCTCCTCGAAGCGCTCCAGGGTCATGTCCTGGTACGGGCGGTGCAGAACCAGGTAGGTCAGGGCCGCCTGGCGGGGCGTGACGCGGAACATGTCCCCGCCGGTGCCGCGGAACGCCAGCAGCGGGCGCAGGCGGGGGTTGGCCGCGGTCCTGTCGTTCGCGAGCAGGACGAGGTCGGGAGTCCATGCCCCGGCCGCGTCCAGCGCCTCGCGCACCTCCTCGGGCCCGGCGTCCTGCCAGGCGCGGTCGTCCACGACGATCAGGCGCCGGGGGACGGGCTCCCGCGGTATCGCGCCGGCCTCGTGTCCCGGGCGCGGTGCGACCAGACCAGGCAGTTCGCCCATGCGGGAGAGCACGTCACGCCAGGCGTCGTCGTCGCCGTGGTCGGTGCGGATCAGCAGCATGCCGGACACCCGCGGACCGTCGTCGGCCGGGGGCAGGGGCAGGGCAGGGCGCATCTGGGTACCTCTCGGGTCTCGCCGTGGATTGCCGGTTGCTCGGTTCTATCGGTAGGCACTGACAAGGACCAGTCGACCAGTTCTCCTGTCCCGCCCCGCGCACCCCGGCACC
>NZ_JAIUKE010000031.1 GCF_020176795.1 Streptomyces sp. 8L
CCTCCGCTGGCTCCCCTCCCCCGGGCGCCTCCGCCGATCCTTTCCGCCGGACCCCTCAGCCTGCGCCCGGTCGCGGGGCTACCGTACGGGTCCGGCCGCCGTCCGGGACGCTCCTTCGGGCCGCCCCGCCCCGCCCGCGTCCAGCAGCGCGACCGTGGGCACCCGGTTCCGGGCCGGGTCGCAGACGGCGGACCCCATCGCGTCGTTGAGCACGACGTCGGCCGCCCGGTAGTACGTCCCGGGGTCCGAGGCGACCCCGGCCCAGACCACCGTCCCGCCGTGCCCGTGCCCGTCGCGGAGGTCCGGGGCCGGCTCGTCCGGCCGGTCGGCCAGCACCAGCAGCCGGGCGCCGCGATCCGCGTACGCGCGCCACGCCCGGATGACGGCGCGGGCCATGCGCCGGCTCTCCGCCCGGGTGTTCATCCCGCCCAGGCTCAGTACCGCCACCTCGTCACGCTCGCCGATGCCCAGCCCCGCACGGGCGGCGCCCCGTTCCGCGGTGAAGGTCTCCACGACCGGGCCGGGGAAGCTGACCGGCGCGGTCGTGCCGTACTCCTGCCGCCGGTTCCGCGGGAAGTCGAGCACCATGACCTCGTCGGCCGCGTCGAAGAACCGGTCGCGTCACGCGGCGGTGAGGGACACCAGGGCGGCCAGGCGGTCGTCGAGGGGGCCGGAGACCGTACGGACGGGGGCGCCCGCCGCGTGGAGCGTGTCCAGGAGAAGGCGGTCCGAGAGGACGCGGAAGTGCTCGGCGATGGGCGGTGTGCCGTCGTGCAGGGGGAACTCGACGGGGAGATGGACGAAGACGTCGTACGAGGTGAGCGCGCGGTGCAGGAACTCGCGGCCCAGGTGGTCGAGCACGGTGCGGTAGGCGTCGCCGTTGCCCGGGCCCGCCACCACGTCCCGCACGTCCGTGTCGGCGCCTGGGTGGAGGCCGACCGCGAGCCGGACCGTCGCGTAGACCCACTCGTGCAGGAGGGAGCCGTCCGAGAGGAACCCCTTCGGGTACGCGGCCTCGGCCAGGAGCCGCTCGGCGTGACGGCGTACGACGAGCTGGACCAGCTCGGGCTCGGTGGCCTCCTCCAACGAGGTGGGCCGTCGGCTGCCCGCGGGGTCCCGCATGGGGGTGCCGTGTGCGGCGGGCAGCCCGACACGGGCCGTGGCGGCGCTGATCAGGGTGGTCTTGCCGGCTCCGTAGGCGCCGACGAGGGCGATCCTCACAGCAGTGCTCCTGGTGGGGTGGGCTTCGGTTCTGGCAGGGGTACGGCGAGGGGCGCGGGCGCCTTCGGCAGGCGGTGCCACCCGTGGTGGGCGCCGAGACGGCGCAGGTGCGGGTCGTCACCGACGATCACGGCGCGGCCGGTCAGGGCGAGCATCGGCGCGTCGGAGATGTGGTCCCCGTAGGCGACGGAGGAGGCCAGGTCGATGCGGTGGGGGGGGGGCAGTTCCCGTACGGCCGCCGCCTTGGCACTGCCGATCATCGGCTGGTGCGGATGGTCGGGCAGCCTGCCGGTGTAGGTGCCGGAGACCGGATCGACCTCGGGCTCGGTGCACAGCAGGTGATGCGCGCCGATGTGCTCGACGAGGGGCAGCAGCACGGCGGAGAACGAGCCGGAGACCAGCACGACCCGGTAGCCGTCCCCGCGGTGGGCACGCAGCGCTTCCAGGACGGGTTCATGGAAGAAGCCGCCCCCGGCCACCTCGGCGAGGAACCACGCCCCGGCCAGTCGCGTGATCTCGACGTCGGACGCGCCGGTCAGCAACCGGAAGTAGGCGCGGCTGGTCTCCCTACGGCTGACGCCGGCCACCGTCATGGCCTTCAGGCGCTGGCGGGCGTGGACGGCCTCGTGCGGGGGCCGGCCCTGGGCCGCGTACCAGTAGACGAGGAAGCGGAAGATCGCCGTGCCGCGGGTCAGGGTGTTGTCGACGTCGAAGAAGGCGGCGGGGCGGTGATCGGCTGCGGTCATGTCGGGGCCATCCCTGAAGAGGGGCGGGGGGGGGGGGGGCGCCCGGGCGCGGCGCGCCCGCCGGGGGGGGGGCGGCGGCGGGCCCCCCCGCCCGCCCGCCCGCCCCCCCCCCCCCCCCCCCCCCCCCCCCCCCCCCCCCCCCCCCCCCCCCCCCCCCCCCCGCGGGCGGAGGGGGTGGACGAACACACCCCCCAGGTCAGGCGGCGGCGCCCTTCGCCACCAGGAGCTCGGCGACCCCGAGGGCGTTACCGGCCTCCTGGAGCTCGTCGTCGCCGATCTCCACGCCGTACTGGCGGCTGAGGTCCACCGCGACCTCGACGAGGATGAGCGAGTCGAAGCCGATGCTTTCGAAGTCCGTGTCGACGGAGGTGGTTTCAGCGGGCGCCTCGTACTTGTCGACCAGGAGGGCCAGGACCACGTCGGCGAAGGGGGCAGCGGAGGCTGATGTGACGGAGTTGCTCATGGAACTGTGTTTCCTCTCCGGGAGTTCGAGCGGTGTGATGCACGGTTCCCGTGCCAAGTGCGCGGATTTTCCACGGCGTTCGGCACGCCCGCGCGGTGCGGCGCGTGAACTGCGGGACGGCGCGGACCGCGGACCGGCCCAACGGCGGTGGTGCGCCGAGTCGGGCGGTCCGGCCGCGAACCCACGAGAAACGCGCGGTGTACGAGCGCGCAGCGGCAGCGGTGCACGCGAGGTACGGGCGCGCAGCGGCAGCGATGCACGCGAAGTACGGGCGCGCAACAGCAGCGATGCACGCGAAGTACGGGCGCGCAACAGCAGCGGTGCGCACGAAGTACGGGCGCACAACGGCAGCGGTGCACGCGAGCGGCCATGAAGGACGCGCGGCGTATTCGGTGTGCGCAGTGGGCCACGCGGGACGCGCAACGGCAGTGGTGCGCGCGGGGAATGCGGTGCGCGGGCGGCGCGGGCGCTCACGCCGTACCTGGCGCCGCCGGATCAGACCGGGACGATGTCCGGCCAGGTCAGCGCGGCGGAACCCCAGGTCAGGCCGCCGCCGAAGGCGGTGAGCAACAGGCGGTCGCCGGTCTTGAACTTCCCCTCGGCCGCCGCGTCGGCCAGGGCCAGGGGAATGGACGCGGCAGAGGTGTTGCCGACCTTGTCGATGTTGGTGACGGCCCGCTCGGCTTCGAGGCCGATCTGCTCCGCCACGGACCGGAGAATCCGGATGTTGGCCTGGTGGCCGACCAGGTACTCCACGTCGTCCGGGCTCCAGCCGACGTTCCCCAGCAGGGCGAGCGAGGACTCCGCCATGCGGCGGACCGCGTGGGCGAACACCTTCTTGCCCTGCATGGTGAAGTAGCGGTCCTCGTCGGCCGCGGGCACCTCGCTCGACCGCTGCCGGGAGCCGCCCGCGGGGATGCGGATGAGGTCCTTGCCGGTGCCGTCGCTGCCCAGGTCGAACCCGAGCAGCCGGCCCGGCTCCTCTCCGGCGCCCCGGCCCAGCACGACGGCCCCGGCTCCGTCGCCGAAGATCACCGAAGTGGTGCGGTCGTCCGGGCTGAGGATGGTCGAGTAGGTCTCGGCCCCGATGACGAGCGCCCGCTCGACCCGGCCCGCCGCGATGGCGTTGGCGGCGGCTTCGAGGGCGTAGACGAATCCGGAGCACACTGCGGCGATGTCGTACGCCGCGGTGTGTCCGAGCCCCAGCCGCGCGGCGACGTCGGGCGCGGTGGCGGGGCAGGGATGGTCCGGTGTGGTGGTGGCGACGATGAGGAGACCGATGTCGGCCCCGTCGTCGAGTCCGGCGGACTTCAGGGCCGCGCGGCCCGCCTCGGTGGCCAGGTCACCGGTGGACTGGCCGGGCGGGGCCCAGTACCGCTCCCGGATTCCGGTGCGGGTGGCGATCCACTCGTCGGAGGTGTCGAACATGGTGGCGAGTTCGGCGTTGGTGACGCGTCTGGACGGCAGATGGGTGCCCAGCCCGCGCAGAACTGCGTGCGGCATAAATCTCTTCCCCGTTCTTGTCTTCTTCTCGGTGGTGTCCGGTTCTGTGTGTCCTCGCTGTGGTGGTTCTGGTCTCCGGTACCGGCGCTCCCACCGGTGCTGTTGCCCGATGCCCTTGCCCCGTGCTCTTTCTCCGTGCTCCTGCCGGTGCTCCTTCCCCGCGCTCTTGCCGGTGCTCTTGGCCGGTGCTCGGGGAGGCGGGCCGTGCGGGGCCGCCGCGGTTCAGCCTGCGGCGCGTACGACCTCCGAGCTGGTGTCGATGAGCGCGTACTCGGCCTGGGCCAGCTCGATCGCCTCGTCGATGCTCACCACGGGCTTGAAGCCGTAGATGTCGATGATCTTCTGAAGGCGCTCGGGTATGGAGCCGCCCACCGTGTGGTACGGGATGTTCAGCTCGTCCAGCGTCCTGAGCATCAACTCGTCCGCGAGGGACCGGAAGCGCTCGTTGACCGGGCGGTGGCCGTCCGGGACCAGCGGGAACTCGATGGGAAGGTGGACGAAGGAGTCATAGGTGGCACGGGCGTGCTGCTTGGCGGGCACCGCCATCTGCTCAAGGACCTTGCCGTAGAAGCCGATCTCCTCCGTGACCTCGATGCTGTCCAGGTTCACCGACTCGTTGGGGTTGATGCCGACCAGCACCCGGACGGTGCCGTAGGCCCACTCGTGCAGGGACGATCCGTCGGAGACGAAACCGTCGGGCAGCTGGGCCTCGTTGACCGCGCGCTCCTGGTTGCGGCGCATGATCAGCATGATCAGTTCCGGTGGGGTGCACTCCTCGAGCGTCTTGCCGGGGATGGAGATGGGCAGCAGCTCCCGCATGGTCTTGGCCGACGAACGCGGCAGACCGACCAGCTGCGAGACGGCCATCGTGGTCAGGGTCTTGCCGACGGAGTAGGTGCCTGCGATGGCGAGTTTCATGTGATGTCTCCTGTGATGATCGAGTGTGGTGACCGAAGTGCGGTGACCGGGTGCGGTGACCGGGTGTGGTGGCTGAGTGCGGTGACCGGGTGCGGTGACCGAAGTGCGGTGACCGGGTGCGGTGATCGAGTGTGGTGACCGGGTGCGGTGACCCGGTGTGGTGATCGAGGCGGTCGGCTCTGGTGCGCGAACGCCGGGGCGTGAAAAGGCTCAGGACGAGGACCGCGGCAGCCGATGGACCACCGAGCAGACCACGGAGATGTCGGCTAGTTGCGCCGCGATGTCCGCCCGGCGCCAGGTCTCGCCGAGACGGTTGTTGAGCAGGACGGAGTCCCGCAGCTCCGCCCGCATGGGCAGCGGCCCGCCGTCGGCCGCCGCGCGCGGCCGGTGCGGAGTGGTCGCCTCCAGCAGGGTGCTGCGCATCCACAGGGTGTCGGAGTCGGCGCGGGGGATCTGGTCCAGCTCGTAGAGCAGCACCTGCCCGATCTGGAGGGCCGTCACGAACGCGTCCACCAGGTGCACGGACGGCTGCTGCTCGCCCTCCATGCCGCCGAGCGTGCCGTCCGGACCGCCGGTGAGCCGTATGTCCGCGGTGGCGACGCTGCTGCCGGGCCGGACCTGCATGCTCTCGACCCGCTGGACACCGAGTCGCCGGGTGTCGCCGTAACCGCCCTCGCGGACGGTGGGCGCGGAGGGGGCGCGTACGCCCGGGGGGATGTCCGGATGGTCGGCCTCCAGCCGGATGCGCAGGGTGCCCACGGTGGCCTCGACGGCGGACCGCGCGCGGCCGGGGCGCGGGGAGGACAGCCGGCCGACGAGCTGCGCCGAGACCGGGAAGCCGGCCAAGTCGTCCTCCACCGGCCGGTTTCCGGCCTTGATACGGACCCGGGCGAGCCAGACGGTGGCCAGCTCACGCTCGGTCAGCCCCAGGTGGCTCGTGAGCAGCGCCTCGGCGAGCTGGGCCCCCAGCAGCAGGACGTCGACGGTGGAGAGGTGCGGGCGCTGGTCGGTGTCGCCCTTGCGGGACCAGTCGCTCGGATAGTCGACCTGCGCGGTGGCGGACAGCCGGGGAAGCTCCGAGGCCGCGTCGTCCGGCTGTGGTGGGCGGACATCGGTGAGGCGATGTCGGGAGCGCTTGTACCCCTCGCCGAAGAAGCGGCGTTCGGGGGCGCCCAGGTAGTCGGAGATGTCCGGAAGGTAGGGGGAGGCGACGGGCAGAGCGGACGAGGCGGACTGAGCAGGCATCGGGTTCCTTCCCTGTGCTCGGGACGTGTGCTCGGTACGGGCGCGCGGGACGTGTGCGCGGGACGTGTGCGCGGTTCGTGTGCGCGGTTCGTGTGCTCGGTTCGTGCACGCGGGACGTACGCGCGGTTCGTGTGCTCGGTACGGGCGCCGGGCCGGGCGGGCACGGGGCCGTGTGCCCCGCGCTCGGGAGACCGGCCGGCGCGGGACCGGTTACGGGGCTGCCGTGAGGCTGGACTCCGCCGCGTCGTCCGCCGTGGCCACCTCGGCGGCTGCGGCGGGCTTCGCCCTGCGGAGCAGAAGGCTGATGACGAGGGCTCCGGCGAGGACCACCAGGCCGTCGACGAGGATGCCGAAGGTGGTGCCGTCCAGGACCCCGGCGGCGGAGGCGACGCCGTCGTGCAGATCCCCGTAGTGCGAGGCGGCCACCGCCGACATCACCGGGATGCCGAGCGTGAAACCGATCTGCTGGGTCATGGCGGCAAGACCGGTGGCCAGGCCCTGTTCACGGTCCTCGATGCCGGAGGTGGAGACGACGGTGTAGGAGACGATCGCCAGGACGTGGCCGAACCCGCCGACGAACGTGGTGAACAGGACGGCGGCGATGCCCACGGTCTTGTCCTCGCTCAGCCAGAACAGCACCCCGGTCATGACGCCCTGCACGGCCAGACCGAGGACCAGGCCGCCCTTGGCGCCGGTACGGGCGATGATCTTCGACGCGAACGTGCCGCCGATGAACGCGCCGAGCCCGAGGAAGCCGAACATCAGGCCGGTCTGGAACGGGGTGAGGTTCAGCACCTGCTGCAAGTACAGCGTGAGCAGGAAGGACAGCGCCGACTCCATGGAGAAGGTGATCAGCCCGCCCAGGTTGCCCCACTTGACGGAATTGGCCTTCAGGACGCGCACCGGGGCGAGCGGCGCGGCGGCCTTCAGCTCGATCAGGTAGAAGGAGGCCAGGAGGACGGCGGCGGCCAGGAGCGTGGCCCAGGTCTGCGCCGAGCTCCAGCCCTCGCGCTCGGCGCTGGTGATGCCGTACACGAAGGCGAGAAGGCCCGCAGTGACGGTGATCGAGCCGGGGACGTCCAGCTTGGGCCGGTCCTCGGCCACCGAGTTGCTGATCACCAGGATGCCGCCGATGAACAGGGCGACGCCGACCGGGACGTTGATGAAGAAGTCCCAGCGCCAGGAGAGCAGGTCGGTGAGCACACCGCCGAGGATCGCGCCGCCGGCGAACCCGAGGGAGAGCAGCGCCCCGTTCAGCCCGAGCGCCTTGGTGCGCAGCGGGCCTTCCGGGAAGCTGGTGGTGATCAGCGCCATGCCCGACGGCGTGACGATGGCGGTGGCGAGGCCCTGCAGAACCCGGGCCACGATCATCACGTCGGGGCTGGTGGACAGGCCACCGAGCAGCGAGGAGACGGTCAGCAGGGCCATGCCCACGAGGAAGAGCTTCTTCCGGCCGATCAGGTCGCCGATGCGTCCGAAGAGGAGCATGAAGCCCGCGGCGGTCAGGGCGAAGGCAGTGGAGATCCACTGGAGGCTGTCGAGCCCGAACCCGAGGTCCGAGCCGATCTCCGGCAGCGCCACCGTGAGGATGGAGAAGTCGACGGCGAACATGAACTGCGCGCCCAGCAGGACGACGAGGATCGTCTTCTGCTTCCCCGTCATGGAGAGTTCTGTGGAGAGTGTCTTCGGCATAGCAAGCAGCCTCACGGCGATCCTCCCCGCCAAACAGTGCGCGCTCAACATATTGGTCCCCCCAACAGGCTCGGCCGTCCCCCAACAGGCTCGGCCGTCCCCCCAACAGGCTCGGCCCGGGCCGCCCCGGCACTGACCTCGACACCGTCCCCGGCACACACGGCGGGCCGGGACATGTCCGTGTCCCGGCCCGCCGGCCGCGCGTTCGCTCCGCTCCTCACCGTGCGGGCCGCCCCGCGTCGCGCCCCTGGCGGGTGCGCCAGGACTCGCGGGCGGCCCCGGGCTCGCTCGGCTCAGTGCACGGGGTGCCAGACGTACCCGTCGCCCGCGGCCTCCACCCGCCCGAAGACCACGTCGGCGAAGTGCCCGGCGTAGCAGACGGTGCCGGGCGTTGCGGCCTCCTCCAGCACGGCCCGGCGCGTACGGACCGCCTGCTCGCCCGCGCCGTCGAAGAAGACCCGCCACTCGGGGTGCGCCGTCTGCGCGGGCGAGTGCAGCACGTCCCCGAGCACCAGGACCCGGCGGACGCCGCCGTCGTCCTCGGACCGCTCGTCGCCCACCTCCACCACGTAGCCCGCGTGACCGCTGGTGTGCCCGGGCCACTCCCGCAGCGTGACACCGGGAAACACCTCGCCGCCGTCGTCGGGCGTACGTACCCGGCCCGCGAGCGCGGCCGGCAGCAGACCGCCTCCCTCCCGCCACTCGGCGGTGGACATCACGAAGGAGGTGGCGCCCGCGAAGTGGGCTCCGTCGGCCGCCTGCGCCCAGCCGACGTGATCGTCGTGCAGGTGCGTGAAGGCGACCGTGTCCACGGCTTCCGCGGGAACCCCGGCAGTCCGGAGCCCGGTGATCAGGTCACCGCCCGCCAGCATGCCGAGCGCGGGATGCGTCTGCTCCGCCGACAGGCGCCGCCGGCCGAATCCGGTGTCGATCAGCAGGGAGCGGCCCTGATGCTCGACCAGCAGACCGCCCACCGAGGCGACCAGCGAACCGTCCTGGCCCCGGTAGGGGGCGAGTCCGGCGAGGTCGTCGGGACCCAGGCCGGTGAACCAGCCCTCGGGCCTCAACTGGACCAGCCCGTCCGGAACATGGGTCAACCGCCAGTCCCCGAACGTGAGTTGACGCAACGGCGAGGGACGGGTCAGCCGCTCCTGCGGCAGTACAGCAGACATGACAGAGCCACTCTCGGCAGAAAGGAAGGCAGGACAGGACGAGGCAGGAGAAGAGAAAGAAGGGGAAGGGGAGCGAGAAGGCGGCGCCCGGCCACCCCGCGGACCGGTGGGCCGGTACACCTACGGACCCGCAGACCTACGGACCCGCAGACCCCGCAGGACCGGTGGGCCGGCGCACCTGCGCACCTGCGCACCCGCAGACCTACGGACCCGCAGACCCCGCAGACCCACGGACCGGCCGCCCCACGGACCTACAAGACCCGCGAACCGGCGGACCGGCGGACCGGCGGACCGGCCGCCCCGCGGACCTGTGGACCCACGGGGCGGCCAGGTTCTCAGGCCGCTGTGCTGTGCACGTCCCGCGAGAGGTTGAGCAGCGGCAGGGCGTCCTCCGCGCGGGTGCCGGGGACGGCCATGAACACGGTGAGCCGCAGGCCCAGCCTCGGTGTGAAGTCCAGCGTCGTCCGCCGCAGGGACAGCTCACCGGCGCGCGGATGCCGGAGCAGGTCGATGCCGCAGGAGTCCTCGCGGACCTCCTGCGCGCTCCACAGCTTCGCGAACTCGTCGCTGCGCGCGAGCAGCCGGTCCACCATCGCCTCAAGCAGCCGGTCGCCGGAGTGGTTCGCGGTGTGCGCGCGGAACCGGGCCACCATCGTCGCCGCGTCCTGTTCCCACTCCGCGTACCGGGTACGCGTCTGCGGGTTGAGGAAGAAGTCCTCGATCAGGTTGCCGCAGCCCGATCCCAGAGCCAGCAGTTCGCGGGCGGCGGCGTTCGCCACCACCACGTTCCACAGCCGGTCGGCGATGTAGGCCGGGTTGGGCAGCCAGTTGTCGACGAAGGGCGTGAAGCTCGCGCCGTCCGGCTGGGACGAGCGCGCGAACTCGGACGAGCCCAGGCCGGCCAGCCTCCACACGTACTGCCGCTGGGTGTCGTCCAGGCTGAGGACCCGGGAGATCGCGCCGAGCACCTCGGCGGACACGTTCTCCGCCCTGCCCTGCTCGATCCAGGTGTACCAGGACACCCCCACGCCGGCCAGGAGCGCCACCTCCTCACGGCGCAGGCCCGGTGTCCTGCGTACACCCGCTCGCGGCAGCCCCACCTCGGTGGGGTTCACCTCTGCCCGGCGAGCCTTCAAGAACTGTCCGATTTCCTTCAATTGACGGCCGGTCGGCATGGCCCTCCGCCCCCTTGTCCACCCGTAGACGTTGAGATATATGCCACCTTACGCACCTGGTCCCCGGCCGCGCTTGGTACGTGACCGGAGTTACACGCTCCCGTACGGGCCCCGACACGGCTCCACGGAACGGGACTTGGGGCGCTCCGCCACCGTGCGGCAGCGGCGCGCACCGCGTCGTCGTCCCAGGTCCGGGCCGAGCTCCGGCCGGCGGGCGGCCATCATGGTGCCGATGGCCCCAGGTGCGCCGCCACTCTCTCCCGGCAGGCCAAAGCGCGGCTTAGGCCGCGTCCGGATCGGGGCGGGCTCACGCGCCCTGTGCCGCGCCACGCGCCGTCCTCGGCCGCCCCTGCGCCACGCGCCCACCTCGGCCGCCCCCGTGCCGCGCCACGCGCCCACCTCGCCCCGCCGCGCGCGCCGTCGCCCTCGGCCGCGCCGCGCGCCGTCGCCCTCGGCCGCGCTCCCGTTAGCGCGGCTTTAGCCGGCCCCCCGACGATGACGCGACCGGCGACCGACGCCGGGGCGGTGCGGCGGGTCCGCCGCACCCGTCCGGCGGTAGAGCCTGGGAGGGCCGAACACATGACCACCGTCCATGTCTCCGCCTCCGGAACCGTGCCGTCCTGTCTGCTGCCGCGCCAACCGCTGCCCGAGGGCGCGGCGATCCGGCTGCTGTGTTTCCACCACGCGGGCGGCGCGGCCTCCTCCTTCGCCTCCTGGCAGGCCGGCCTCGGACCGGACGTCACGGTGATACCGGTGCAGCTGCCCGGGCGGGAACGCCGGGTGCGGGAGCCCCGGTTCAGGGAGTTCGACCGCCTGCTGGACGAGCTGGACAGGCAGCTCGACCCCGTACTGGACCGGCGTTACGCGATGTACGGGCACAGCCTGGGCGGCCTGATCGCGCACGAGCTGACCCGGCGGCGGGTGACGACGGGCCGGCGCGCACCGGACCTGCTGATGGTGGGGGCCTGCGCAGCGCCGCACCTGCCGCGTACGGCCGTGGCCCCCGGGACCGCCTCCGACGCCGAACTCGGCTCGTGGATGGGGGAGCTGGGCGGGGCCCCTTCGGGGGCCGCGAGGCACCCGCAGTGGTTCCGCCGGTGCGTTGACCGGCTGCGGGACGACCTGGGCCTGGCGCACAGCCATCCACGCCATCCCGCCGTCCCGCTGCCCGTGCCACTGCGGGTGCTGGCGGCCGAACGCGATCCGCTCCTGCCGCTCGCGCAGGCCGGGGAGTGGGCGCGGCACACCACGGGCGACTTCGAGGTGCACACCATGCCCGGCGGCCACTTCTTCCACCGGGAGTTCCCCGAGGCCACGTTGCGCGTGATCTCGCGTCTGCTCCCGGCCGCCGCGGTACGCTCCGGGACCGGCGGGCGGCCCGTGATACCGGAATGGTGAATGCAGTGTTTCGCCCGTCCGCCGTAAACCAAGAGCTGGTCAAGAAACACGGTCAGGACATACCCATTTCGCACGCTGTGGATTGTCTGTGCTCCGAATTCCTCCCCCTCGTTCGGGCGGCGAAGGTTACCTTGAGACCGTCCCGCAATTCCTGACGTGTGCGACGAGAGCTGCGACACATCGCCCTGTTGGAACGTCCGCACAGATCCACTGCGCGGAAGCTCCTCCTCCGCGCGACGGACCGCATCCGGCGCCGCTCACCGACCCATCGGGAACCGCGGGACAGCTTGAGGAAGATCGTCCGGTCCGGGGGAAAGGTTCCAGCCGTTGTGGGATCACTATTGGCCACCACGAATACCTCACAGAAGACATCGGTGCGCGGCGTCGAATCACTGCGACTGCGGCGAGCGCTCAAGGGCATCGGCGAGGGCCGCGGCGGCGTGGTCGGGTTGCTCGGGGACCCCGGGTCCGGCAAGACCCGGCTGCTGTCCCTGCTGATGGCGGCGGCCGAGGACCAGGGAATCCGGGTGCTCGACGGCCGCTGCCAGCCCTCGGAACGGGACGTGTTCGGGGTCTTCACCCGAGCTCTCGGCGACCTGGTGACACCCCGGGCGCTGGCCCGGCTCGCTCCGGAACACGCCGAGCTGATCCGGACGCACATGTGCGTCAACCGCGACCGCACGGACCCGCCACCCCCGCCGCTCGCCCTGGCCCAGGCCGTGCACGCGCTGCTGGCCGGTGCCGCGGGCGAGGGGCTGCTGCTGGTGCTCGACGACTTCCACCGGGCCGGTCCGAGGGCCCTGGAGCTCGCCGAGCACCTGGTGCGCAGGCCGCTCGGGGCCCCTGTCCTCCTCGTCGTGTCCCAGCGGTCCCGGCAGGCCGACCCGTCGCTGCTCGCCGCCCTCGCCTACGGGGCGGAACAGGGCCGGGTGACCCGTGTGGCGCTGGGGCCGATCACCCCCGAGCAGGCTGCCCGCCTGCTGAACGTACGGCCCGACACCGGCTGGCTGCGGTCGGCGTGCCGGGAGAGCCAGGGCAACATCCTGGATCTGCTGGTGCTCGGCGAGGCGGCGCCACTGCGCCCCGCCCTCACCGCCGACCTGGTCGCCGGCCCGCTCGCCCCGCTCGCCGCGGAACTGGAGTCCCTCGACGACGTCGAGCGCCTGGCGGCCGAGTGCGCTGCCGCGCTGGGCGACCGCTTCACCCGTGAGGAGCTCGCCGACGTCTGCGAACTCCCCTTCGAGCAGGTGTGCACGGCCGTCACCGGGTTGGTCCGGCTCGACATCCTGCGTCCGATGCCCCACTCCGCCACCCAGTTCGGCTTCCGACAGCCGGTGTTGCGCGCGCTGACGCACGAACGCATGGACCGCTGCCTGCGCCGGGGGGCCCACCGCAGGGCGCTGGCCGTCCTCAACCGCCGCGCCGCGCCCGCGGCCGAACGCGCCGTGCACATCGAACTGTCCACCGACACCTTCACACCGGAGGACCTGGAGACCCTGGCCCTGGCCGGCAAGGCGACGACGGTCAGCGCCCCCGAGGACGCCATCCGCTGGCTGCTGCTCGCGCTGCGCGGCCTCGCCTCGGGCGAGGGCTCGCCCGGCCGGCTCGGCGAGGGCTCGCCGGGCCGGCTCCTCGGCCTGATCCCGCCCCTGGCCCGGGCGTTCCAGGCCGCGGGCCGCCTCGACGACGAGGCCGCACTGCACCAGCTCGCCCACGACGCCGGGGTACGGCCGGACGAGGCCCGGCACGCCGTGACCCGTGTCTGTGTGCTGGTGGAGTGCCTGCACGGACGTTTCGCGGAGGCCGACACGTTGCTGCGTACCGAACTCGCCCGGGCCGGAACCGCCGCGGACACGGACCTGCTCGCCCGGCTGACGGTCTTCCGGGGCATCCTGTCCTCCCTGTGCAACGACGGTGAACTGGCCACCCACGCCACCGCCGCGCTCCGGCTGGCCCGCACCGGCGGCCGGGCGATCACACTGGCCGGCGCCCTGGCGCTGCACGCGCTCGCCGAGCTGACCGCGGGCCGTACGGCCGACGCCCAGGCCGCCTACGACGCCGCCGTACGGCAGCTGGACGAGCTCCCCGACAGCGAACTGCGCCTGTACACCGAGTACTTCGCGCTGCTCGGATCGTGCGCCCTGGAACTGGGACGCCCGCAGGAGGCCGAATCCCGCTACGCCCGTGGCCTCGCCGTCTCGGCGGGCGACCGCCCCGACGCCATGCTCCCCGTCCTGTACGGAGGACTCGCGGAGGCCCAGCTGCGGCAGGGGCGGCTGGAGAGCGCGCGGTGCTCGGCGGCGGAAGCCGCGGACCTGGCAGGACACCTCGGCGCGGACCGGCTGCGGGCGTACGCGATGGCCCAGGAGGCTCTCGCGGTCACCTACGGGGAACCCCCGGGCAGCAGCCGCGCCTCGGCCCGTACGGAGGAGGCGCTGCGGGCCCTGCACCACTGGCACGACTCCTGGCACTCCCTGGCCGTGCTGACGGTCGCCGAATCCCTCCTCCTCCAGGGCAGCCGGGAACGCTGCCTCGACCTGCTGCTCGATCAGGGCGCCCCCGACTTCGGCGCGCTGAGCCCCCCGTGGCGGGCCCGGGCCTACGAACTGCTCACCCTGGCCTCCGCCTCCAGTGGTGCCCGTGCCGCGATCTGGGCCGAGCGCTGGGCCGAGCGCGCCTCGCGGGTGATGGAGGACTGTCCGCTGCCGCACTCCCGGGCCTACGCGCTCCTCGCCCGCGGCCACGTGCTCTCCCAGCAGGACGACGTGACCGCGGCGATCACCGCGTACCAGAAAGCCGAACGCCTTTTCGGCGGGGCGCAGTTGAGGCTCCAGAGCCTGCGCGCGGCGGCGCGGACCGCGGAGGTCGCGAGTTCCGGCAGGCGGCCGGAGAAGGCGCGCGAACTGTGGTCCGCCGCGCGGGAACTGGCCGACCACTGGCGCATGCCGCTCTTCGCCCAGCCACCGTCGGGCGGTTTCCCGGAGGACCGCCGGGGGCACGGCCGGCCCGCGGCCCGGCCCGCGCCGGCGGGGCAGGACTCCGACCTCGCGTCCCTGACACGGCGCGAGTTGGAGGTGGCGCGCCTGGCCGGCGCCGGTCGGCGCACCCGCGAGGTCGCCGAGACACTGCGGGTGAGCCCCCGCACGATCGAGGTCCATCTCGCCCGTATCTACCGGAAGCTGGGGATCGGTTCCCGGGCGGAGCTGGCCGGCCTCATGGCCGTACGTAGTTCTACGGATGCACGCGGGCCGCGTTACTGAGAGGCTGAAAAAGTTCTCAGGGAACAGCACGGCACACGACGGTGAACCGCCCCCGCGAGGGACAACCCGCGAGCTCCGGCCCCCGGAGGCCGGAGCACTCCGGAGACACGCGGCGGGCGGGGCGCCGCACCCGGCGGAGATCCGCCACTGAGCGACCGGCGGCCGTCACGTGCCCCTGGCGGAACGGCGTGCGGCGTCCGACGTGGTACGACGCGCGGTGAAGGGGCGTCCGCAGGGCGGCAGAACGCGCGCCCCGGCGGACGGACGCGGGCGTTCCGGCACCACGGCGAGGTACGAGGGAGTGTCCGCGAAGTCGCACCCTCCGCCGTCCGTCCGCCGAAGGACCACCGGCCGGCCCCGAGGGGACGGTCCGCCGCACCACATCGCCCGACGAGCGCGCCGGCCCGGTGCAGTGCCGAGCCTCGTCGGGTTTCTCCCACGAGGAAGGCATCATCGTGCGATTCGAGATTCTGGGAAGCCTGCGCATCGTCGACGGCCAAGGGGTGTGCGCCACGGTCACCGCCCCGAAAATGGAATCCCTGCTCGCGGCCCTCGCGGTGCGCGCCGGGGACGTCGTCTCCATGGACCAGATGCGCACCGAGATCTGGGGGGACGGGCCGCCCCGCCGGGCCGCGGCCACCCTGCACGTCTACATCTCGCAGCTGCGCAAGCTCCTCAGTCGCGTGGATCAGGACCACAGCCCGATCGTCACCCGCTTCCCCGGCTACGTCCTGGAACTCGGCGACGGCAGCCTGGACGCGCACGAGTTCCAGCGCTTCGCCCGGCAGGGCCGGTCCGCGTTCCGCGCCGGGCGGTACCAGGAGGCGTCCGCGGCCTGCCATCGCGCGCTCGCGCTGTGGCGCGGCACGGTCCTCGGCGAGCTGCGCGGCGGCGGCATCGTGGACGAGTTCGCGACCTGGGCGGAGGAGACCCGGCTGGAGTGCGTCGAGTGGGGCAACGAGGCGGACCTGATGATCGGACGCCACCGCGAACTGGTGGGGCCGCTCTACGCGCTGGTGAACAGGCATCCGCTGGTCGAGGCGTTCCACCGGCAGCTGATGCTCGCCCTGTACCGCTCCGACCGGCGGGCCGACGCCCTCCAGGTCTTCCAGCGGGTGCGCTCCCTGCTCGACCGCGAACTGAGCATCGCGCCCTGCCGTGCGCTGTACGAACTCCAGCAGCAGATCCTGGCCGACGACGGGGCCCGGGTGCCTGCGGCAGCGTGAACCGCGGCGGCCCGCCGGGTCGCCGCGCGCTCCCCGCCGCGGCCCGGACCGCAGCCGGCCGGGTCACCCCGCGCTCCATGCCGCAGCCGTCCGGGTCGCCCCGCGGCCCGTATCGCGGCCGGCCGGCCGAGTGGGCCGCGGCCGGCCGCGCCCGGGGCCCCCGGCACCGCCGTCGGTGCCGGGCGCGCCCCGCGCTGCCCGCCTCACTCCGCCGAGACGAGGTCCAGCAGGTTGCCGGCCAGGTCGAGGGTGTGGCCGACGCTGGAGGCCACGAAGGTGAAGTCGACGAAGACGTCCTCCACCGGCAGCACCGAACGCACCTTCAGCACCTCTTCGGCCACCACCTCAACCGGCGTGCCGGCCGCCGCGTTGACCCGGAGGATCATGCTGATCGCGGCCGGGTCGCGGCCCGCTTTCCCGGCCGCCTCCTGGATGGTCTCCCATCCCTGGGTGAGCTGCGCCACGGGAAAGGCCTCGGGCGCCCACCACACCGGCATCCACCCGTCGGCCCGCTCTCCGACGCGCCGCAGAGCCCGGGGCCCGAACGCGCCGAGGTAGATCGGAGGCCGGGGCCGCTGCACCGGTTTCAGCTCCACATGACCGGCCGGGATCGTGAACAGCGGCCCCTGGTGGCGTACGGGGTTGGTCGTCCACCACGCCACCAGCACGTCCAGCAGCTCGTCGAGCCGCGCGCCGCGTCCCTCGAACGGCACCCCCGCGGCCTCGTACTCCTCCGGTGACCAGCCGCTGCCGAACCCGGCGACGAGCCGGCCGCCGCTGGCCACGTCGATGCTGGCGAGCGCGCGGGCCAGCAGCGCGGGCGGGTACCACGGCGCGTTGATGCCGCTGCTGCCCAGCCGGACCTCGCCGGTGACCGCCGCCGCGACCGCCAGCGCGGTCAACGGGTCCGCCGCCACCCGGAATTCCTCCGGAATGTCCGTGGAGCCCGGCGAATAGCCGACCGCGGGATCGACCGGTGTCAACAGCCGGTCGCCGACCCAGAGACTGGTCGCACCGATTTTCTCCGCGTCGGCGGCGAACCGGGCGATACCGTTCACCTCGTTGGCCGCCGGACCGAATGTCGGAAGACCGAAGCCCAGACGCATATGTCTGCTCCACCCACTATGGAATGCCATCAGCAAGGAAAGTGCGAGAACCTGCCGGAGCCCTCCGGCAGCCCACCTCACGTTAGAGGATCGGAATGCGGTACTCCAGAGTGTGCTGGCACCCCTGTCAAGGATGCTGGTGGTACTGCCCATAGGAGAAACGGGCTCCCCCCTCGGGTCCCGGCCGACACCTATATTCGTCCACGTGTTGGCCCATTCGAGACAGACAGGGGATGCGATGCATCCGGAACGACTCAAATTCGGCGCGTTTCTGGCACCGTTCCACCCGCTCGGCGAAGACCCGACTCTCCAGTTCGAGCGGGATCTCGACATGATCGAGCTGTTCGACCGGCTCAACTACGACGAATTCTGGATCGGCGAACACCATTCGCTGGGCTGGAACAGCATCGGGTTCCCCGATCTGTTCGTGGCCGCGGCCGCCGCGCGTACCCGCCAGATCAAGCTGGCCACCGGTGTGATGACACTGCCCTACCACCACCCGTTCATGGTGGCCGGCCGGGCCGTGCACCTCGACCATCTGACCCGTGGCCGCTTCATCCTCGGGGTCGGGGCCGGCAGCAGCCCGGTGGACGCGCACATGCTCGGCCGCGAGTGGGGCGAGATGCGCCAGATGTTCAGCGAGTCCCTGGAGGCCGTTGTGGACCTCCTCCACGGGGACCAGCCGGTCACCAGGAAGACCCCGTGGTTCACCCTCCAGGACGCCAAGCTCCAGCTGGAGCCCTACCGCGGCGGCAAGGTGGAGATAGCCGCCGCGAGTGTCGCCTCGCCGCACAGTGTGCGACTGTCGGGCCAACTCGGCATCAGCACCGTCTCGTTCGGGGTCTCACGGCCCGGTCACCGGCCGCCGGACATGAAGACGCAGTGGCGCTACGCCGAGGAGGCCGCGGCGGAGCACGGCAAGACCGTCGACCGCGCGAACTGGCGGATCACGCTGCCGATCCACGTGGCCGAGACGCGCGCCCAGGCCATCGAGGACGTACGGGCCGGCTACCAGCGCTGGGCCCACGAGTACTGGGGCGATCTGCGCGGGCTCGACGTGAGCATCCCCGGCGTCGCCCCGGAGAACGCCATCGAGGCGGCGATCGAGGCCGGCAGCGCCATCGTGGGCTCGGTCGACGACTGCGTGGCGGGCATCCAGCGCATGCAGGAGGAGACCGGCGGCTTCGGCACCCTCCTGGTGTACCTGCAGGACTGGGCGGGGCCCGAGCAGACCAGGCGGAGTTACGACCTGCTCGCCCGCTACGTGGCGCCCCGCCTCACCGGTTCGGCGCGCCCGCTGGCCGAGTCCGCGCGCTGGTACCAGGAGAACCGCGGCCTCTTCGGCGGCAAGCTCACACTGCCCGACCACGGAGCACGGCCGCGCGGCGCCGACGCCGGCTGAGCGGCCGTCCCCCCGACGCCGCTGCCTGCCGCCCCCGGACGCCGCTGCCGCACCGGGCGGACATCGCCCGGT
>NZ_JAIUKE010000032.1 GCF_020176795.1 Streptomyces sp. 8L
GGGCGGCGGCCCCCCCCCCCCCCCCCCCGCCGGCCCCCCCCCCCCGCCCCCCCGGCCCCCCCCGCGGGGGGGGGGGGGGGGGGGCGCGCCGGCCCGCGCCCGCCCCCCCCCCCCCCCACGCCGTCGGCCCCCGCCGGGGGTGGAGGGGGCCGAGGAGTGGGTATCCGGACGGTTCAGGCGGTGGCGAGGGCGGCCTCGCGGTGTTCCCCGCGGGCGATCAGCACCCAGGCGCCGACAGCGGCGACGAGGTAGGCGACACCCACCACCGCGAAGCACAACGCCGGTCCGCGGTTCCAGTCCGAGGTGGTGCCGAGGACCACGCCCATCGCGGCGATGCCCACCAGGGTGCCGATCTGCCGGTTGGCGTTGAGCACGGAGCCCGCCACGTTCGCGTGCTCGGTGCCGGCGGCGTCCACCAGTGCGGCCGTCATGCCGGGGGAGATGATGCCCGCGCCGATGTTGGCGAGGCCCACGGCCACCGCCAGCACCCAGTAGGGCGTGTCCGGGGAGACCGTGACCATGGTCAGCGACGCGATTCCGGCGACCAGCAGGAAGACCGTCAGCAGCGCCCCGTTGGAGAAGCGCGCGGAGATGCGCGAGTAGACGAGGTTGGCCAGCGGGAACCAGATCGTCATCGGCAGCAGTTCCAGCCCGGCCAGGAAGGGGCTGGACCCCCGGGCGTGCTGGAGGTACAGGCTCAGCATGAACATGCTGCCGTACAGGGCGAGGTTGAACAGGAAGCCCACCAGGTTCGCTCCGGCGAACCGCGGCCGCGCGAACAGGCTCCACGGCATGACCAGGTTGGCGGCGCGCCGCTCGCGCAGCGCCAACGACACGGCGGCGACCACCAGTACGGCGTACGCCACCAGGATCTCGCCGGCTCCCCAGCCGAGCCGGGGCCCCTCGATCAGCGCGAAGCTCAGGGCGGCCAGCGCCACGATCCACAGGATGTGGCCGGGCACGGCCAGCTTGGTGGGGCGCACCTCGGTCGCGACGATGTAGCGCTTGGTCAGCAGCATCCCGACGATGCCGATGGGCAGGTTGAGGATGAAGATGCTCTGCCAGCCGAACGCGCTGACCAGCAGGCCGCCGACGGTCGGGCCGAGCCCGGCGGAGGTGGCGACGATCGCCGACCACAGCCCCAGCATCCGGGTGCGCTGCCGCTTCTCCGGGAACGAGAACACCAGCAGGGACAGCGAGCTCGGCATGAAGAGCGCGGCTCCCACGCCCTGGAGGAGGCGCGCGGCGATGAGAAAGCCCGCGTTCGGTGCCAGCGCACAGCCGAGGGAGGCGACGAAGAAGACCGCCATGCCCCACAGGTAGACGTTCTTCGCGCCGAGGCGGTTCGCCAGGCCGCCGGCCAGCAGCAGCAGCGAACTGAACACCAGGACGTAGCTGTCCACGATCCAGGTGAGTTCCGGCAGCGAGGCGTGCAGCTGCTCCTGGATCGCCGAGCCCGCAACGTTGACGACGGTCACGTCCAGGGCGGCCATGACGAAGCCGGTGGCCAGGGCGGTCAGCCGCAGACCGGGCGGCGCTTCTCTGCGGGGCGGCGCCGCCTCACCGGTCAGCGGCACTGTTCGGGACTCGGCACTGGGCATCGCTGTCTCCTCCGGGAGGCTCACTGGGCGCTGGACGACCGCACCACCGACGACCGCGGTCGGGGATCTCTCCCCGTATCCATTGAAACCACTATGACGATGGCAGTCAAATTTGATAGCAGTCAAATTTTACAGCCCTCATCATATGACCGCTGTCGTAGGATGAAAGTGCCGCGCCGGAACGCAAGGAGGCAGAGTTCACGTGACCGAGCAGACCGCCGCACGCATCACCGATCACCTCGCAGCCGAGGACATCACGCTCCAGGGCGTACTGGAGGCGCTGACCGACCCGGTACGGCGCAGCATCGTGCGCCAACTCGCCGACGTCGAGGACGGCATGGCGTGCGGGACCTTCGACATCAACGTCACACGCTCCACCAGCACCCACCACTTCAAGGTGCTGCGGCGCGCCGGCATCCTCCGGCAGGAGTACGTGGGCACGGTGAAGACGAACTGCCTGCGCAGGGCCGACCTGGACCGGGCCCTCCCTGGCCTGCTCGACGCGATCCTCGCCGCGGCCCGCCGCGAGGCGGGCCAGTAGAGCGTCAGGGCGGCCCCGGCGGCGTCCCGCCCCCATCACGGCGGCCCCGGGGTGCCGACCCCGACCCTGTCACCTGACCCTGCGGCGCCCCGGCTGGCCCCGCCCGGCCCCTCACCCGACCCGGTCGCCGGCGATCTGGGTCGGCAGGTACAGCATGAGCTGCGGTTCGGACCGCTGGTGCAGCCCCATGACCAGATGGTGGAAGGCGGCCCTGCGACCAGGGGCGGGCCGCACCTCGACGCTCGCGATCCCGGTGTCCCGGGTCTCGTGGCGCGCCCACAGCCGGTCGAAGTCCTTGCTCGCCGAACACAGCCGCCGCGCCAGGCGCTCGAAGTCCGGATCGTCGAGGAACCGCACCGCCTGGACCCGGAACTGGCCGACCAGCCGGCTCGCCACGTCGGACCAGTGGGGATAGCGGTTCCTGTTGCGGCCATCGGTGAAGAACGACCAGAGGTAGTTGGAGCCCGCCTCCTGCACGCCGAGGAGTGCATGCGCCGGCGCGTTGCTCGCCAGGACGTTCCAGTACCGGTCGACCACGAAGGCCGGTGCGGGCTGCCACACCTCGACGGCGAGCCGGAGCCGGCACAGCTCCTCCGGGGACACCTCCTGGCGGGCCGCCGGCGGGTTCATCCCCGCCAGCAGATACAGGTGGGCCCGCTCGGTGCGGTCAAGGCCGAGCGCCTTGCTGACCGCTTCGAGCACGTCCTCGGACACCTTGATGTCCCTGCCCTGTTCGAGCCACGTGTACCAGGAGGCGCTCACCCCGGCCAGTACGGCGACCTCTTCGCGCCGCAGGCCCGGCGTGTTCCGCCGCCCGCCGACCCTCAGCCCGACGTCGCCCGGCGAGAGCCTGGCGCGACGGGATCTGAGGAAGTGGCGCAGCGCCGCCCGTCGCTCCCTGTCGGCGTCTCTGACGTTCTGGGCCTCCTCCTGGCCCACTACGACACAGCTACTCACGAAAGCCACCCTCCACGCGCGAAGAACCAGTCCGGGTCACCGGGATCGGCTGTCAGAAGGCGAGGATCAGACGCCCCCGTACGCCGCCCGCCTCCAGGCGCCGATGGGCTTCGGCGGCCCGCTCGGGGGCGAGCACCTCGGCGGTGCGCAGGGTCAGCACACCCTTCTCCGCCAGGGTGGAGATCTCCTCCAGGGCGGAGTGCTTGGCGGGATGCGTCATCACCACCACCCCCTGGACCGCGATGTCGCGCTCGGAGGCCAGCTCGAAGGGACGGCACTTGACGAAGCCGCCGCCGTCCTTCACCACGCCCAGGGCGTCGGCCCCGACGATCGCGGCGTCGACGACGCCGTCGGCCCCCTCGGGGACCGCGGCACGGTAGGCGGCGGCGAGGTCGGCGCTGTCGGCGGCGCGCGGTACGACCACGTCGGCGCCGAGCGCCCGGATCAGATCGCGGTCGCGGTCGGCGGCGTCGGCGACGACCCGGAGCCCGCGGTACTTGGCGAGTTGCACCACGTATCCGCCCAGCGCCCCCGCCGCTCCCGTGACGGCCAGGGTCGCCCCTTCGGGCAGGCCGAGGAGGGAGAGGGCGAGGTGCGCGGTGAGGCCGTTCATGGGCAGGCCGGCGACGTCACGGAGGTCGAGGCCCCTGGGCGCGGCGACGACCTGCTCGCGGGGCACCACGACGTACTCCGCCTGGGCCCCGCCGGTGGGGTGGAAGGGGTTCACGAACGCCATGACCGGTTCGCCGACCGCGAGGTCGACCCCGTCACCGACCGCGTCGACCACTCCGGAGGCGTCCATGCCGGGGATGTACGGAGGCTCCTGCCCGGCCACGGCCGCGGCCAGGTTCCCCGCGCGCAGCAGCAGGTCGGTGGGGTTGACCCCGGCGGCGGTGACCCGGATACGGACCTGCTCGGGGCCGGGTACGGGCAGCGGGCGTTCGACGACCTTCAGTACGTCGGGTCCGCCGAACTCTTCGATGCCGACAGCACGCATGGTGGGGGGTCCTTCCACGAATCGATTCAGAGGGTCGGTCGTAACAGGGGGATGTCCGGCCGGTGAACCGGTGGCCGGGGCACGGACACGGCGGCTGCGCGAAGGCGCGGCACCTGTGCGACAGGGAACGAAGCGGAAGAGGCGAGCCGCGCCCCGCTCGTGCGCCGGAAACCCGAACCGGGCCTGGTCATCCCTGACATGGCCTCAATGATTCACCGGGTGGCGGTCCCCAACCAGTTCGCAGATGTCATATGGCCAGCACCAACACGTATGGGCCGCCCGCGTGGTGGTGGCGCTCCCAGGTGAGCCGAAACCGGCACAGACTCGCCCTCTCCACCGGCCGAATCAGCTCCTACGCTTTCCACATGAGCGATCAACTGTCGTACGCCTGTTCGGTGGTTACCTTCTCATGAGGAGAACGATGGTGACTCGTCTGGATGCGCCCGCCTTCGACTCGGCGCACTTCCGCCGGGTACTGGGGCACTTTCCGACCGGTGTGGTGGCCGTCTCGGCCATGGACGGGGACGAACCGGTCGGCCTGACCGTCGGCTCCTTCGCGTCGGTGTCCCTGGACCCGCCCATGATCGGCTTCTTCCCCAGCGTGACCTCCACCAGCTGGCCCCGTATCGAACGCGCGGGCACCTTCGTGGCCAACGTGCTCGCGGAACACCAGGCGGACCTGTCCGCCGTTTTCGCGACCAGCGGGGCCGACAAGTTCGGCCGCCTGACCTGGCAGCGCTCCGCCACGGGCGCCCCGATACTCGACAACGTCGCCGCGTGGATCGAGTGCGAGGTGGCGAACGTCGTCCCGGCCGGCGACCACCTGTTCGTCCTGGGCCGCGTACTCGGCCTGGCAGTCGCCCCCGACCCCCGCCCCCTGGTCTTCTTCCAGGGCGACTACGCCCGCCTCGCGGGAGAGTGACCGGGGCCGCGTACGCACGCACCGAGCGCGGCACGCCACTTGAAGCGGCCGGACGAAAACACGCGTGAGCCCCGGCGCGAGCCCGGAATCCGGCCGCTGAACGCGCCTTGACGCACTCTGACGCCGACCTCGGAGTCGATCACGGTCTGCCCGTCGGCGACCCTCCGCGGGGCGTCCATGAAGTCCGCGACCTCGGCCACCCGGTCCTTCAGCAGATGGCCGAGCCCTCCGGACCCCGGCTGCTGCCGCTGAGCAGTTGGATGGCGTAGGCCGTGGCGACGTACGGGGAGAGCACGAGCCCATCAGCACGGACAAGTGCCCGTAACGGACCCGCAGTTCGAGGGCCGCCTTGAGCCCCTCGTCCCGGAAGTCGGGGGCATGCGGACATCGGTGATCACAACGTCGGGCCCGTGTTCGTCCACCGCCCGGGCCAGAGCGGGGGCGTCACCCACCGCCCCGGCCACCTCGTGTCCGCTGCGACTGAGCAGTTCGACCAGCCCCTCGCAGAGCAGGACCGCGTCCTCGGCCAGGACTGCACGGAGCACGAGACCTCCACCCGGACCCGGGTCGGACCGTGCGGTGCCCCGGGCGGGACCGGCTCCACCCTTCCCGTTCGCGCTGCTGTGCTTGGACGCGTGAGGGACTCCGCTCCCGTGTGGAGGTCGTAGAGGGGACGAGCCGTTCCTGCCATTACAGTGCCAACCACCAGCGTCCGCTTTCCGAGTTCAGCGACCGCATGCAGCGACTCATCCGTCCCGGCGGGGTGTTCGGAGCGGAGTTCGTGATGCCCGTTGAGCGACGTCATCACGCGATCGAGCACTACTGACCTCCACCTTTCACCTCTGGCAGGAAGAAGGACTCCATGAAGCACGAGTACGAGGCGAAGTTCCTCGCGATCGACGCCACTCAGGTTCAGGCCAAGCTGACCGCCCTGGGCGCGAGTCAGGCGTTTCCCCGTACCCTCCTGACCCGCAAGATCTTCGAGAACGACTCCCTCGACAGCGGGGCCTGGCTTCGCCTGAGGGACGAGGGTGCCCGCTCGACGCTCACGCTCAAGCAGGTCACCGACTCCACGACCATCAACGGCACCACGGAGATCGAGACCGAGGTCGCCGACCTGCACGCCATGGCCGACATCCTCGTCCGCGTCGGCCTCACCGAGGTCCGCTACCAGGAGAACTACCGCGAGGAATGGCGCCTCGGCGAAGTCGCCTTCGACTTCGACACCTGGCCCGGCCTGCCCACCTTCCTGGAGATCGAGGGACCCGACGAGGCATCGGTCCGACAGGCCGCGGCCCTCCTGGACTTCGACTACTCCGAGGCCCGGTTCGGAAGCGTCGACGAGGTCTACAAGAGCGAGATGGGCCGCGACATCCTCGCAGAGCCCACTCTCCTGTTCTCGGACGCCGAGAAGAAGGCAGACGTCTCCCCGGCAGTCGAGAGCCGTTGACAGCGGAGGCAGACGGGCTGTGCTGACAGCGGACCGCCCTCAGCACGAAGAATCGGCAGGCAGCGCGGCCACGGCAGGTTGCTCCGCAGAGGCTGAACGACCGGCGCGTGGCGGCAGTGGCCCAAGTCCTGCTGCCGCCATGCTCGGCGCGCCTACCCCAGGCCAAACCACGGCAGGCAGGCCGGCAGCCCTTCGACCTTCACCGGAACCGATCGGTGCTCCTGCCGTCGTTCGGCGGTAAGGCGGAGCCTGTGCAATAAGGCAGGCTCGCCTCGCACCGCATGGCGTTCGATGCCGTCCTCTTGGTAGCCGAGCTTGCGCGAGACACCCAGCGACGCCGAGTTGTCCACGTTGGTCGAGGAAACCGCATGTCGGGCACCGAGTCCGGCGAAGGCCAGTTGGAGAACGGCGGCGCGCATCTCGGTCCCCGCTCCCTGACCATGATGGGCCACTCTGAGCCAGGAACCGGTAGCCACCTCGCGACGGATCGGGAAATCCCGACCACTGATGCCCTGTGTCCCGAGGACTACATCGTCCCTCAGGACCACGAGGTTCAGCGTCCAGTCCTCCTTCCGCCACTCGCCCCAGCAGCGCCAGTGGTACTGCAGGACGCTCCGAGCTCGCTCCTCGGGTGCCGCGTCGGTCCACGGCACAGTGAACGGCTGCACCGCCGGATCGTGCACACCCTCCGCAGCCAGCGAGGCCAACGCGGCGAGATCATCCAGACTCGGGAGCCGCAGCTCCAGCCGGGGTGTGGTCAACCGAAGGCCCACAAGTGGCCAGTGGGTCAGCAGGGTCATACCCAGGGATTCTGCTGGCCCCCGCCCTGCCGCGACCAGGAGATTTTGAAGACGCACATACCAGCACCGGTCTGCCACCACGCGATCCGGTGGAGCCCATGCGATCGCGGCACTACCTGCGCGGGCGGCGGTTCCGGTTAGCGGGTATGAGATCTCCGGTCCGTGATGCGGGGAGCGGAAGACCCTGAACACCCGTACCGTCGGCGCCGACGCGTGTGGAGCGCATACGGGCGGCTTCAGCTCGGCGGTTCGGTACCGGATTGCGGCCCGCGTGCTGGATGCGCGTGATCAGAACCCGGGCCGGTTGGGGAGCTGTTGTCAGCTTGCGTCGTGCGGCGGCCTCCTCCAAGAGTCGGCATGGCTGGTGGCCTCGGTTCTCGGCTTCGGCCAGGACGGCTGCGAGGGCCGACCAGGCGGGGTCGGCGAGGATGCGGTCCGCTTCGTCGGGAACGGCAGAGCGGACGTCACGGGCCAGCGCTCGCGTGACAGGTTCGGACAGGCGGCGTGGCGCGAGTTCTTCCAGCACCGGGGCGAGTGCCTGGTCCGCGGCGGCTTCGAGATGCTGTACGGACCGGCGGGCGGCCTCGGCCTGCTGGGCATGCTGCTTCGCGTCGTGCCACCGCTCGGCGACGATCGCGGCCCAAACACGGGCCGCGATCAGGCCCGCGAGAGCGCTGCCGTCGGGGCCGGCGGTGGCGTTGACGATGTCGCGTGCGGCTGCGCGCAGGGCGTGGGCGGCCTGGTCCTTTGCTCGTATGCGCGAGCGCTGGGCGCGGGTGAACGCGTCCGCTGCTGCTCGGAGTTCTGCACGCAAGTGGACCGGGGCTATCTGGGCGGTGGCTTCCATCAGCTCGGCCAGAGCGGTGATGTGTGCCTGGGCACGGGTGTCCTCGGCCATGTCAGCATGCAAGGCATCGAGGGCGTCAACGGCCCGGTGCCAGGGGCTGCTGAGCTGGTCGCGACGGGCGGTCGGGTGCTCTTCCGGCTGGACGGTTTCGAGCCGGGCGCGGAGTTTGGGGAAGGTGAGGTCGGGGGCGATCTTCCCGCCGGGGTAGTAGATCTGCTCGCCGTCCGCGTCGAGGTCATCGGGGCGTCCGATGGCATAGCCGAGCAGGTCGCCAGAGGGGCCGCGGCGCGGTTTGACCGGGATGCCGTCGGCTTCAAGGTAGGCGAGGAGTTCCTCGGCGCTGCCCGCGTGGGGGATGGCCGCGCGGATGCGGTCCTCCAACCAGGCCCGGCTGGTCTGGTCCCAACCGGAGCGCTGTGCCTTGTGCATCTCGGCCTGGGTGGGGCGGCGGGTGGCGGTGCGGTTCCGGTCTCCGCGCCAGTCTCCCCTTGGTGGACGTGATGGTCCTGGCTGCCGCCCTGGAGACGTACCCAGTCTGCCTGATCTTCCCGGTCGGATACGTGGAGCGGACCCAGGAAATCCCGTTCCAGGACCTGGTACCCACCTAAGACGCCCTGCGCCGCTTCACCGGGGAGCAGGAGGTGCCCATGTACGAGGCGGGCCTGGTCCCCGACTTCGAGCATCACGCCAGCCTCGTACGCACCGCACTGGCCGCCCTCGAAGAAGAGGAGCGGGCGGCGTTCGCCGGCAGAACAGCCACCGGCCGCGCTCAGCAAGAGGAGGCCGAGCGCAAACGCCGCGAGTACGCCGATCAGGCCATCTCCGCCAAGTACACACTCCGCTACCTCCGCCGCGACCTGCGCGACGAGGGAGCCACGCCACCCGATCTACCGCCCGCGCTACGCCGCCGAGATCAGCCAGCGAGCCCCCGCTCGCTCCAGCAAGGAAAAGACGTACCTGACCTCCGGCGATCAGTGAGGCGCGACCGGCGGACTGCCCAGTTCGTTGATGAGACGCCGATATGTTTCGAAGGCTGTCTTGCGGGTGTAGTCGTCGCGCAGCAGGCCGAAGCGGTGGAAGAGCCCCTCGGCGGTGCTGTCGGCGTCTCGCAGGGCAAAGAACGAGTATCCGTCGATGTTCAAGTCGGCGGAGAGGCCGGCCACGGTCCGCACCACGGTTTCGAGGACCGCGGCCTGCTGCTGCTCGCTGCGGTCCGGGCCGGTGGGCCAGCCGTTCTCGCAGATGCGGATCGCGACGCTCCCGGGAATGCCGGCCCTCTGAAGGTCAGTGCGCCGGAACGCGGTGAGGACCGCAGTGACCGCTTCCGCCAACTGCTCAGCGGCGATGGGACGGAACACATCCGGGAAGAAGTCCAGGCCGACGTAGTCCAGGCTCCGCCGGAAGCGGTCGTCGGCCAGGGCCCCGAGCTCGGACCAGAAGGTGTCGGCCGGGTTGAAGGTCGGCACGGCGTTGAAACCGACCGCCACACTGCGACCCAGGGCCCGCGCCTCCTGCTTGGCCGCGACAACCCCCTCAATGAGCGCATTCAGAACGTTGGGAATGCTGCCGTCGACCATGGGCAGGTCGGCGTTGGGCTCTTCGCAGATCTGGACGGATGCCAGGTGCGGCCCACCGGTGCGGACGGCCTGGCGGACGAACTGCCGCCACCCCTCCAACTCGCCGGTCGGCTCACGGAACTGCAGCACGAGGTCCAGCTTGCGGCCCCGTTGGAGATACATCGCGGGATCGGCGGGCGTGGGCGGTTCCAGCGGCGTCACGGTCGCGGCGAACGAGTGGTAGGCGCGCACCGACAGGCTGGCCGTGTCGCCTTGGAGCGTGTCAAGTGCCTCGGTGATGCGGTCCGGCACGTCCGGGCGGTCCGGGTGGACGATGCCCTGGTCGTCGCCCAGGATCCCGCCGGGATAGATACCGAAGTGCAAAGTCATGCTTACCCCACCCCAGAAATCTTGGTGTAACCACAAATTTGTGGTGACACTATCATCTGGGCATGGGCCTTCGAGAGACCAAGAAGCAGCAGACCCGCACGGCGATCGCCGACGCAGCCCTGCCCCTCTTCCTGGAGCACGGCTTCGACCAGGTCACGGTCGCTGAGGTGGCACGACACGCAGGTGTCTCCACCAACACCGTGTACAACTACT
This sequence comes from Streptomyces sp. 8L, assembly GCF_020176795.1. GTDB lineage: Bacteria > Actinomycetota > Actinomycetes > Streptomycetales > Streptomycetaceae > Streptomyces. The sequence goes on from NZ_JAIUKE010000032.1 coordinate 10,275, forward strand.
TCCCCACCAAGGAAGATCTCTTCTTCGATCGCCAGGCACAAGTAGAGGGCCATCTCGCCACACTGGTACGCGACCGTGCACCCAACGCCTGCCCAGTGGAGACCATCCGCGACGACCTGCTGACCACCCTGCGGCAATCAGACCCGGCACTTGGGCTGCACCCCGACGCGCCCCGGTTCTGGCAGGTCATCCACGACAGCACCGCACTCCGCGCACGCGAACGCGAGATCAGCGAACGCGCCGAGGCCGTGCTGGCGACCGCCCTGGCCGAACACCTGCCGAAAACCTCCGCCAGATGGAACCAAGGCAACCACTCGATGTTCAGACTCCTCGCAGGGGCCGTCGCCGGCACCCACCGGGCCGCCTTGCGTGAACTGCAACAACGCATCTTGTCCGGCGAGCCACCCACCAACGCCCGCGACAGCGTCGCCACAGCGGCAGTCCAGGCATTCAACCTGCTCTGCTCCGGACTCCACACCGACGCCGACCAGACGTCGCAGGAGCTACAGCTCCCTGAGTAACCCTGCAGCCCAGCCGAGGCATCAGACAGTTCCAATACCCGACGTCACCCTTAAGCGTCCTCCCTCACGTCGGCAAGAGCGCCGCCGAGGCGACCCCGAAGCTTGTCCCCGTCCAGCGCAAGGCCGAGACCGAGAAGGCCGCGAAGAAGGAGAAGGCCAGGAAGGCTGCGGCCAAGGCGGCTGGCGAGGGCAAGAGCGCTAAGCCGAAGGGAGACAGACCGAAGGCCCAGGCCAAGTCAGCCAAGAAGGCCACCCGCCGCAGGCCCAAGAAGTAGATCCCCGAACGGCTCCGCTCACGCATCGCTCACGCAAGCAAAGCCACGATACCTCGACCGCGTCCCCCGTCACGCCCAGAGCAACAGAAAACCCCAGGTCACTGGCTATGTGACCTGGGGTTTCGCAGAGCCGCCTTCGGGATTCGAACCCGAGACCTACGCATTACGAGTGCGTTGCTCTGGCCAACTGAGCTAAGGCGGCGTGCTGACCGCACCATGGTGCGATCTGCGGCGACGCCAAGTCTACACAGTTTCGAGGGGTGCTCCTCCCACCCCCGTGGTCGGGGCGTTCGGCCTGGTCAGGTGCACTTTTTGCCTGGTTTGGGGGGTGTGCCCCGCAGAAGGTACGTGTTGATCGCCGTGTCGATGCAGTCGCTGCCCCTCCCGTAGGCGGTGTGGCCGTCTCCCTCGAAGGTGAGGAGGTGTCCCGAGTCGAGCTGGGAGGCGAGGGAGCGGGCCCAGCGGTAGGGGGTGGCCGGGTCGCGGGTGGTGCCGACCACGACGATCGGGGCCGCGCCCTTCGCCTCGATGCGGTGGGCGGTGCCGGTGGCCTTGTCCGGCCAGTACGAGCAGTTCAGGGAGCCCCAGGCGAGGCCGTCACCGAAGACCGGGGACGCCTTCTCGAAGGCCGGGAGCGCCGCCTCGACCTGCTGGGGGCCGGTGAAGGCGGGCGGGAGGTCGAGGCAGTTCACGGCCGCGTTGGCGTACATCAGGTTCGAGTAGGACCCGTCCTGGCCGCGCTCGTAGTACGCGTCGGCCAGCGCGAGCAGCATCGCCCCGTCGCCGGTGAGGCCGCTGCGCAGGGCGAGGCGCAGCTGCGGCCACGACGACTTGTCGTACATCGCCGAGATGACGCCCGTGGTACCGAGCGACTCGGTGAGCTTCCGGCTCTGGCCGGTCGGCAGGGGCTTCTGGTCGAGCTGCTTGAAGAAGGCCTTCAGGCGGCTCTCCGCCGCCGCGACCGACGTGGTGCCGAGGGGGCACTGCGCCTGCTTGACGCAGTCCCGTGCGAACGACTCGAAGGCCGTCTCGAAGCCGGCTGTCTGCTGGAGGTTGAGTTCGCGCGACGACAGGGAGGGGTCCATGGCGCCGTCGAGCACGATCCGTCCCGTGTTCTTCGGGTAGAGGCCCGCGTACGTCGCGCCGAGGAACGTGCCGTACGACGCCCCGACGTACGAGAGCTTCTTGTCGCCGAGCACCGCCCGGAAGATGTCCATGTCGCGTGCCGCGTCGACCGTCGACACGTGCGGCAGCACCGTGCGCGCGTGCGCCTCGCACCCCTGGGCGAACTTCTTGTACGCGGCTGTGAGGGCGCTCACCTCGGCCGCGTCGTCCGGCGTCTGGTCGACCTCGGTGTAGGCGTCCATCTGCCGGTTGGTCAGGCAGTCGACCGGCGTGCTGCCCGCCACGCCCCGCGGGTCCATCGCCGCCATGTCGTACTGGGCCCGCACCTGCGCCGGGTAACCGACCCCCGCGTAGCTCTCCAGGTATTCGATCGCCGATCCGCCCGGGCCTCCCGGGTTGACGAGGAGCGAGCCGAGGCGCTTACCCGGCCCGGTGGCCTTCTTGCGGGCCACCGCCAGTTTGATCTGCGTGCCGTCCGGCTTCGCGTAGTCCAGCGGTGCCTTCATCGTCGCGCACTGGAAGCCGGACGCCGAGCAGGCGTGCCAGTCCAGCTTCTGGTCGTAGTACCGCGCCAGGGCCGCCGAGCCCGCGCCCGGGTTCGGTCCCGCCTCTCCGCCCGACGAACTACAGCCGGAGAGAAGCAGTCCGGCCGCCACGAACGCGACGGCGGAGGTACGCAGCAGGCGCCTGGTGTCCATCGGGGGAGCCTAACCGCCGTACCGGTCCGTGCCGGTACGGCAGGGTGCTCCTACCCACGTACGGGTGATGGGCCGGGCATGGGCACAGGCGCGTGACGGCCGGGCATGGGCCTGTGACGGGCCGGATGAAAAGGGGGCGTACGGGCTCGGTCCTCAGCCCATGCGCAAGGTCCCTGTCCTCAGCCCGCGCGCAAGGCCCCGGCCCTCAGCCCGTGCGTAGCGCCATCGTCATCGCCTCGACGGCCAGCAGCGGCGCCACATTCCGGTCGAGGGCCTCCCGGCAGGCGCCGATGGCCTCCATGCGCCGCAGCGTGCGCTCGGGGGTCGAGCCGCCCGCCACGCGGTCGAGCGCGTCCCGTACGTCCTCGTTGGCCAGGTGCACCCGCGACCCCAACTGGAGCGCCAGTACGTCCCGGTAGAACCCGGTGAGGTCCGTCAGCGCCAGGTCCAGGCTGTCCCGCTGCGTACGGGTCGACCGGCGCTTCTGGCGGTCGGCCAGCTCTTTCATCGCGCCCGCCGTGCCTCGCGGCATCCGTCCCCCGCTCTCCGCGCCGAGCGCGGCCCGCAGGTTCTCCGTCTCCTTCACATCGGTCTCCTCCGCGGCCTGTTTCGCGTCCTCCCCCGCCGCGTCGACCAGTTCCTGTGCGGCTCTGAGGCACGCGCCCACGTCGTCCACCCGCAGCGGCAGCCTCAGCACCGTGCTGCGGCGGCTGCGCGCCCGCTCGTCGGTGGCCAGCCGGCGCGCGCGGTCGATGTGCCCCTGGGTGGCACGGGCCGCCGCCCGCGCCGCCTCGGGCTCGATGCCGTCCCGCCTGATCAGTACGTCCGCGACGGCCTCCACCGACGGTGTGCCCAGCACCAGATGGCGGCAGCGCGAGCGGATCGTCGGCAGCACGTCCTCCACGGAGGGCGCGCACAGCAGCCACACCGTGCGCGGCGCGGGCTCCTCGACCGCCTTCAGCAGGACATTCCCCGCGCCCTCCGTCAGCCGGTCGGCATCCTCCATGACGATGACCTGCCAGCGCCCGACCGCCGGCGAGAGCTGGGCGCGCCGGACCAGCTCCCGGGTCTCCTTCACACCGATGGACAGGAGGTCCGTGCGGACGACCTCCACGTCGGCGTGCGTACCGATCAGCGCCGTGTGGCAGCCGTCGCAGAACCCGCAGCCGGGCTCGCCGCCGAGCGCCCGGTCCGGGCTGACGCACTGCAGCGCCGCCGCGAAGGCCCGCGCCGCGGTGTCGCGGCCGGCCCCCGGCGGGCCCGTGAACAGCCACGCGTGCGTCATCTTCGAGGCCTCGGGCGGCGCCGCGCCCTCCGCTTCGGCCGTGACGAGGGCGTCCGCGTCGCGGGCGGCCGCCGCCAGCGACGCCTGGACGCGCCCCTGACCCACCAGGTCATCCCATACGGTCATGCGCGCTCCCCGCTTACCGCTTGCCGCTCCGAACGTCGAACTCTGGGCCATGGCCCAGCCCCCCGGGCTGGGTCCCCGCCCGCGTCCAGGACACGACGGGAACCACCCCGCGCGGTGTGATCCGCCGTCGTCATCCATTGTGGCGGCTGGGTATGACAGTCGGGTCCGCCCGGCCCCCGCGCGGTTCAGCGGCGGCGTCCGCCGCGCCTGCCACCGCCCGCGCCGTTGCCGTCGTCCTCGTCGTCGTGCGGGCCGAGCAGTTCGTCGGCCAGCGTCGGCAGATCGTCGAGCGGGGTCTCCTCCGCCCAGTCCGACCTGCGGCGCGTCCCGGGGGTGCTGTCCGCGTCGGAGCCGCCCTGCCCGGCGGCCCGGAACTGGGGCATCTCGCGCGTGCGCTCGTTGCCGTCGTCCGGGCCCGAGCCGGCCTGTACCTGCGGCAGTACGGCCGTCTCCTCGGCCGGGTTGTACTGCGGCAGCACCGTCGTCTCTTCCGCCGCCCGCTCCTCGGCAGAGACCGGAAGCTCCGCGTCCGCGTCCGCGAACGTCGGCAGCGTCGCCGTCTCCTCGGCGTCCGAGAAGAGAGGGGCGGAGGCGGAGCCGACGGCGGGCGAGGTGGACGCCGAGCCGTCCGCCGGCGCCTCCGAGGCCCACGACGGCCTGCGACGCGGCGCCTCCCGCGTGGCCTCGCCCGAAGCGGGCCGGCCGCCGGAATCAGCGCCTCCGTCCGAACCGTTCCCTCCGTCCCGCTCAGGGCGCTCATCCGACTCGGACCCCTGGTCAGGCTCGGGCCGCGCGGACGAGGGCTCGGCTCCGGGATCGCGGACGATCGGCGTCTGGAGCGTCGTCTCCTCCGGCGACACACCCGGCTCGGGGTTCGCCGCGGCAGCCTCCTCGGCCTCGCGCCGACGCGCCTCCTCCGCCTTCAGCAGGGCCTCTTCCGCCTTGCGTTGCTTCTCCCGGCGCCGCTCCGCGTCCTCCTTGCGCTGCCGCGCCTCCTCGGCCGCCCGCTGCCTCAGCCGCTCCTGTTCCGCCTCGTACGCCGCCTTCTCGGCCGCCCGCCGCCGCTCGGCCTCCTGGGCGCGGAGCTTCTCCTCCTCGGCCCTCCTGGCCTCTTCCTCGGCCTGCCTGCGGGCTTCCTCCTCGGCGCGCAGCCGCTCCTCCTCGGCCCTGCGGCGCTCCTCCTCGGCCCGCTTCCTGGCCTCTTCCTCCTGGCGTTCGACCTCGCGCTGCCGCGCCTCTTCGAGCTCGCGGCGCTTGCGCTCCTCCTCTTCCGCCCTGAGCTTGGCGAGCTGCGCCTGCCGCTCCCGTTCGAGCCGCTCCTCCTCCGCCTTCCTCGCGGCCTCGCGCGCGGCCTCTTCCTCGGCCCTGCGCCTGGCCTCCTCGATGGCGGCCTTGCGCGCCTCCTCCTGGGCCTTGATCTCGGCCTCGGACAGCGGGAGCAGCTGGTCGAGCCGGTGCCGTACGGCGGTGGTGACGGACTCGGGCTCCTGGCCCGCGTCCACGACCAGGTACCGCGTCGGGTCCGCGGCTGCGAGCGTGAGGAAGCCCGTACGCACCCGCTCGTGGAACTCGGCGGGCTCCGACTCCAGCCGGTCCGGCGCCTCCGTGAAGCGCTCGCGCGCCGTCGCGGGGTCGATGTCGAGCAGCACCGTCAGATGCGGTACGAGCCCCTGCGTGGCCCAGCGCGAGATACGGGCGATCTCCGTGGGCGAGAGGTCGCGCCCCGCGCCCTGGTACGCCACGGACGAGTCGATGTAGCGGTCGGAGACGACGATCGCGCCGCGCTCCAGTGCCGGCCGGACGACCGAGTCGATGTGCTCGGCGCGGTCCGCCGCGTACAGCAGCGCCTCCGCGCGGTTCGAGAGGCCCGCGCTCGACACGTCCAGCAGGATCGTCCGCAGCCGCTTGCCGACCGGCGTGGCGCCCGGCTCGCGCGTGACGACGACCTCGTGGCCCTTGGCCCTTATCCACTCGGCGAGCGCCTCGACCTGCGTCGACTTGCCCGCGCCGTCACCGCCCTCGACGGCGATGAAGAAGCCGGTTCCCGTGGCGGTCTGCGCGGGGTCGGACCCTCCGCGCACCGCGTCCAGCAGGTCCTGCCGCAGCGGTACGCCCGACCGGTCGTCGGTCTTGGCGAGTACGACGGCGGCGACGGGCAGCAGCAGCGCGCCGACCAGCATCAGCGTGAAGGCCGCGCCGCCATGCGCGAAGACGAAGTCGCCGCTGGCGAGACGGTGCGGGCCGATGGCCGCCGCGACGAGCGGCGCGACGATCGCGGCGATCGCCATGGTGACCCGTACGACTGCCTGGAGGTGCTCGGCCAGGCGGGCGCGCCGCCGCTCCTCGGCCTGGAGCTCGACGAGGGTGTGGCCCGCGTTCGCGGCGACGCCCGCGGAGAAGCCCGCGAGCAGCGCGAGCAGTAGGACCGTCGCCGTGTCGGGTACCAGGCCCATCACGAGCAGCGCGACGCCGGTGACGGCGATCGCGAGCACCATCAGGCGGTTGCGGGAGAGAGCGGGCAGTACCCGCGGACCGCGGCGGACACCGAGCCCGGTACCGCCGGTCAGGGCGAGCACGAGCAGGGCGAACGCGACCGGGCCGCCGCCGAGGTCCTTGGCGTCGAGGACGGCCACGGCGACAGCCGAGGTGATGGCCCCGGCGATCGCGCCGCAGGCGAGGACGAGCACCGGGACCACGCCCGTACGGCCGCGGTCCGCGGCGACGGACTTCCCGTCCGCGTCCGCGGCGCCCGTCGCACCGGCGGAGCCGCCCATGGTGGAGCCGGAGCCGGCCGCGCCCGGGGGGGCGGGCCGCCGGGGGCCGTCCAGTACGGGCCGCCGCAGGCCTTCCAGCGGCGAGCGGGGGCGCGGCGTGCGTCCGTCCGGGAGTTCGAGAAGGACCAGGGTCGACACCGAGGCGGCGAAGAGGCCGGCCGCGACGTACGAGCCGAGCCCCACCTGGTGGAGCGAGAACCACGCCACGCCCGTTCCGAGCAGGTTGCTGACCAGCGTGGCCACGAGCAGCACGAACGCCGCCGCGGGGACGGCGAGGAACGACGTGCGCAGCGACAGCCTGCGCAGCGCGTCCAGATGGTCGGGAAGCGGGCGGACCGCGTCGCCCTCGGGCGGCGGCGGAGGCAGCAGCGCGGGCGCGGCACTGTCCTTGGCCACGGTCCAGAAGCGTTCCGCCACGCCGGCCACGAAGACCGTGCTGAGCAGGATCGGAAGGGCGCGGTCCGGCATCCAGTCGATCCACAGCGGTGCGACGATCAGCAGCGCGAGCCGCACGGCGTCCGTGACGATCATCGTCCAGCGGCGGTCGAGCGGACCGCCGTCCCTGGGCGGCTTGGGCGCCCGTGAAGCCTTGGCCGCATCGGAAGCCCCGGCCGCACCGGGCTTCTTGCCCGCGTTGTCGGCCGTGTCCTCCGGGCCGGACGTCGTCGCGCGGGACGCGCCGGAGCCGGACGCGGACCCGCCGCCTCCCGGCGCGAGGAGCGCCGTCAGCGGTCCGAGGAGTACGGCCCCGAACAGCAGCGTCGCGACGACCCGCGCCCCGAACACGGCGGCCACGGCGAACGCGACCCCCCGGTACCCGGGCCCGAACGAGCCGTCCGAGATCGCCGCCTGAAGGGTCAGCACCACGAGTACAAGCACCGCAAGCACATCACCGATGCCGCCGGCGAACTGCGCGCCCCACAACCGCCTCAGCGGAGGAAGGCGCAGCAAAGAACGAACGGCGCGCTCTCGTGAGTCTGCGGCAAGTGCGTCGTGGTCGGAGAGGGGGCTCACGACCGTTGGCTGCTCGGCTCGCGTCATCCGCCCAGCCTATCGGGACGACAGGGCCCGGCGGAGGCCCGGCCCGTACAGATGAACCAATCCAGGCACCCGCGGGAGCGACTCCGCACGCCCGCGCCGCGCCGTACGACCGCCGTCGGCCGCCGCCCGCCGGGCGGATGGGCGGTTACCGAACGGGTCCGTGCGCCGGAAGCCGTTCGACTACGGCGTGTTCATACGAAAACGGCGCATCCGTGCGGATGAGGACATCCCCACGGACACGCCGTCACATATCGAGGCCACGGGCATCGGGCCTTGGGCCACCGGCCACCGGCCACCGGCCACCAATCCTCCGGGCCCGGAGGACGGAGCCCGCGTCCTCAGCTCTCCGAGTCCGGGGCCGAGGCCGCCGCCTTCTTCGCGGCCGTCGTCTTGGCCGCCGCCGTCGCCGTCTTCTTCGTGGCCGCCTTCTTGGTCGTCTTCTTGGTCGTCTTCTTGGCGGCGGTCTTGGCGGTCGTCTTCGCGGTCGCCGTCTTGGTGGCCGCCGACTTCGCCGCGGTCTTCTTGGCCGTGGCCTTCTTCGCCGTCGTCTTCTTGGCAGCTGTCTTCTTCTTCGCGGGCCCCTTGGCCCGCTTCTCCGCCAGCAGTTCGTACCCGCGCTCGGGCGTGATCTCCTCGACGCTGTCACCGGACCGCAGCGTCGCGTTCGTCTCGCCGTCGGTGACGTACGCGCCGAAGCGTCCGTCCTTGACGACCACGGGCGCGCCGCTGACCGGGTCCGTGCCCAGTTCCTTCAGCGGCGGCTTGGCCGCGGCCCGGCCGCGCTGCTTCGGCTGCGCGTAGATCGCCAGCGCCTCTTCGAGGGTGATGTCGAAGAGCTGCTCCTCCGTCTGGAGCGACCGCGAGTCCGTGCCCTTCTTCAGGTACGGGCCGTACCGGCCGTTCTGCGCGGTGATCTCGACGCCCTCCGGGTCCACGCCCACGACGCGCGGCAGCGACATCAGCTTGAGGGCCTCCGCCAGGGTGACCGTGTCCAGCGACATCGACTTGAACAGGGACGCCGTACGCGGCTTGACCGCGTTCTTGCCCGTCTTCGGAGTGCCGTCGGGCAGCACCTCGGTCACGTACGGGCCGTACCGGCCGGCCTTCGCGACGATCGGGTGGCCGCTCTCCGGGTCCACGCCGAGCTCGAAGTCGCCGCTCGGCTTGGCGAGCAGCTCCTCCGCGTACTCCTGGGTCAGCTCGTCGGGCGCCAGGTCCTCCGGCACGTCGGCGCGCTGGTGGTTCTCCGCGTCCTTCTCACCGCGCTCCACATACGGCCCGTAGCGGCCGACGCGCAGCATGACGCCGTCGCCCACGGGGAACGAGGAGATCTCGCGCGCGTCGATCGCGCCGAGATCGGTGACGAGTTCCTTGAGCCCGCCGAGGTGATCGCCGTCACCGTTCCCCGCGCCGGACGCGGCTCCCGCGTCGTCGCCGCCCTCACCGAAGTAGAAGCGCTTCAGCCACGGAACGGAGTGGGCCTCGCCCCGCGCGATACGGTCGAGGTCGTCCTCCATACGGGCCGTGAAGTCGTAGTCGACGAGCCGGCCGAAGTGCTTCTCCAGCAGGTTGACCACGGCGAAGGACAGGAAGGACGGCACGAGCGCCGTGCCCTTCTTGAACACGTAGCCGCGGTCGAGGATCGTGCCGAGGATCGCCGCGTACGTCGACGGGCGGCCGATCTCCCGCTCCTCCAGCTCCTTGACCAGCGACGCCTCGGTGTAGCGGGCCGGCGGCTTGGTGGAGTGGCCGTCAGCCGTGATCTCCTCCGGGCTCAGCGCGTCGCCCTCGGCGACCTGCGGCAGACGGCGCTCGCGGTCGTCCAGCTCGGCGTTCGGGTCGTCCGCGCCCTCGACGTACGCCTTCATGAAGCCGTGGAACGTGATGGTCTTGCCGGACGCGGAGAACTCGGCGTCCCGGCCGTCGCTGGAGCGCCCGGCGATCCTGACGGTGACGCTGTTGCCGGTCGCGTCCTTCATCTGGGAGGCGACGGTCCGCTTCCAGATCAAGTCGTACAGGCGGAACTGGTCGCCGGTCAGACCCGTCTCGGCGGGCGTGCGGAAGCGGTCGCCCGAGGGCCTGATCGCCTCGTGCGCCTCCTGCGCGTTCTTGACCTTGCCCGCGTACGTGCGCGGCTTGTCCGGCAGGTAGTCGCCGCCGTACAACTGCGTGACCTGCGCACGCGCCGCCGACACGGCCGTGTCCGACAGTGTGGTGGAGTCCGTACGCATATAGGTGATGAAGCCGTTCTCGTACAGCTTCTGTGCGACCTGCATCGTGGACTTCGCGCCGAAACCCAGCTTCCGCGACGCCTCCTGCTGGAGGGTCGTCGTACGGAAGGGAGCGTACGGCGAGCGGCGGTACGGCTTCGACTCGACGGACCGTACCGCGAACGACGTCTCCTGAAGCGCCGCGGCCAGCGCCCGCGCGTTCGCCTCGTCCAGGTGGAGCACCTGGTCGGACTTCAGACGGCCGTCGGACCCGAAGTCGCGGCCCTGCGCGATCCTGCGGCCGTCGACCGAGACGAGCCGCGCCACCAGGGACGAAGGATCGGACGCGTCACCGGCGCGGCCCGTGCCGAAGGTGCCGGTGAGGTCCCAGTACGAGGCGGAGCAGAAGGCGATGCGCTCGCGCTCCCGCTCGACGACGAGACGGGTCGCCACGGACTGCACGCGGCCCGCCGACAGGCCGCGCATGACCTTCTTCCACAGGACCGGCGACACCTCGTACCCGTACAGCCGGTCGAGGATACGGCGGGTCTCCTGCGCGTCGACCATCCGCGTGTTCAGCTCGCGCGGGTTCGCCACGGCCGCCCTGATCGCGTCCTTGGTGATCTCGTGGAAGACCATCCGGTGGACCGGGACCTTGGGTTTCAGCACCTCCTGGAGGTGCCACGCGATGGCCTCGCCCTCGCGGTCCTCATCGGTGGCGAGGAAGAGTTCGTCCGACTCGGCCAGCAGCTCCTTGAGCTTCCTGACCTGCGAGCGCTTGTCGGAGTTCACCACGTAGATGGGCTGGAAGTCGTTCTCGACGTCGACGCCGAGCCTGCGCACCTCGCCGGTGTACTTCTCGGGGACCTCGGCCGCGCCGTTGGGCAGGTCGCGGATATGCCCGACGCTCGCCTCGACGACGTATCCAGGACCCAGATAGCCCTTGATCGTCTTGGCCTTGGCGGGCGACTCGACGATGACGAGTCGGCGGCCGCCGTTCGCGGTCTCGCTGGTCGGGGACAACTTCGTTCTTCTCTCTCCGGTCGACGCTCGATGGGCCCGGCGGGTCCGTACGACACTTACGACAGTACGGCGCGACTCCACGGGACCCGTGGCGTGGCCCCGCTGTGCCGCTCCTCCGCTGCGGAGTGTGACGGTACAACCCGCCCCTGTGTCAAACGGTGCATTCCCGCAACGGCCCCTCGAACGGTAACCCGACTTCCGGCATTCCTGCCGCCGGACCCCGCCCGCCGGGGCGGGGGACGGAACGGGTACGGGGAGGCCCCGCGCATTCCGCGTGGCCGTCCGGGAACGGCCGCCCGGCCCGCCGTGAACATCCGACCGGGACCGCTCCGCCGCAGGTCCGGCGCCATGCGCGGGCGGTCGGCAGGCCCGCTGTCCGCCACCCCGCCGATCACCGGCAGAGGATTCCGGTCACCCGCTGTTCCGGTCTCGTCACAGTCGGCGGAACAGCCACGGCGAGTGGGGCGGTCCCCCTGTTCCTCCTGGCCCCCTTGTTCGTCCCGTTCCCCCTGGTCTTTCTGGTCTTCCTGGTCTTCCCGTTCCCCCTGTTCATTCCGTTCCCCCTGTTCGACCTGGTCTCCCTGTTTCCTCCTGGTCCCCCTACTGATCCGCGACCGGCTCCAGATACCCCTCGCCGACCAGCAGGCGGATCGACTCCGGGGTGCGGTCGCGCAGCGCCACCGGGTCCTCGTCGACGAGCTGGGCGATCGCGTCGAGGATGCGGCCCGCGCTGAGCGTTCCGTCGCACACCCCCGCGAACCCGGCTCCCACCGTGTCCACCTCGGTGGCCCTGCGCATGCCGCGGTGCTGACGGAGCACCACATGCTCGGGGTCCTCCGCGCCGGGCAGCCCCACCTGCTCCTGCACGACCTCGGGCGCCAGTGTGAACCGCCCTGCGAGCAGCGCCGCGTCGTCGTGCGTACGCAGATAGTCCTGCCTGGCGAAATGGGCCCGTACCGTCTCTCCGAGCGGCTGCTCCACCGGGTGCGGCCAGTCCTCCACGACGATCGAAGGACGCGTGGCCCCGGACTTGCGCAGCGTGATCCAGCCGAAGCCGACGGCGCGTGTCCCACGGGCATCGAACTCGTCGAGCCAGGCACCGTACAGCCGGGCGTAGCGCTCCGCGTCCCCCGAGTCGTGCTCCCCGCTGTCGCGCAGCCACAACTCCGCGTACTGCGTGACGTCCTGGACTTCGCGCTGCACGATCCACGCGTCGCAGCCGCGCGGCACCCAGGAACGGAGCCGGTCCTCCCACTCCTCGCCCTCGACGTGCTCCCAGTTGGCGAGGAAGTGGGCGAACCCCCCGTCTTCGAGGTGATCGCCGACCCGCTGGACCAGCGTGCGGCACAGGTCGTCACCGGCCATGCCCCCGTCCCGGTACGTACGCCGCGCACCGGCGGTGTCCGGCCCGGCGGGCGAGATGACGAACGGCGGATTCGAGACGATCAGGTCATACGTCCGGTCGCCGACCGGATCGAACAGCGAGCCCTCCAGCAGCTCGGCCTCCGGGGCCCCCGACAGCGCGAGCGTCAGCCGGGCGAAGGCCAGCGCCCTCGGGTTGAGGTCCGTGGCCGTGACCCGTGTGGCGTGCTGGGACGCGTGCAGCGCCTGGATTCCTGAGCCCGTGCCGAGGTCGAGCACCGACCCGGCCGGCGTACGGACCGTGAGCCCGGCGAGCGTGGTGGAGGCGCCGCCCACGCCCAGTACGACTCCCTCGCCGCGCCCGCTCGCACCGGCGGCGCCACCGACCGCGCAGCCGAGGTCGGAGACGATGAACCAGTCCTCCCCTCCCGGTCCGCCGTACGGCCGGACGTCGACCGTCGCCCGCACGGCGCCCCCGCCTGCGCCGCCGCCCGCCGTCTCCCCCGCCGCATCCGCGACGAGCCAGCCGTCGGCCAGCGCCTCGTCGAGCGGGAGCGCGTCGCGGGCCCGCTCGGCGGGCACGGCGTCCTGCAAGAGGAACAACCTCACCAGCGTGTCGAGCCTGGACGCGCCGCGGGTGGCGCGCAACGCGGGCACGGTCTCGCTGCGGGCCAGCGCGGCGTACGCGGCGGCGCCGAGCAGGTCGAGCAGGCCGTCGACGGTGAACTCCGCGGCGAGCAGGGCTTCGCGGAGCCGGGCCGCGCGGTCGGGTACGGGAAGACTGGTGGTACTCACCCCCACATTGTGACGGCCGCCACTGACAGCGGCCCGCACCGGACCGCGAACCCGCCGAGAAGCGGCGGCCGAGGCCGCCTGCGCCACGAAGCCCGAGCCCGAGGCAGCCCTGCGCTACGAAGCCCGAGCCCGAGGCAGCCCCGCGCTACGAAGAAGCCGAGGCGGCCCCGGACGGGGCACCCTTCTTGCAGCCCGGCTGCTTGGCCATGGCCTGGCCCAGATCTCCCGACTGGAGCTTGCGCAGCGCCGTGTCCCCACTGGAGCCGATCTTGCCGAGCTGTGTCGAGACATCGCTCAGCTGCTGCGCGAACTTGGCCTGGTCGCTGGTGTCCAGCCCGTCGACCTGCTTCTGGAGCTGCGCGTACGCGGCGGAGGTCGAGTTGAGCTCCTTGACCGCGTCCTGCTGGGTCTTCGCGCCGTCGTCCACCGGCGGCGCGCCCGCCGTCTTCACGGCGGAGGCCAGCGCCGCGTAGGCCTTGGCGTTGGTCTGGAAGGCGGCCGAGTCGACCTTCTTGACGTCGGCGGGCTCGCTGGCCGTGGAGGTGGCCTTCACGATGGACGCGTTGGCGTCGGCGATCGCCTGCCGCTGCGGCTGCACCTTGTCGCAGAAGCCCTTGGCCCAGTCATTCACCTTGCTGTCGTTGTTCCCGCATCCGGACAGCGCCAGGAGCACCACCGCACCGCAGGACAGCGTCGCCGCTAGCTTCTTCTTCACCGATCGGTCCCTTCCGAGGCTCTCGGCCCCGGAACTTACACGCCATGCACCCCATGCCCCTGCCCCGAGCGTCCGTTCCATTCCGCCTTGGGGTGGTTTAGGCCGAGCGAGAGACACCTCACGCTACCGACGGGTACGAGCGTTCGGGCAGTACTCGAACGGGTGAAAGTGCCCGACTGGGCCAGTGGCTGGGCCGATCGGCCGGTGCCGCGCGAAGGCGGGGACTCGCAGGCTCGCGGACGCCCCGGGGGACGGGCGCGCGAGCGGACAGTGGAGGCCGGGCCAGGCGGGCGCGAATCGGTCGCTCAGGGCCCGGATGCCTGGATGCCTGGATGCCTGGTCCGCCGATGGCCCGGGTGCCCCGGCGCCTGGGCACCTGGCCTCCTGCCGGCGCGGTCTCCTGGACACCTGACACAAAGAAAAGAGGCCCCGTTCACAGGACCTCTCCCCATCAAACCTTCGGCGCGGGCGCCCGGCACAGCCCGGGCGGAACCACGGACTCAGGACAGCGGCACGGCCGAGGCGGTCGGCCAGCTCATCCGGATGACTCCGCCGTCGGGACCCGAGACGACCTTGACGTCGTCAACGAGGCCGCTGATCACCGCGAGCCCCATCTCGTCCTCGCCCTCGGCCTCCGCGTCGTGACCCTCCACGCCCGGGCCGGCCTCGGCCACACCCGCGGCGGACGCACCGGAACCCGAGCCCGGCACGTCGTCGCCGACCTCGATGGAGAACGTCTTCTCCTCCTCGGTCAGCACGACCTTCACCGGCGACATCACGCCATGGCCGCGGTGGAGGCCCACGGCACGGCTGCACGCCTCACCGACGGCGAGTCGGACCTCATCGAGGACGGCCTCGTCGACTCCCGCCCGCCGCGCCACGGCCGCCGCCACCAGTCGAGCCGTCCTGACATGCTCCGGCTGGGCGCTGAAGCGGAGCTCAACGGTGGCCATCCACATCCCCCTCGAACATACGAGCGTGCACTCTCCACCACTTCCAAGGGCTTGCGGGCGTGGGGCCCCGGCATGCTCGCCCGGCTCCCCTGCCCATTCCTTCGGAAGCCGCTGCCGACGTCAGTCGGTGGCGGCCACGGCCTCGTCCACCGTGGTGTGGATCGGGAACACCTTGGTGAGACCCGTGATCCGGAAAATCTTGAGAATGCGCTCCTGGTTGCAGACGAGGCGCAGCGAGCCCTCGTGCGCACGGACCCTCTTGAGTCCGCCCACGAGAACGCCGAGCCCGGTCGAGTCGAGGAAGTCCACACCCTCCATGTCGACGACCAGGTGGTAGCTGCCGTCATTCACCAACTCCACCAACTGCTCGCGCAGCTTGGGCGCGGTATACACATCAATCTCGCCACCGACCTCGACGACCGTACGGTCGCCTCCAGGGCCGGACACGTTGCGAGTCGACAGGGACAGGTCCACGGATCCTCCAGCACCTTGCTATCGAGCGGTCGCCCCTCGGGTCTCCCCGACGGAGCCAGGGGACGTATCGCCAGCCGCGATGGCATTCAATCACTTACCAGCAGCCATGTACGACGCCTTGGGGCCATTGTCCCGCACGCCAGTGACACACTCGATGCCGATGGCCAGGAATCACCACCCCAACGGACCCGCCCGGAGCGGGGACAACCGCCCCACGCCGGACACGGTCCTCGACCGGCTCGCCGCAGGGGCGGGCCGGGCTGCGCGCATCACCCATACGGAGCACCTGCCCCCGAGGCCCGGCCGTCATGCAGTCTGGCCCGACCGTATTCGGCCCGAGGTCATCGCCGCGGTCCAGCGGGCCGGCATCGAACATCCCTGGGCCCACCAGGCCGAGGCCGCGGAGCACGCCCTCGACGGTGAGTCCGTCGTGATCGCGACCGGCACGGCGTCCGGCAAGTCCCTGGCCTACCTCGCGCCCGTCCTCACCGCCCTGCTGGAGGGCTCCGAGGCCCCCAACGGGCGGGGGGCCACCGCTCTGTACCTGGCGCCCACGAAGGCCCTCGCCGCGGACCAGCGCCGCGCCGTGCGGGAACTGTCCGCCCCGCTCGGCACGGCCGTGCGCCCCGCCGTGTACGACGGCGACACCCCCGTCGAGGAACGCGAGTGGGTCAGGCAGTACGCCAACTACGTGCTGACCAATCCGGACATGCTGCACCGCGGGATACTCCCGGCCCACCCGCGCTGGGCCTCCTTCCTGCGCGCCTTGCGCTACGTCGTGATCGACGAGTGCCACACCTACCGGGGCGTCTTCGGCTCCCACGTCGCCCAGGTGCTGCGACGGCTGCGGCGCGTCTGCGCCCGCTACGGTGCGCACCCGGTCTTCCTGCTCGCCTCGGCGACCGCCGCGCAGCCCGGCGTCGCCGCGGGCCGCCTCACCGGACTGCCCGTGCGCGAGGTGGCCGACGACGCCTCGCCCCGCGGCGAGGTCGTCTTCGCGCTGTGGGAGCCCCCTCTCACCGATCTCCACGGCGAGAAGGGCGCGCCCGTGCGCCGCACCGCGACCGCGGAAACCGCCGACCTCCTCACCGACCTGACCGTGCAGGGTGTCCGCACGGTCGCCTTCGTCCGCTCCCGGCGCGGCGCGGAGCTGATCTCCGTGATCGCCAAGGAACGTCTCACCGAGGTCGACCGCTCCCTGCCGGGCCGGGTCGCGGCCTACCGGGGCGGCTACCTGCCCGAGGAGCGCCGCGCCCTGGAGGCCGCCCTGCACTCGGGCGAACTCCTCGGCCTGGCCGCCACCACGGCGCTGGAACTCGGAATCGACGTCTCCGGCCTCGACGCCGTCCTGATCACCGGCTATCCGGGGACCCGTGCCTCCCTGTGGCAGCAGGCCGGCCGCGCGGGCCGGGCCGGCCAGGGCGCCCTGGCCGTTCTGGTCGCCAGGGACGACCCGCTGGACACCTTCCTCGTCCACCACCCGGAAGCGCTGTTCCACCAGCCCGTGGAGTCGACCGTCCTGGACCCGGACAACCCGTACGTGCTCGCTCCGCACCTGTGCGCGGCCGCCGCCGAGCTGCCGCTCACCGAGGACGATCTGCCGCTGTTCGGGCCCGCCACGGCGGACCTGCTGCCGCAGCTGGAGGCCGCGGCACTGCTGCGCCGCCGCTCGTCCGGCTGGTACTGGACCCAGCGCAGGCGCGCCGCCGACCTCGCCGACATCCGCGGCTCGGGCGGCAGCCCGGTCCAGATCGTGGAGTCCGGTACGGGCCGGCTGCTGGGCACGGTCGACGAGGCCGCCGCGCACACCGCGGTCCACGACGGCGCCGTCCATCTCCACCAGGGCCGTACGTACCTGGTGAAGCAGTTGGACCTGGCCGACTCGGTCGCCCTCGTCGAGGAGGGGAACCCGCCGTACTCCACGACGGCACGGGACACCACCGCCATCTCCGTACTGGAGACCGAGACCGAGATCCCGTGGGGCGACGGACGCCTGTGCTACGGCTCCGTCGAGGTCACCAACCAGGTCGTCTCCTTCCTCAGACGCCGTCTGATCACCGGTGAGGTGCTCGGCGAGAGCAAGCTCGACCTGCCGCCGCGCACCCTGCGCACCCGCGCCGTGTGGTGGACGGTCACCGAGGACCAGCTCGACGCGGCGCGCGTCAACCCCGAACAGCTCGGCGGCGCCCTGCACGCCGCGGAACACGCCTCCATCGGGCTCCTCCCCCTCTTCGCCACCTGCGACCGCTGGGACATCGGCGGCGTCTCCATCCCGCTGCACCCGGACACGCTGCTGCCCACGGTGTTCGTCTACGACGGCCACCCCGGCGGCGCGGGCTTCGCCGAACGCGCCTTCCGTACGGCCCGCTCCTGGCTCACGGCCACCCGCGAGGCGATCGCCTCGTGCGACTGCGACGCCGGGTGCCCGTCCTGCATCCAGTCGCCCAAGTGCGGCAACGGCAACGATCCCCTGCACAAGCGGGGTGCCGTACGCCTCCTGACCGAGCTGCTCAGGCACGCCCCCGAGGACCCGTCGGACCCGGCGGAACCGGACGAACCGTCGGACCCGGCAGAACCGGCGGACCGGGCCGAACCGGTGGACTCGGCAGAACCGGCGGGCCCGGCGGACTCCACGTCCCCGGAGAGGTCCGGGCGGGCGCCGGTGCCGGCACCAGCGGCACCGGCGGCACCGAGGAGTCCGGTTGGACTGACTGATCCGGCCGACCCGACCGGTCCGACGACGACACAGGCGCCCTCCTGAGCCCTGGTGATGGGCCCCAGGCTCAGGACCGTCGATCAAGACCGGCGATCAAGATTGTCGATCAGAACGCGGGGCCAGGGCAGCAGCACCCGGTTCCGCTCCTCCCGGGCCCGCCTGTCCCGCGTCCGGCTCCGGGCCGGATTCCGGGTCTGGTCCTGGGTCGTCCCCCGGACTCGCCCCGGGCCCCGCGCGCGCCCTGATCGCGGGCGCGTAGGGGCCGGCCCTGACCACCGCGGTCACGTCCACGACCTGGCCGTCCAGTTCGCAGCGCGCCAGTCTCGCGCCCTGCGCAGCCGCCACCCGCGCCGCCGCGCCACAGGCGTCCGCACGGCCGGACAGCGCCCGGTCGGCCGCCGCGAGGGCCGCGAGGTCGGCAGCCGCCCCGGCCCGGTGCCGGGCGGCGACTGCCTGCCCGAGCGCCAGGACGACCCCGAACAGCGCGCAGAGCACCGTGGCCACCACGGCGACCAGGACCGTCGCCGAGCCGCGGTCCCGTCCCTGGCGGGGCGGGCGGCTCATGGCCCGCCCCCTTCCGGGATCTCCGAGGCCGCGGGAGCGGCCACCGGACCCGCGTCCTCCGCGGACGCGACCGCCTCGGCCGACAGGTTCAGCGCGAGGGCGTCCGGTCCCGGCGCGGGCGCCGTGACGCGAACGCGCCACAAGTCCCCCGCCCGTCCGACGGTGATCCGGGCGCCCTTCGGAGCCGTGGAACGCGCGGCCTCCAGCGTGGCCGCCCGCGGTTCCGCTCGCGCCGCTGCGCGCGCTCCGGCACGGGCCGCGTCCACGCACTGGATCTGCGCCGCTGCCGCCATCAGGGCCCAGACCAGGGCCATGGCGAAGGCCACGAGCCCCGGAACGGTGACGGCCGCCTCCGCCGTGACATAGCCGCCGTCGCGCCGCCCGGGGGCGCGGCGGCGGTCAGGACTTCGCATGGAGCGCCTGCCCGATCAGCGACTCCAGGGCGCCGTGCACCGTCCCGCTGGTGACCACCTTGTAGAGCACTGCGGCGAAGGCGCAGGCGGCGATGGTTATCTAGGGTGAGTGATTCCCTTCAGGTACGTGAGGCAAGTAGGGTGGATCTCTACTTGCCTGCACGATATCTGGGGG
>NZ_JAIUKE010000033.1 GCF_020176795.1 Streptomyces sp. 8L
CTGCGCGCCGGGCCCGCCCCGAGCCCCCGCTGGTCGGCCGGGCCCGGCGGGGGGGGGGGGGGGGGGGGGGGGGGGGGGGGGGCCGCCCGCCGCCCCCCCCCCCCCCCCCCCCCCGCCGCACCCGGCGCCGACCGCGGACCACAAGAAACGCAGAGGAAACACCGGACGTCATTCCGGTGGCTTTTGCAATTCCATCACATATCAGCCACACGGACGATGCCTATATCCTGGCTCCCTGCGCGGCCCCGGACATCGGGGTGCGTTTTATCGACGAGTTGGGGCTTGGTGCATGTCCGTCAAGGTCAGCGTGGTCATTCCGGTGTACAACCCAGGTCCGTACATCGAGGACTGCATCGCCTCTCTGCTGCGGCAGAGCCTCCCCGACGACGCCTATGAGGCGATTTTCGTCGACGACGGGTCGAGCGACGGGACACCGGCCCGGCTCGACGAGCTGGCCGCCGAGCACCCGCACATGCACGTCGTGCACCAGGAGCCCTCGGGCTGGTCCGGCCGCCCGCGCAACGTCGGAACGGACCGGGCGCGCGGCGAGTTCGTGATGTACGTCGACAACGACGACTGGCTCGGTGACGAGGCGCTGGAGCGGATGTACGACTACGGCGTGGCCAACGCCGCCGATGTCGTCGTCGGCAAGATGGCGGGCAAGGGCAGGCCCGTTCCGCTGGAGCTCTTCCGGGTGAACCGCCCGAAGGCGAATGTCGACAACGCCCCGCTCATCGACAGCCTCACGCCGCACAAGATGTTCCGCAAGGAATTCCTCGACAAGCACCACATCCGGTTCAAGGAAGGCAGAAGACGCCTTGAGGACCACGTGCTGGTCGCGGAGGCGTATCTCCTCGCCTCCAACGTCTCGGTGCTCAGCGACTATGTGTGCTACTACCACGTAAAGCGCGACGACGCCTCGAACGCCGGTTTCCAGCGCTTCGATCCCGTCGGCTATTTCCAGAACCTGCGCGAGGCCCTCGATGTGGTCGAACACAACACCGAGCCGGGCCGGCTGCGCGACAAGCTGTACCGCCGCTGGCTGCGCAACGAGATGGTGGAGCGGCTGCGGGCCCAGCGCTTCCTCAAGCTGCCCGAGGACTACCGCAAGGAACTGTTCGATGAGATCCACTCCGTGGTCACCGAGCGGATGGGCCCGGGGGTCGCGGCCGGTCTCCAGCCCACCCAGCAGGTCGTCGCCGCGCTGATCACCACCGGCCGGTTCGCCGACGTGGAGCCGTACGCCCGCTGGGAGGCCGGGATCAAGCCCACCGGGCGTCTGGACAGCCTGGAGTGGGACGAGGAGGGCCGCCTCGCCCTCGGCCTGACCGCCGAGTTCCAGGTGGACGGCGCGCCCCTGCGCTTCCGCACCGAGGACGGTCAGCCGCAGCTCGACCTGCCGTTCGACCCCGAGACCGCCGACGCGCTGCGGGCGGCCGGGGCGAGCACCCGCGCCACCGTCGACAAGGCGCGCGTCGGCCTCGTCGTCAAGGAGCGCGCCAGCGCCGCCGAGTTCTACCAGCCGATCGACTTCACGGTGGACCGGGTGCCCCTCGCGAGTGAGGGCGCGGACGCCGAGGCCGCCCGGGAGCCCGCGGACGGCGGCGACTTCCGCATGGTGCTGCGCGGTCTCGGCACCATCGACCCGGGGACCGCGGCCGGCGGGGGCGCCCTCGGGCCCGGCATCTGGGACGTGTACGTGCGGATCATCGCCTGCGGCTGGTCGAAGGCCGTCCGCCTCGGCTCCGTGCGCGACGAGACCGTCGACAAGGCCCGCAGGAGCGCCCTGAGCGGCGAGCCGCGCCGCCTCGTCATGCCGTACTGGACCGAGGGCCACGGCAACCTGTCGCTCGACGTCGACTGCGCGACCAACTGGATCAACAAGGACCTCGCGCCGCTCACCCCGCGGGACCTGGCGTTCTCGGACGGCACGCTCCGCCTCCCCGTGCCGCTCCACGCGGCCGGCGAGGAGCGGGTGCTGCTCCGCTTCAAGCCCGTCCGCAAGGGCGACGCGCCGAAGGAGGTCCCCGCGACCGTCGCGCCCGGCGACGGCGGCGCCGTCCTGACCGCCGCGCTGCCCGGCCCCGAACTCGCCCGCGCGGCCTGGACGATGGACCTCGGCGTGCCCTCCGCGCGGCGCGGCGCGCCCCGCTGGACCCCGTTGCCGCTGGGCGTCAAGGTCCGCGCCGACGGCAGGCCCGCCTTCGCGGCCGCCCCCGCCGTGACCCGGGCCGCACGGGCCGGGCGGACCAGGTCACTGCCGAGGCGGATCATGGGAAGGGTGCGCCGCACGTTCCGGCGGGCGTGACCCGCGCCCCGCACACCAGCACAGCGAGCGAGAAAGCAGATCCCCATGCGTCCCCTGTCCATCGAAGGTGCCTGGATTCACGAGCCGAAGGTCTTCCCCGACGACCGCGGCTCCTTCCACGAGTGGTTCCGCGCCGACGACCTGCGCGAGGCCGACGGCCACGGCCTCTCGCTCGCCCAGGCCAACTGCTCGGTCTCCAAGCGCGGCACGCTGCGCGGCATCCACTACGCGGACGTGCCGCCGAGCCAGGCCAAGTACGTGAAGTGCGTACGCGGCGCGGTCGTCGACGTCGTCGTCGACATCAGGACCGGCTCGCCCACGTACCGCAGCTGGGAGGCCGTACGGCTGGACGACGAGACGCACCACGCGGTGTACCTCTCCGAGGGCCTCGGGCACGCCTTCTTCGCGCTGACCGACGAGGCCACCGTCGTCTACCTCTGCTCGGCGGGCTACGCGCCGGGACGCGAGCACGGCATCGACCCGTTCGACCGCGAGCTCGGCATCGAGTGGCCCGAGGGCATCGAGCCGCTGCTGTCGCCGAAGGACGCCGAGGCGCCCTCGCTCGCGGAGGCCGAGCGCCAGGGCCTGCTGCCGTCGTACGAGGAGGCCACGGCGTTCCGCGCCCAGCTGCGCACCGCGACCGGCTGACGCGCTCCGGGCGGCCCCGGTCCCTGTCCAGCAGGTGAAAAGGCGTCCGCGGCCGGGGACCGCGCGCGTACGCTGACCGGCGCGAAGCGGCGGACGGCGAGAGCAGGGGCACAGCACGTGACAGGAGCAGGGGCAGGAGCAGAGGCCGGGGCAGCGCGGGCGGTCCCGTCGGAAGGCGCGGCGGCGGACCGGACGCGTGAGCCCGGCCGCTCCCGGCGGGACGCGGTGGCCGGGGCCCGCCGGATCGTCGTCAAGGTCGGCTCGTCCTCCCTCACCACCGCCGCGGGCGGCCTCGACGCCGACCGGGTCGACGCCCTGGTCGACGTCCTCGCGGGCGCCCGGGACAGCGAGCGGGAGATCGTCCTGGTCTCCAGCGGCGCCATCGCCGCGGGACTGGCCCCGCTCGGCCTGGAGCGCCGCCCGCGCGACCTGGCCCGCCAGCAGGCGGCGGCCAGCGTCGGCCAGGGCCTGCTCATCGCCCGCTACACGGCGTCCTTCGCGCGCTACGGCGTCCGCGTCGGACAGGTCCTGATGACGTCGTACGACACGAGCAGGCGCACCCACTACCGCAACGCGTACCGCACCCTGGAGCAGCTGCTGCGGATGGGCGCGCTGCCCGTCGTCAACGAGAACGACACCGTCGCCACGGACGAGATCCGCTTCGGCGACAACGACCGGCTCGCCGCGCTCGCCGCCCACCTCGTACGCGCCGACCTGCTGGTGCTGCTCTCCGACGTGGACGGGCTCTACGACGGCGACCCCTCGACCCCCGGCACCTCGCGCGTCGGCGAGGTGCACGGCCCCGAGGACCTCGCGGGGATCACCATCGGCGCCGCGGGCAGGGCCGGCGTCGGCACCGGCGGCATGGTCACCAAGGTCGAGGCGGCCCGGATCGCGACAGGCGCGGGGGTCCCCGTGGTGCTGACCTCCGCGAGCCGCGCCGCCGACGCGCTCGCGGGCCGCGACACCGGCACGTACTTCCACCCCACGGGCCGCAGGTCGCGCGGGCGGCTGCTGTGGCTCGCGCACGCCTCGGCGCCGCGCGGCGCCCTCACGCTGGACGACGGCGCCGTGCGGGCCGTGGTGGAGCGGCACACCTCGCTGCTCGCGGCCGGGATCGCCGCGGTGGAGGGCGAGTTCGCGGCGGGCGATCCGGTGGAGCTGCGCGACACCCGCGGCCGCGCGGTGGCCAGGGGCCTGGTGAACTTCGACGCGAAGGAGCTGCCGCAGCTGCTCGGCCGCTCCACCCGCGACCTGGCCCGGGAGCTGGGTCCGGCCTATGAGAGGGAGGTCGTACACAAGGACGATCTGGTGGTTCTCCAGCGCTGACGCCGCCCCCGATGGGCTGAGAAACAGCCCAATCGCCTCCCGGTGGCTCAGAGGTTCCTCAAAACGCCCCCAAGAGAGGCCCAGGACTGGTCAACTTTGACGTGGGGACAAAGGACCGGGCAGCAGCACCATGACCAACAGGAGGCATCCGGTGAGACGAGTGCGTCCAGGCACGGCGACCCGCGGAACCGGCACACACGCCCGGCGGGCCATGAGCGCGGACTCGGTCCTCACGAGCGTCGACGCGGGCGAGGACTTCGACGACCTCGCGGGCGACGGCGCGCACGGCGCGGGGGAGCGGCCGTCCGGCGAGGCGGGCCCCGCGGACGGTGACGGCCGCCCGGTGTCCCGGCTCTGGCACATCACCCTCAGCGTCTCCGGCGCACGGGCTCCGATAGCCGACGTCCGCCGCGCGCTCGAACAGCTCGCACACGACCACCCGTTCCTGCTGACCAGCAGATACGCGGTCGACCACGCGGAGATCAGGTACTGGGAGGAGGCCCGCGACCTGCACGACGCGGCGGCCGTGGCGCTGCGCCTGTGGGGCGAGCACCGGTCGAGCGCGCGGCTCCCGCCGTGGGAGATCGTCGGCCTTGAGGTCATCGACCGGGACACGTACCACCAGCGCGTGGCGGAGGGGTACGGGCCGCCGCCGGCGTCCCGCGTCGGCATCCACCCGTTCTGAGCGGCGCCCCCGCCGGGCCGCGGCGGCCGGCGGCCGGAGCGCGGCGGGCCCGCCCCGGGTCGCCCGGCGGTGTCCCGGTACGCGGGGCACGTGCGGCGTCCCAGTACGCGGGGCAGGTGCGATGTCTCGGAGTGCGGAATACGTAAGGAAGGCCCGCCCGGGGCCCATTACCCTGCGGGCATGACCTCGCTTTCGCCCTACGACAACCTCTCTCCGGTCGCCAGGGCCGCCTACCGGTCGAAGTCGGCCGCGGCGGACCTCGCGCCCCTGCCGCGCGCGGCCAAGGACGACGCGCTGCTCGCGGTCGCCGACGCGCTGGAGGTGCGCACCCACGAGATCGTCACGGCCAACGCGGAGGACATCGAGCGGGCCAGAGAGGCCGGCACAGAGGAGTCGATGATCGACCGGCTGACCCTCACGCCCGAGCGGGTCCGCGCCATGGCCCACGGGGTGCGGGACGTCGCCGCGCTGCCCGACCCGGTCGGCGAGATCGTGCGCGGCTCGACCCTCCCGAACGGCATCGACCTGCGGCAGGTCAGGGTGCCGCTCGGGGTCGTCGGCATCATCTACGAGGCGCGCCCCAACGTCACGGTCGACGCGGCGGCGCTCTGCCTGAAGTCGGGCAACGCGGTGCTGCTGCGCGGCTCGTCGTCCGCGAGCGCCTCCAACACCGCGCTCGTACGGGTGCTGCGGGACGCCGTCGGCGGCGCCGGGCTGCCCGCCGACGCCGTCCAGCGGGTGCCGGGCGAGGACCGGGACTCGGTGCGCGAACTGATGCGGGCGCGCGGCCTGGTCGACGTCCTCATCCCGCGCGGCGGCGCGTCCCTGATCCGTACGGTCGTCGAGCAGTCCACGGTGCCGGTCATCGAGACGGGCACAGGGAACTGCCACGTGTACGTCGACGCCGAGACCGACCTGGACATGGCGGTCTCCATCCTCGTCAACTCCAAGGCGTCCCGGCCGAGTGTGTGCAACGCGGCGGAGACGCTGCTCGTGCACCAGGACATCGCGGCGGACTTCCTGCCGCGCGCCCTCGACGCGCTCGCCGACGCCGGCGTCACGGTCCACGCCGACGAACGCGTCCTGCCGTACGGCGCGGCAAGCAGGGCGAACGTCGTTCCGGCCACGGCGGACGACTGGGAGACGGAGTACCTCTCGTACGACATCGCGGCGGCCGTCGTCGATTCGCTGGAGGGGGCGGTCGCGCACATCAGGCTCTGGTCGTCCGGCCACACCGAGGCCATCGTCACCACGTCGCAGGCCGCGGCCCGCCGGTTCACCCAGTTGGTGGATTCCACGACGGTCGCGGTGAACGCGTCCACCCGCTTCACCGACGGCGGTGAGTTCGGGTTCGGCGCCGAGATCGGCATCTCCACGCAGAAACTGCACGCGCGGGGCCCGATGGGGCTGCCCGAGCTGACGTCCACGAAGTACATCGTCACCGGTGACGGTCACACACGGTGACCGCCGGGGCCGGTGCGGGCCGTGTGCGAGTGGCGCGGCTCATAGCGGTCGATGAGGTGAAGAGTGCGGACTCTCCCTGCCCAAACCGCCCCCGCCGGTTTACGCTGTAGTGGTGCCGGACGACGTGGGGGGCAGGCCGTTCAAGGACGGCCGGGAGCCCGACGACGACCGCGGAGCGGACGAGGAGTTCGCGACCGTGGTGTTCGACGAGGAATTCGTACGGGCGGCCGCCTTCCATGAACCCACGGCCGTCGAACGGCTGCTCGCGGCGGCCCAGGCGCGCGCCGAGGCGGACGCGGCGCGGTCGCGGCGCGGCAGGCAGGTCCCCGAGGAGGAACACGAGCTCTGGGACGAGCTGTACAGCCGCAGGCACCCGGACGAGTTCGACGAGGACGGCCACTACGGCCAGGACGATCCCGGCGTACCCCATCCGTACGGCCGGCACGGGGGTGTGCTGCGGCCCTACCGCGGCCGGGCGCGCTGGCACCGGCCGATCGCGTGGCTGCTCGCGCTGCTGATGGGGATCGGCATGGTGGCGCTCGCCCTGTCCGCGGTCCGCGGCGCGAGCGGCGCCGGCAGGCAGGACCAGGTTCCGCAGCCCGCCTCCACGGGCATAGACGCCCCGCGCACCGACCCCTCGGGCGACACGGACGCGAGCCGCGGGCCGGGTGGCGGCAGGCGCGCCCCGCGCGGCAAGGCCAGCCCGCCGCCGGTGTCCGCCGTCCCGAGGACGCGCTGAGAGACGCCGCCAGGGCTTCGTCGCGCCGGACCCCGCGCGTTCCCCGCCGCCCGGCGGCGACCCACCAGGTGATCATTTATGGCCGGTTCTGTCGCAAGCTGACCGGTAGCGCGGCGTTTACCTTCTCCTGCTACGGCCTACCCTGAAGATATGGCTGGGCGCGAAGACCCGCCCGAAGGGACTCCCGACGGGCCCCCCGGTGGCGACGACGAATACAGATCGGTCGTCTTCGACGAATCGTTCGTCCGCGCTGCCCGGCTCCAGGAGTTCTCCGCCCGGGAGCGCATGACGGACCGTGAGCACGCCGTCCGCGTGCGGGGCGCTCGCACACGCACCGCCCACCACGCCTCCGGCAGGGGCCCGCGCCGGCTCCTCGCCCTCTTCGTCCTGATCGCGCTGGCCTTCGGCACCGCCGTCTACCTGGGCTTCCGCCAGCCCTACCGGGTGCCGGCGCCGGGGGGCGCCCACGGCCGGCTGCGGATGACGGTCGTACCGCTCGCGCCCGCGGGGCAGGTCCCCGGCGGCACCCCCGCGGACCTGCTGGCGCACAGCCCGGCCGCCCACTTCGCCCGGGGCGGCGAGGGGATAAGGATTCCGTCGAAGGTCGTACGGACGGCCGACTTCACGGACAGCCAGATCCGCACCGCCCTCTTCATCGCCAGGGACTACCTGGAGGCCTCCTCGCTCGACGCCGACGTCCTCGCAGGACGCGACCGGCAGCCCGTGCGGACCCTCCTCGACCCTGAGCAGATCCCGCAGTTCGACCGCTCGTTCGCGGCGCCCGCCGCCGACGGGCTGTACGACCCGGCGGGCTGGCTGGTCGCCTTCGCGCCGGCCAAGGTGCGCCTGGTCGCCGCCGACACCCGCGTACACGGCACACTCCAGTACCAGCAGACCGCCGACCGGGCCCTGGAGGTCACCTCGGACCACACGTTCGTCTACACGCTGCGGCCCGCGGGCTCCGCCACGGCAGAGGCGTCGCTGTTCACCGTCCGGCGCGAACTGAGCTTCCGCTTCGACCTCGACGACCTGGAGAAGCACACGGCCCACCTGGTGGAGAGCGAGGTGGGCGCGGGCCCCGAGGCGTGCTCCGCGGGCGCGGCCACCACATTCACGCCACTGCTTGCGGGTGCCAGGGCTCCGTCGGGCAGCCCGGCGGGCGTGAACCCGTACGCCACCGGACGGCTGTCGGGCGAGCTGTGCGGGGTGCTCACCGGTTCGGCCGAACCGGCGCCGACGACGCACCCGGCCCCGGGCGCGACGCACACGTCCTGAGGGGCCGACCGGTCGGTCATCGGCACGTCCCCCTGCCGCACCACGGCTCAGGCCCTGGCGCTACCGTGTGGCGGGGGGCCGGAACCGGCGGCCGGGAACGAGTTCCCGGGAGGCGGTTTGTGACAGACCGAGGAGCGCACCCGTCATGCAGGCAACCAGCACACTCATGGCCGCAGCCGCCGCGTCGGACCAGCCGGGGGCCGGGCCCGTCCTGCGTATCGTGCTCGTCGTGGCGATCGTGGGAGGGGTCTTCCTCGCCTGGTTCCTGCTGCGCGGCTACGGCGACAGCGGCAACAACGACTGAGTCGGCATGAGCCCGCCGAACGGGCCCGCATACGATGTGCCCGAAGTCACCGATCCGATTCCCGATCGATAGGTCCTGTTGAAGATGATTCCCTCCGGTACCGCCGCAAGCCTCGCCACCCTCGCGGAGGGTAGCAACCACGAGAGCCTCAGCCCCTACCTGACCGGTGGCGGCGCGCTGTTCGGCCTGCTCCTGCTGCTGTGGATCACCACCCGCTTCAACCGGGACCGCTGAGCGGGGTCGAACCCACGTGCCAGTAGGCTCTACGCGCATGGGAGAGCAGCGAGGACCCGCCGGGTCCGGCAGGCGCCGACTCGGCGTGATGGGCGGGACGTTCGATCCGGTCCACCACGGCCACCTGGTCGCGGCGAGCGAGGTGGCGGCGCTTTTCCACCTCGACGAGGTGGTCTTCGTGCCGACGGGTGAGCCGTGGCAGAAGAGTCAGAAGGCGGTCTCCCCGGCGGAGGACCGGTACCTGATGACCGTCATCGCCACGGCCTCCAACCCGCAGTTCTCGGTCAGCCGCAGCGACATCGACCGCGGCGGGCCGACGTACACGATCGACACGCTGCGCGATCTGAGGGCGGCCCACACCGACGCCGACCTCTTCTTCATCACGGGCGCCGACGCGCTGTCGCAGATCCTCACGTGGCGCAACGCCGAGGAGCTGTTCTCCCTCGCGCATTTCATCGGAGTCACCCGCCCGGGGCATGATCTGACGGACGACGGCCTGCCCAAGGGCGGTGTCTCCCTGGTGGAGGTGCCCGCGCTGGCGATCTCGTCCACGGACTGCCGGGAGCGCGTCGTCAAGGGCAACCCCGTCTGGTACCTCGTACCCGACGGCGTCGTCCGGTACATCGACAAGCGCCAGCTGTACCGCGCGTGAGCGGCAGGGCGCCCGAGCGCCCGAGCGCCCGAGGCACGTCACCCACGAAGAGGGGCACCGGTGAACGACCAGCAGCAGCCGTACGGTCCAGGCCCTTACGACCCGTACTACGGCGGCCCGCGGATCGTCGGCTACGACGAGTACGGCCGGCCGGTGTACGAGCAGCAGGGCGGGGCGCAGCAGGCCCCGCCGCAGGGTTCAGGAGACCAGCAGCAGGGGTACGGCGGCTACGACACCGGGCGACAGCCCCCCGTCCCCGGCGGTCCGCAGGACCCGCAGGGCCAGGCACCGGGACCGGCCCAGGGCTACGGGTACGACCCGTACGGGCAGGTACCGCACCAGCAGCAGCCGGGTCCCCCCGCGCAGGGCGGCCCCTCGGGGTACGACCCCTACGGGCAGCGGGGCCGGGTCCCGGGCCAGTCACAGGGGCCGGACCAAGGCGTCTCGTACGGGCAGGGCTACGACACCGGGCAGCAGCCCCCCGCGTACGACACCGGCCGGCAACAGGCGGTGTACGGGACCGGGCAGCAGCCGACGGTGTACGGCACCGGGCAGCAGCCCGCGGCGTACGACACCGGACAGCAGCCGGCGGCGTACGACACCGGGCAGCAGGGGGCGGTCTCCGACACCGGCCGGCAGCCGGCCGTCGACAGCACGCAGCAGTGGAACATCCCCCAGCAGGCGCCCCAGCAGCAGGCGCCCCGGCGCCGGACGCCCCAACAGGCCGCGGGGCAGCCCGCCGTGCCCGGACAGCGTTCCGCGCCCGAAGAGGGCTACCGCACCGAGCAGTTCTCGTTCATCGAGGAGCCCGACGAGGACTCCGAGGACGTCATCGACTGGCTCAAGTTCACCGAGAGCCGCACGGAGCGGCGCGAGGAGGCCAGGCGGCGCGGCAAGAACCGGTTCGTCGCCCTGCTGGTCGTGCTCGCCGTCGTGGTCGTCGGCGGAGCGGGCTACCTCTGGTACGCGGGCAAGCTGCCCGGCCTCGACGCGCCCGCGAAGAAGCAGGCGGCGGCGCCCGGCGGCCCCCAGAAGCGCGACGTCATCGTCGTGCACCTGCACGACACGTCCGACAAGTCCACCTCCACGGCCCTGCTCGTCAACAACGAGACGACGGGGGAGGGCAGCACGGTGCTGCTGCCCAACACGCTGAACGTGACCAACGACGACGGCACGGTCACGACACTCGCCAAGTCCGTCGACGAGGACGGCTCGGACGGCACCCGGGAGGCCATCGGAAACCTCCTCGGTACGAAGGTCGCAGGCACCTGGCGCCTGGACACCCCGTACCTGGAGAACCTCGTCGACCTCGTCGGCAACATCGAGGTGGACACCGACACCGACGTCCCCGACACGAAGAAGGGCGCGGCGCCCCTCGTGCACCGGGGCGACGACCAGACCCTCAGCGGCAAGACGGCCGTCGCCTACGCCACGTACCACGCGCCGGGCGAGAGCGCGGACAAGCAGCTGGCGCGGTTCGGCCAGGTCATCCAGGCGACCCTGCGGAAGATGTCGAGCGACCCGAAGGCCGCCACGATCACCGTGCAGACGCTCGCGCAGATCCTCGACCCGTCGCTCACGGACAAGGACCTCGGCGCGGCGCTCGCGAAGCTCGCGGACCACGCGAAGTCGGACCGCTACAAGACGGTCGTCCTGCCGGTCGGCGAGGACGGCACGCTCGGCTCGACGGGCGAGGACGACGTCAAGCAGTTCCTCGGGGGCTCGGTCAAGGCGCCCGACACGGACGGTGTGCCACGCATCGGCGTGAAGAACGCCACGGGCGGCACGTCCGCGACCGAGGCCGCGCGGGTCGCGCTGGTGAACGGCGGCTACACCGTGGTCGACACCGGGACCGCGGCCAGGGCGGAGACGTCCTCGGTCACGTACGCGGACACCAAGAACAAGGAGGAGGCCACGGAGGGGCCCAAGACCCTCGGTCTGACGACGGGGGCGGTCAAGAAGGGCTCTGCGGGCAGCTCCGACGTAGCGGTCGTCCTCGGCGGGGACTTCAAGCCCTCGAAGCTGGGCGGCGACGACTAGAGGCGGGGGGCGCGGGGGGGGGGCGGGGGGGTTTGCCGCAGGGCCGCCGGGCGCCCGGGAGGGCCCGGTCGTCGCGGGAGGCCGTGAGACGGGACCGCGAACCCCGGTCGCCGCGGGCCCGCGGGAATCGGCACCCACGGGCCCCGCGGACCCGGCTGCCGGAGCGCGGGCGCGGTGCGCCGGCCGTCCGTGAGATCCTGGACGTCTCCATGACCGCCGACGAAAGCCTGCTTGTGACCGCTACGGACCGCGCCATCCAGCTTGTCCAGACCGCCGCCCCGGCGGCCGCCGCCCGCCTGGCGCACGACATCATCGCCTACGACGTCAGTGACGTCCTGTCGATCACCGACGCCTTCCTGCTCGCCTCCGCGCCCAACGACCGGCAGGTCAAGTCGATCGTTGACGAGATCGAGGGGCGGCTCCAGAAGGAGCTCGGCGCCAAGCCCGTCCGCCGCGAGGGCGACCGCGACGCCCGCTGGATTCTCCTGGACTACGTGGACGTCGTCGTCCATGTCCAGCACAGTGAGGAGCGGGTCTTCTACGCCCTGGAACGGCTGTGGAAGGACTGCCCCGAGCTGCCGCTGCCGGAGGACGCCGTGAAGACCAAGGGCAAGGGCGAGGAGCACGCCGCCCTGTCCGCCAGGGCGGACGAGGACGCGAGCTGAGCGCCCGTACGAACCCGGCGGACGGAGTCGGCGCCGCGCCGGAGCCGCCGCCGGTGCTGCGCGACCGCCGGATCGTCCTGTGGCGCCACGGCCAGACCTCGTGGAACGTGGAAGGGCGCTTCCAGGGCACCACGGACATCGAGCTCACCCGGATCGGGGTCCAGCAGGCCCGGCGATCCGCCCGCCGGCTCGCCCGGCTGAAGCCGCACGCGATCATCTCGTCCGACCTGCGCAGGGCCGCCGCGACGGCCGCCGAGCTGTCCTCGCTGACCGGCCTCGACGTGCTGTACGACGCCGGGCTGCGGGAGACGTACGCGGGCGACTGGCAGGGGCTGACGCACACCGAGATCAACGAGCTCCACGGGGACGACTACCTGGCCTGGAAGCGCGGCGAACCGATCCGGCGCGGCGGCGGTGAGCTGGAGACCGAGGTCGCAGACCGGGCGGCCCCCGTCGTGCTCCGGCACGCGGACGCCCTGCCGGACGGCGGCACGCTGGTCGTCGTCAGCCACGGCGGCGCGATCCGCACCACCATCGGCCGACTGCTCGGACTGGAGGCGCACCACTGGGAAGGCCTCGGCGGTCTGACCAACTGCTTCTGGTCCGTGCTCGGTGAAGGCATCCGCGGCTGGCGCCTGCTGGAGCACAACGCGGGCAGCCTGCCCGAGCCGGTTCTGGGCGACGACGACTGATTTCACTTTCCGGCGGCACGCAGGCTAAAGTTCTTCTTGTTCGCAGCGCGGAGCGCAAGCGCGGGGAACACGCGGGGCTATAGCTCAGTTGGTAGAGCGCCTGCATGGCATGCAGGAGGTCAGGAGTTCAATTCTCCTTAGCTCCACACTCTTTCCGGCGAGATCCGGAGAAACCGCCTCGGTCCACCACGGACCGGGGCGGTTCGCGTTGTGCCTCTCCGCGGACGCCCGGACGCCCGGCCCCCGGCGCGGAGCGTGTGGACCCGGCACGGAACCCGCGTGATCAGGCCGCCCGGATCGCGGCGGCCGCCAGCAGCCGGTCCACGCGGCGCGCGCTCTCCGCGTCCACCGCCGTGTACGTGACGATCCGGCACTCGGGCATGTCGTTCACGTTCAGCGAGAGAGTCCGCAGAAATATCTCGCCGGCCCGCGCGTGCCGGAACCCCTTCAGACGCGAACCGGGCGGCACCACGTCGCCCTGCCGCCAGAGTTCGGCGAACAACGGGCTCCGCGCGGACATCTCGTGCACGAAGCGCTCCCAGTCGGGCTCGCCCACATGGCGCCCGTACGCGCCCCGCAGCGTCGCCACCATCAGCGACAGTTCCCTTTCCGGGTACACCAGGTCCAGGCCGCCACCCTGGCCGAGGAACATCGAGCGCAGCGCGTTGGCCCGCCGGCGGCCGGGGAGTCCGCCGGTGTCCGCGTCTCCCGCACGCGGCCAGGACCCGGACCCCTCGTGTGCCCCGGGCCCGGTACCGGAGGCGCGCGTGGTCCCGGAAGCGGCGCCGGCGTCCTGGAAGACCGCGCGATAGGCGGCGTTGGTCGCCAGGACGTCGTAGCGCCCGTCGTAGACGGTCGCGATGCGCGGGTGGAGCGCGTCGATGATGGACTGGACCTCCTCGCCGATCGCCTCGGGCCACGAGGCCTCGCCGCCCTGCTCGTCGTACGCCACCTCGGCCAGGCGGTAGAGGTGTTCGCGCTCCGCGCCGTCCAGCCGCAGGGTGCGCGAGACCGCGTCGAGCACCTGCGGCGACGCGTTGATGGGGCGGCCCTGCTCCAGCCACGTGTACCAGGTGACGCCGACGTAGGCGAGCTGCGCCGCCTCCTCGCGGCGCAGCCCGGGCGTGCGCCGCCGGAACCCTGGCGGCATGCCCACCTCCTGCGGTGTGACCCGGGCCCGCCTGCCCCGCAGGAACGCGGCGAGCTCCGGCCTGCGCCGCCTGCCCGGAGCGTGCCGCGGCACGCTCACCGTCTCCGTGCCGCCCGCAGCGCCCCCGCTTCCCCCACTGCCCATGGATTCCATCCTCCGCTCAAGGTGCCCGCCCTGCCAGGTGCTGCCAGTACCAGCATCGGGCGCTCTCCCCGCCCCCGGCGGCGCGGTCACAGGCTCGACGCCATGACCACCGCCACCACACCCCTCCCCGCGCCCGACGGCCCCGGCCGCTCCGGCGGGGCACGT
This sequence comes from Streptomyces sp. 8L, assembly GCF_020176795.1. Classification (GTDB taxonomy): domain Bacteria; phylum Actinomycetota; class Actinomycetes; order Streptomycetales; family Streptomycetaceae; genus Streptomyces. Next base: position 14,495 of record NZ_JAIUKE010000033.1, read on the forward strand.
GAATCCAGTAAAGGGCACGGCACTGACAACGGACGGCCCGTCAGGCAGGGCCCGCTCCTCGCCGTCGTGCTCGGCGCCCAGTTCATGGCGCTGCTCGACTCGTTCATCGTCAATGTCGCGGCGCCGACGATCCGGGCCGAGTTCCACGCCTCGGGCGCCTCGTTGCAACTGGTCGTCGCCGGTTACTCGATCGCGTACGCGGCGCTGCTGATCACCGGGGCGCGCCTCGGCGACCGCTTCGGACACGGCCGCGCGTACCTGGCCGGGCTCGCCGTCTTCACCGCCGCCTCCCTCGCGTGCGGCCTGGCCGGGAGCACCGGGGCGCTGATCGCCTTCCGCGTCGTCCAGGGCACGGGCTCGGCGATCATGATTCCGCAGGTCCTCAGTCTCATCCAGCGCAACTTCGTCGGGGAGCGGCGCGGCCGGGCGCTCGGCGCGTACGCCGCGGTCCTCGCCTCGGGCGCGGCAGCCGGGCAGGTCGTCGGCGGGCTGCTCGTGAGCGCCGACCTGTTCGGCGCGGGCTGGCGTCCGGTCTTCCTCGTCAACGTGCCGATCGGTGCCGTGCTGCTTGCCGTGGGCGCCCGCGTACTGCCCAGGGAGCGGCACGAGGCGTCCGAGCGCGGCCGGGGGTCCGACCTGCCGGGCCTGGTGGCGCTTGCCGCCGCCCTGGTGCTGCTGACCGTCCCGCTCGTCCTCGGGGAGCAGCGGGGCTGGCCGGCCTGGTGCTGGGCCATGCTGGGCGGCTTCGCGGTCCTCCTGTGCGGCTTCCTCGCGTACGAGACGAGGCTCGCGGCCCGCGGCGGTCATCCGCTGATCGCGCCCGGCGTGCTCCGCGCTCCCGGCCTCGGCGCCGCCGCCGTGCGCATCCTGCTGATCATGGCGGTGAACGCGGGCTTCCTGTTCACCTTCACGCTCTACGTACAGGGCTCGCTCGGCTACAGCGCGCTGCGTGCGGGCCTCACCTTTCTGCCCACCTGCGTCGTGTTCGGCGCGGTCGGCCTGACCTGGCGGCACTGGCCGGCCGCCGTGCGGCGGGCCGTCGTGCCCTGCGGGTTCGTCCTCACGGCGCTCGCCTGCGCCGGGCTCGGCGTGGCCCTGAGCCGGGACGGTGCGGGCGGGGCGCTCATGTGGGCCGCCCTGAGCGTGCTGGGCGCGGGCCTGGCCCTCGGTTTCACGCCCGTCCTGACCGGGGCGCTCGCGGCCGTACGGATCGAGGACGCGGCCGACGCGAGCGGCCTGCTGGTGACCACCACCCAGACCGGGCAGCTCGTCGGCGTCGCGGGCCTCGGCGCCCTCTACCTGGGGCTGCTGCCGCACCAGGGGGCGCACGGCGGGGCGCACAGCGCGTCCGACGCCCTCCTCGTGACTCTGCTCGTCATGGCGGGCGCCGCCCTCCTCGGCGCGCTCGCGGGGACGGCGCGGCGCCGCGCGTGAGGTGCCGATACCCCCGTACATCCTGGATTCTGCGGCTATCTGCGCCTATCTCCCGCGCGTAACGACCCGGTGGTCAGCGGCCGAAGGGGACTTCCGTACGGCTGACCCCTCCGGCCCCGACATGGCAGAATCGGGACGGCCGGAGGGGACGGACGGCCGGAACGGAAGGAGCACGATGTCCGCCAGCAGCATCGATGACGATGCGCTGCCTGACGCGGCGGCCGGCTCCAGCTGTCTCAGCTGCCCCTCGTGCGGTTCATCCCATGTGGCACAAGTGCTCGGCGACAACGGTGGAGTTTCCTACGTGTGCACGGCCTGCGGCCACAGCTGGAGCTAGTGATGGGCGCACACAGGCGTACCTGCGACTGGTGCGGCAGCGGTACGCCCATCGTCAGAGACATGGACCCGCTCAACCCGGACTTCCAGTACTGGTGCGAGGAGTGCGCGCGGGCGCTGATCATAAAAGGCGACCCGATCGAGACGTACCGCGAGCTGGAGGGCGAGCCGATCTACGGGCGGCTGCTCGACGAGCACTGCACCCTGAAGCGGTTCTACTCGTTCGCGAGAGCCTGACCCGGGGCCGGGCCCGTGGAGAACCGCGGGGGGCCTGGTCCCTTTCCCTCCGGCTCCGGCATGCCCGGACGCGTGACCGGGCCCGGTACGTGACGGCCGGCCCCCGGTCGTGACCGCCGCCCGGGAAGCGGATTTGGTGATCCCCCCTGGTCACCGTGTACTGTTGGCGCATCGCACGGGGCTATAGCTCAGTTGGTAGAGCGCCTGCATGGCATGCAGGAGGTCAGGAGTTCAATTCTCCTTAGCTCCACAAGATCGAGGGCGGAGTGTATGCGCGGAAAGCGCGAGCCACTTCGCCCTTTGTCATTTCCGCTCGGCTTCGCTTCCGCTCGGCTTCGCCTCGTCCGGCGGGGCCCATGGGGGCTCCCGAGGCGGACGTCGGGGTTGGAGTGCCCGGGCGACGTCCACGGTGATCCGCGTCACGCGGATACGGAGAGGGCCCGTCCACCGCGGACGGGCCCTTCCTCATGCCCAGTGCGACGCCTACACGCCCTGCGGTAACCTGTCCACATGCGTGCCGTACGCCTTCTGCTTAGCGAGCCGCGCTGATCAGTGCCGACGGATGAGAGATCCGGTCGGAGTCAGCGCGGCGTCCCCTCCTGTGCGAGGGGTTTTTTCATTCCCGCGTGCAGAGACGACCGATGGAGCTTCTGAGGACATGAGCGAGACGAACCCGGCTGCCGCCGGCGCGGAGAACACCGCGGCCCACCGCTACACGGCCGCCATGGCCGCCGAGATCGAGGCACGCTGGCAGGACTTCTGGGACGCGGACGGCACGTACGAGGCGCCCAACCCCAGCGGCGACCTCGCCGGAGACCCCGCGATGGTGGCGCGGCCCAAGAAGTTCGTCATGGACATGTTCCCGTACCCCTCCGGTGTGGGACTGCACGTCGGCCATCCGCTCGGCTTCATCGCCACCGACGTCTACGCGCGCCACCAGCGCATGACGGGCCACAACGTCCTGCACACGCTGGGCTTCGACGCCTTCGGCCTGCCCGCGGAGCAGCACGCGGTGGCCACCGGCACCCACCCCAGGGTCTCCACCGAGGCCGCCATGGAGAACATGACGCGGCAGCTGCGCCGGCTGGGCCTGGGCCACGACAAGCGCCGCGCGGTCGCGACGATCGACCCGGAGTTCTACCGCTGGACGCAGTGGATCTTCGTACAGATCTTCAACTCCTGGTACGACCCCGCCGTGCAGAAGGCACGTCCCATCGACACGCTGGTCGCGCAGTTCGAGAGCGGGCAGCGCCCGACCCCCGACGGCCGCGCCTGGACGAGCCTGAGCGAGGCCGAGCGCGCCGATGTCCTGGGCGGGTACCGGCTGGCGTACGCCTCGGACGCGCCGGTCAACTGGTGTCCCGGGCTCGGCACCGTCCTGGCCAACGAGGAGGTCACCGCGGACGGGCGCTCCGAGCGCGGGAACTACCCGGTCTTCAAGAAGAAGCTGCGCCAGTGGAACATGCGCATCACCGCGTACGCCGACCGCCTGGTCGACGACCTGGACCAGCTGGACTGGCCGGAGGCCATCAAGCTCCAGCAGCGCAACTGGATCGGCCGCAGCGAGGGCGCGCGCGTCGACTTCCCCGTCGGTGACGGCGGCGACGCCATCACCGTCTTCACGACCCGTCCTGACACCCTGTTCGGCGCCACCTACATGGTGCTGGCGCCCGAGCACGAGCTGGTCGAGAAGATCGTCCCGGCCGCCTGGCCCGCCGACACGCACGAGGTGTGGAAGGGCGGCCACGCGACACCGGCCGACGCCGTCGACGCGTACCGCAAGCAGGCCGCCTCGAAGTCCGACGTCGAGCGGCAGGCCGAGGCCAAGGACAAGACGGGCGTCTTCACCGGCGCGTACGCGGTCAACCCCGTCAGCGGCCAGCAGGTGCCCGTGTTCATCGCCGACTACGTGCTGATGGGCTACGGCACAGGCGCGATCATGGCCGTCCCCGCACACGACACCCGCGACTTCGCCTTCGCGCGCGCCTTCGAACTGCCCATGCGCTGCGTCGTCGAGCCGACCGACGGCCGTGGTCTCGACCCGGCCACCTGGGACGACGCGTTCGCCTCGTACGACGCGGTGCTCGTCAACTCGACGGGCGCCGACATCACCCTGGACGGCCTGGGCGTGGTCGACGCCAAGGCCCGCGTCACCGCGTGGCTGAGCGACCGGGGCATCGGCGAGGGCACGATCAACTACCGGCTGCGCGATTGGCTGTTCAGCCGCCAGCGGTACTGGGGCGAGCCCTTCCCGATCGTCTACGACGAGGAGGGCACCGCCCACGCGCTGCCCGAGTCGATGCTGCCGCTGGAACTGCCCGAGGTGGACGACTACTCGCCGCGCACCTTCGAGGCCGGCGACGCGGACACCGAGCCGGAGACGCCGCTCTCGCGCAACGAGGACTGGGTCGACGTCGACCTGGACCTGGGCGACGGACGAGGTGTCAGGCGCTACCGCCGCGAGACCAACACCATGCCCAACTGGGCCGGTTCCTGCTGGTACATGCTGCGCTACCTGGACCCGACCAACACCGAGCAGGCGGTCGCCCCTGACATCGAGCAGTACTGGATGGGGCCGCGCGCGGGCATGCCGCACGGCGGCGTCGACCTGTACGTGGGCGGCGCGGAACACGCCGTACTGCACCTGCTGTACTCGCGACTGTGGATCAAGGTGCTGTACGACCTGGGCCACATCTCGGCGTCCGAGCCGTTCCACAAGCTGTACAACCAGGGCATGATCCAGGCCTTCGTCTACCGCGACAAGCGCGGTATCGCGGTGCCCGCCGCCGAGGCGGAGGAGCGCGACGGCGCGTACTTCTACGAGGGCGAGCAGGTCAGCAGGCTGCTGGGCAAGATGGGCAAGTCCCTGAAGAACGCGGTGACGCCCGACGAGATCAGCGCCGAGTTCGGCACGGACACGCTGCGCCTCTATGAGATGGCGATGGGTCCGCTGGACGTGTCGCGGCCGTGGGACACGCGCGCCGTCGTCGGCCAGTACCGGCTGCTCCAGCGGCTGTGGCGCAATGTCGTGGACGAGACGACCGGCGAGGTCACGGTCTCCGACGCCGCGGCGGACGAGGCGACGCTGCGCGCGCTGCACAAGGCGATCGACGGCGTCACCCAGGACCTGGACGGGCTGCGCTTCAACACCGCGGTCGCCAAGATCACCGAGTTGAACAACCATCTGACGAAGACCGGCGGCCCGGTCGCACGGCCGGTCGCCGAGCGGCTGGTCCTGCTGGTCGCGCCGTTCGCCCCGCACATCGCCGAAGAGCTGTGGCACCGGCTCGGCCACACCGACAGCGTCGTCCACCAGGACTTCCCGGTGGCGGACCCGGCGTATCTCGTGGACGAGACGGTGACCTGCGTGGTGCAGGTCAAGGGCAAGGTGAAGGCCCGCCTCGAGGTCTCCCCCTCGGTCCAGGACGCGGACCTGGAGGCGCTGGCGCTGGCCGACCCGGCCGTGGTCGCGGCCCTGGGCGGCGCGGGCATCAGGAAGGTGATCGTCCGTGCGCCGAAGCTGGTGAACATCGTTCCGGCGTAGCGGACCGCCCTGACATGTCGGAGTCGTCAGGGTCTCCCTTACGGGGCGGTTGGGGGTTCGGGAGGAACCCCCGACCGCCCCGCTGCGTTTACCGTGGGAGGGACCGCTGAGAACCGTGACCTTTCGGAGGGCCACCCATGGAAGCCGTGCTCCTGATCGTGGTGCTCCTCTTCGTCGTCGCCGTGCTGTTCGGCGCGTACGCGACGGTCAAGGCGGTCGGAGCGGCGAAGCGCGGCGTGGACCGCACGATCGCCCAGGCGCGGCGTTCGGTCGAGGACACGACCCTGCGCGCCAAGAGCTTCGGGCAGCCGGGATTGACGGGCGAGCTGGCACAGCTGCGGCTGCGGTTGCGGACATCCATGCGCGCCACCCAGGACGCGCTGTACACGGGCGTCGAGGCGGACGCGTCGCTCCAGGAGTCCGTACGGCTCTTCGAGCGGCTCAGCGCGCACGGGCACGAACTGGACGGCCAGCTCAAACAGGCGGAGCGCGACCCGGACCGGGCGCGGGTCGGGTCGCGTGTGCAGGAGCTGCGGGACAGGACCGAGCAGATCACGCACGCGGCGGACTCGCTGCGGTGGGCCGTCAGGGACCGGGCGCGGAAGTTCGCGGACGACGACCTGTCGTCCCTGAGCGCGGACATCGACGTGGAGTCCGGGGCGCTTCGGCACTGGGCCCCGGTGGACGAGGCGGCCGGAGCGGACGGCCCCGCGCGGGCCGGCCGGCAGGCGGCGGAGCGCGGCCGGGAGCCGTGGACCGCTCCGACCGGAGAAGCTGGAGCAGCCGGAGCGCCGGGACCCGAGGCGCTCGGCCCCGCCGACGGGCGCCCCCTCGACGGCACCCACCGCTGGACGAAGAACCCGTGGCGCAAGTCGGCCCGGCCGGAGGCGTCGAACTGACGGATCACGCGGTGTCCTCCGCCGGTGCGACGCCCTCGCGGTGCCGGTGGTGTGTCCGCGCGTGGTGACGAGAGGGGCTCTGCCGGCTCGCGGCGCCGGGCCGGGGCCGGTCCTTCCGGTTTCCCGAGGCCCGGGCCGTCTGGCGGCCACGGCTGCGGGTAACCTCCGGGGCATGTCCCGCCATGTCGCCATCGTCACCGATTCCACGGCCTACCTGCCCCCCGTGACGATGCGGCGGCACGGCATCACGGCGGTGCCGCTGACCGTCGTGGTCGGCGACGAGGCGCTGGAGGACGGCAGCGAAATCTCGGCCGGCGCCGTGGCCGAGGCGCTGCGCAAGCACCGTTCGCTGACCACGTCCCGGCCCAGTCCCGAGACGTTCGCCGCCGCGTACCGGAAGGCCGCGGAGGCCGGGGCGACGGGCGTGGTGTCCCTGCACCTCTCCGCGGAGTTCTCCGGGACGTACGACGCGGCGGTGCTGGCCGCCAAGGACGCTCCGGTACCGGTACAGGTCCTGGACACCGGCGTGGGGGGGATGGCCCTCGGCTTCTGCGCGCTGGCGGCGGCGCGGGCCGCGGAGACCGGCGGCGGGCTCGACGACGCGGTCGCCGCCGCCGAGAAGCGGGCCAGGGCGACCTCCGCCTACTTCTACGTGGACACGCTCGACTACCTCCGCAGGGGCGGGCGGATCGGTGCCGCGCAGGCGCTGCTCGGCTCGGCCCTCGCCGTGAAGCCGCTGCTCCACCTCGACGAGGGGCGGATCGAGCTGCTGGAGAAGGTGCGGACCGCGTCCAAGGCCATCGGAAGGCTGCGCGACATCGTGGTCGAGCGCGCGGGGGCGGGCGAGGTGGACATCGCGGTGCACCATCTGGCCGCGCCGGACCGCGCCGCCGCCCTGGCTGAACAGCTCGCGGCGCGGGTCCCGGGACTCGCCGAACTCCATGTGAGCGAGGTCGGAGCGGTGATCGGCGCCCACACCGGGCCCGGACTGCTGGGCGCCGTGGTCTCGCCGCGGGGGTGACGCCGAGGGGGCGGGGTGTTGCTGCGGAGGTGCCGGCGGGGAGGCGCCCGGGGGCGTGGCGTTGCCGCGTGAGTGGCGCCGCGAAGGGCAGCGTGGCGCGGAGCGGGCGTCCATGGCCAGGCGCCCGGAGGCGTGGCGTTGCCGCGGGGATGGCGGCGCGGAGGGCAGCGCGGTGCGGCGCGGGCGTCGGTGGCGGCCTGGCTGTTCACTCGCGTGAGTGGCCGCGTTATCCACAATCGTGGAGTTGTCCACCGATTCCGATCAAGATCATCGCGATGTGACGCGGATGCCTACCGTGTGACGCATGACCACGCTCCGTGTTCGCCAGGTGACTTCCCGCTCGTTCCCGTGTCCGTCCCTGTCTTCGTCCCCGTTCCCGTCTCCGTCCTCGCCTCCGATCGAGTCTTCGCTGGTATCGCGTTCTGTTGTCCGATCCGTTACGCGCTCCCCTTCCAGCGGTCCCGGCCGCGCGCCGGGCTCTGACGGGCGCGCCTCCGCGCGGCACGGTGCCCGCGCGTTCGCCCGCGCGCGGACACGATCAGCGGCTGCGGCTGCGCCTGCCGAGATGCCTACGGATGCGGATGCGGATACGGAGATGGAGACGGGCAGGGACGCGCTGCGGGACGCGCCCAGGGACGCGGGCCGTGCGCCCGGCCATGCCGAGCCGTCTCCCGCGCCGGACGCGGCGCGGGACCGCGCCACCGCGTTACTGGGGCGGGGGCCGTCGGTTCCCGCACCGGCGTCGGAGCCATCGCCGGAGCCATGGCCGGAGGTCGATGCGGCACCTGCGGCGCCCGAGGTGTCCGTCGTGCCACGGACCGAGGCAATGCGCGAGCCGCCGCCGGCCGGGCCTGCCGGGATGCCCGCCGGGCCGCCCACGGGGAGGATGCGTCGCCGCGAGCGGTATGTGTCCGCGCTGCGGGACCGCCTTCCGCTGTGGGTGCGGCTGCGGGTGGGGATCGAGCCGAAGGCGCTGGCGGCTCTGGGCGCCGTGCTCGTGGTGGCCGCGGTCCTGGCCGTCCAGCACTTCTGGGTCGCACGGCCGCGCGCGGTCACCGCCCCGGAGGCCGCGGGAGCCGTCCGGCAGGCCCGCGCGGCGGAGTTGCCCGACGCTCGTCCGGGGCCCTCGGCGGGCTTGCGATCGTCCCCGCTCGCTCCCTCTTCCGTGTCGGCTGCGCCGTCCGGGGCGTCCGGCCCGGCCTCCGGAGCCGGTGTGGTCGTCGTCGACGTGAGCGGGACGGTGCGCCACCCCGGCGTACTGCGGCTTCCCGCCGGATCGCGCGTGGAGGACGCGATGCGCGCGGCCGGCGGGCCGAAGGACGGTACCGACCTCGCGGGTGTGAACAGAGCGCGTGTGCTGGTGGACGGCGAGCAGGTGGTCGTCGGCGGGCCCGCGGGTGCGGCCCCGGCCGGAGGCGCGCCGGCCGGCCCCCCCCCCCCCGCCGCCCCCCCCGCGCCCGGCGCGCCGATCAGTCTGAACACGGCGACGCTGGAGCAGCTCGACACACTGCCGGGCGTCGGCCCCGTGCTGGCGCAGCACATCCTCGACTACCGCGGTCAGAACGGCGGGTTCCGGAGCGTGGACGAACTGCGCGAGGTCAACGGCATCGGGGATCGCCGGTTCGCCGACCTTGAGGCGCTGGTGACGCTGTGACAGGACGGAGGGCACCGGACGAGGCACCAGGGGCGACGCCGAGCGTGACGGACGGCACCGCGGAAGGCCCCGGGGGGCGCGCCTGGGATCGCACCGCGGAAGGCACGGGCGGTCGCGCCGCGAGGCGTATCGGGGACCGCATCACCGAACGCCCTGCGGGTCGCGCCCGGGACCGCGCCTTGGTGGGCAGCCGTCTCGGGGACCCCGATCCGCGGCAGGAGGGGCCGGCCGACCTGCGGCTCGTGCCGCCGGCACTGGCCGTGTGGGGAGCGGCGGCCCTGGCGGTCGGCCTGCCCGGTGTCTGGGCCGCCGTCGCCACCGCGGGGGCTCTGGTATCGGCGGCGGCGCTCTGGGCGTGGCGGTCGCGGGTGTGGTGCCTGGTCGCGATGACCGTCCTGTGCTGCGCCGCGGCGGGCGCCGCGTCCGGCGGGCTGCATGCCGCGGACGTCCGGCGCGGCCCCGTGCCGGAGATCGCCCAGCGGTACGGGCGGGCTGAGGTCGAGGTGATTCTCAGCACCGATCCCCGGCCGGTGCGCCGGAAGGTGACCGGGGACCATCTGGCCCCCGAGCAGCTCATGTTCGATGCCGACGTGATTCGGGTGTCGTCGCGGGCCGGGCCGGTCACGGAGGTCAGGACACCGGTGCTCGTGTTCGTCGACCCCGATGAACACCTCGGCGCCTGGAGGCGGTTGCTGCCGTCGACGCGGCTGCGGTTCGCGGGCAGGCTGGCCCCGCCGTTCGAGGACGACCCCGGGCACGCCGCCCTGCTGTGGCCGGTGTCCAAGGGCCCCCCGCCGGTCGTGACGGGCCGCCCGTCCTGGGCGCAGCGCACGGCGGGCGCGCTGCGGGCGGGGCTCCGGCGGGCGACGGACCCGCTCCCCGCCGACGCGCGGGCGCTGCTGCCGGGACTGGTCGTGGGCGACACGTCCCGGGTCCCGCCCGAGCTGGACGCGGCGTTCAGGGCAACGGACCTGGCTCATCTGACGGCGGTCTCCGGCGGGAACCTGAACGTCATCCTCGCGCTGCTGATCGGGCCGCCCGCGCTCGCGCTCAGAGCCGAACGGCGGGGCCTCGCCGCCCGGCTGGGGGTCCCGCTGCGGGCCACCGCGGCGCTCGGCGGCGGGCTCACGGTGGCGTTCGTCGTGGTGTGCAGGCCCGAACCGAGCGTGCTGCGAGCCGCGGCGTGCGGTCTGGTGACGCTGCTCGCCCTCGCGACCGGGCGGCGCAGGTCGCTGATCCCCGCGCTGGCCGCCGCCGTGCTCGGCCTGGTGCTCTACGACCCCTGGCTGGCGCGGAGTTACGGGTTCACGCTGTCCGTCCTCGCCACCGGCGCGCTGCTGACGGTCGGGCCCCGGTGGTGTGCCGCGCTCGTGCGGCGCGGAGTGCCGGTGCGCCTCGCGGAGGTGCTGGCGGCGGCGGGCGCGGCACAGGCCGTGTGCGCCCCGGTCGTGGCGGTGTTCGCGGCTCGGGTCGGGCTGGTCGCCGTGCCGTGCAACCTCGCGGCGGAGCTGGCGGTCGCGCCCGCCACCGTGCTCGGCTTCGCTGCGCTGGCCGCCGCTCCGGTGGCGATGCCGGCCGCGGAGGTGCTGGCCCGGTGCGCGGGGTGGCCCGCCGGATGGATCGCCGGGGTGGCCAGAGCGGGGGCCGCGCTGCCGGGCGCCGAGCTGACCTGGCCGGGTGGCTGGCCGGGCGGGGCGCTGCTGGCCCTGGTGACGGTGTTCGTGCTGCTCGCCGCGCGCGGGCTGGGGCGCAGGCCCTGGACGGCCGCCGGATGCGCGGTGCTGCTGCTCCTGGCGCTGCTGCGACCGCCGTCCATGGCCCGGTTCATGACGGGCTGGCCGCCGCCCGGCTGGTCCTACGCGATGTGCGACGTGGGACAGGGGGACGCGACGGTGCTGGCGGCCGGCCCGGGCAGCGCGGTCGTGGTGGACGCCGGGCCGGACCCCGCCCTGGTGGACGGCTGCCTGCGGCAGCTCGGCGTGACACGCGTTCCGCTGCTGTTGCTCACGCACTTCCACGCGGACCATGTCACAGGGCTGCCGGGCGTGTTGCGGGGGCGTTCGGTCGGTGAGATCGAGACGACGACCTTCGCGGAGCCGGCGGGCGAGGCCGCGTTCGTGCGGCGGACGGCGGCCGCCGCAGGGGTTCCCGTGGTGCGCGTCACCCCGGGGGAGCGGCGCACCACGGGGCCGTTGACCTGGCGGGTGCTCTGGCCCAGGGCCGGGCCCGGCCCCGTGACGGGCGAGCCCAACGACTCCAGCGTCACGCTGTACGTGACGGTCGATCACGGCCCCACGCTGCTGCTGCCGGGCGATCTGGAGCCCGCCGCACAGCGGTCGTTGCTGCGGGGCGGGCCCCCGGTGCCTGCCGTCGACATCCTGAAGGTCGCCCACCACGGCTCCGCGTACCAGGACGCGCGTCTACTGCGTGTCCTGCGGCCACGGCTGGCGCTGATCTCGTGCGGGAAGGGCAACCCGTACGGGCATCCCTCGCCCACCACGGTGGGGCTGCTACGGGCCTGGGGCGCGGTGGTGTTGCGGACGGACAAGGACGGCGACATCGCCGTCACGGGGAGCGGAAGCGGCCTGCGCGCGGTATCCCGTCTGGCGGACCGGTCGTCGCCGTGAGAGACACGTCTGCAATCATCTGCTCGTCAGGGAAGCGGACGAACCCATTCTTTACCGGTCCGTACGTTTGCCTGGAACAGTTCAAGAGTGGTCGAATGCCAATCCGTTCAGGGGTCTGAGGGCAGGGCGCCCTGAGGAGTCCAGAGCACAGGGGTAGCTAAAATGGTCAGCTTGTTCGGTCGGCGGAAGACCGCGAGCCAGAAGAACAACCCGCTTTCCGGACTCTCCGTGCCCGCCGACGCGGGGCTGCTGACGTGCCGTGTTCTCGACCCTGTGAGCGAGCCTGTCGGCCAGGCGGAGTTCACGGTCACCGACTCGCAGGGCCGCAAGGTCGTCACCGGGGAGACCGACCCCTTCGGCGGCCTGGCGGCGATGGTGCCCGTCGGCGAGTACCGGGTCGCCGTGTCCGCCGACAGTTTCAGCCCCTACCGAGCCAGCGCGACGGTCGCCGAGGGCGGCAAGCTGGCCTCCCTCGGCGACATCACGCTCCAGGCCGCGCCCTCCCTTCCGCTGCCTGCGGCGGGCGAGTGGGAGATCGAAGCCGCCCACACCCGCATCGGGTTCGTGGCCCGCCACATCGGACTCGCCCATGTCTACGGCCGGTTCGACAACTTCGCCGGCGCGATACGGATCGGTGAGTCCATCGAGGACTCGGCGATGCACGTCGTCATCGACGCGGCGTCGATCGACACCAATGTGCAGATGCGCGACAACCACCTGCGCTCGGGCGACTTCCTCGACGTCGAGAACTACCCGACCCTGGAGTTCTACAGCGACCGCTTCCAGCACCGCGGCGGCAACAGCTGGCTGATCACCGGCGCCCTGACCCTGCACGGTGTCACCCGCACGGTCACGCTCGACGCCGCCTACGGCGGTGTGCGCGTCGGCATGGAGAACGAGACACGCGCCGCCGTGAAGGCCACCGCCGAGCTCCACCGCGAGGACTTCACCATCAACTGGCAGACGATGCTGGCCCGGGGCATCGCCGTCGTCGGCTCCAGCATCAAGATCGAGCTGGAGATACAGATCGTGCCCAAGGGCACGGAACTCCAGTTCAAGTAGGAGACTGCGGAGAACAGGCCGGATGCCCGGGCCGACGGGCGTACCGCGTGACGTGTGTGCGTGATGTGGCGCATGCCGGCGGACCGGCCGACCGGGACGACGGGCGCGGTGCATGGACGACGACGTGACACATCTGCTGGTGCTGCCCGACCGGGACGCCGCGCAGGAGGCGGCCGACCGGCTCGCCGACCGCTTCGGCACCACGCGGGAGCCCCAGCTCGTACGGGACGCCCTCGCCGGCGAGGACGACGCCGAGGACGCCCAGTGGCTGGTGGCCGTCTCGGACCCCGAGGGCCGGATCGACCCCGCGGAACTCGACGCGTACGTCGCCGCCTGGGACGGCTGGGTCGAGCGGCCCTGGTGACCGGGGCCGCGCCGTGACCCAAGGTCACCGGGTCCGGACGCGGTGAGCGTCGCGCGATGAGCGCGGTGAGCACGGTGCGGGTGCGCCGGGGGACGCGATGGCGCCGATGGGGCCGTTGGACAGGGCACCGCGGTCCGGGGCGCCCGCTGTCGGTGGGGCGTGCCATGCTGGCAGCGATGGCCACCAAGAAAGCAACCAGCGACGATCCGCTCGCCCCCCTCACGCTCGCCGTGGGGCAGGAGGACCTGCTCCTCGACCGTGCCGTGCAGCAGGTCGTGCGGGCGGCCCGCGCCGCCGACGCCGACACGGACGTGCGGGATCTGACGTCGGACCAGCTCCAGCCCGGCGCGCTCGCCGAGCTGACGAGCCCTTCGCTGTTCGCGGAGCGCAAGGTCATCGTCGTACGCAATGCGCAGGACCTGTCCGCGGACACCGTCAAGGACCTCAAGGCGTACTTCGGTGCGCCTGTCGAGGAGATCACCCTGGTGCTGCTCCACCCGGGCGGGGCGAAGGGCAAGGGGCTGCTGGACGCGGCCCGCAAGGCCGGGGCCCGCGAGGTGGCCTGCCCGAAGACGACCAAGCCGGCCGAGCGGCTGACGTTCGTGCGGTCCGAGTTCCGGGCGCTCTGCCGCTCCGCCACCCCCGAGGCCTGCCAGGCGCTGGTCGACTCCATCGGCAGCGATCTGCGGGAGCTCGCGAGCGCGGTGTCGCAGCTGGTCGCCGATGTCGAGGGCACGATCGACGAGGCCGTCGTCGGCCGCTACTACACCGGCCGCGCCGAGGCGTCCAGCTTCACCGTGGCGGACCGCGCCGTCGAGGGCCGGGCGGCCGAGGCGCTGGAGGCGCTGCGCTGGTCGTTGTCGACGGGGGTCGCGCCGGTGCTGATCACCAGCGCCCTTGCGCAGGGCGTGCGGGCCATCGGCAAGCTCTCCTCGGCCCGGGGCGGGCGGCCCGCCGACCTGGCGCGCGAGCTGGGCATGCCGCCCTGGAAGATCGACCGGGTGCGCCAGCAGATGCGCGGGTGGACGCCGGACGGCGTCGCCGTCGCGCTGCGGGCCGTCGCCGAGGCCGACGCCGGGGTGAAGGGCGGCGGAGACGACCCGGAGTACGCCCTGGAGAAGGCGGTCGTCGCGATCGCACGCGCGGCCCGCCCCCGCCGCTGAGCGCGCCCGGCCGCGAGAGCCCCCGGGCGGCGGGTTGTCCGACGGGGGAGCGGGCCCCGGCATGGCGAAGGCCCCGGCCTGGGGTGGCCGGGGCCTCGCGTGCAGCTCATACAGCTCGTACAGCTCACAGCCGGAACAGCCGGTAGCCAGTGCCGGTAGCCGGGTGGCTGGCAGCTGGTAAGACCGTTGCAGCTGGTAAGGCTGTTACCGCTGGTTCATCGGTGGAGCCGCACCCGCGTGGCGAACGCAGTTCGGTGTGCGGCTCCCGTTGCCGGCCGGGAGCGGGAGAGAGGGGCCCGCTGGGTCCCGTCCGGTTTCACGCGGTCGGTCGTCGACCAGTGGTCGTCGATCCGGGTCGATCAGTCGGTCGGCCGACCGGAAGCCGGGACCGGCCGGGGCGGCCGGGCGGTCAGGCGGTCGGACCAAGCACGAACGGGACCGTTCAGCCCTGGATGCCGTTCACGGTGGACGCCAGCGCCGACTTCTTGTTGGCGGCGGCGTTCTTGTGGATGACACCCTTCGACGCGGCCTTGTCGAGCTCGCGGGAGGCGGCGCGGGCGGCCGCGGTGGCCTTCTCGACGTCGCCCGCGGCAGCGGCCTCGCGGGTCTTGCGGATCGCGGTCTTCAGGGAGGACTTGACGGCCTTGTTGCGCAGGCGCGCCTTCTCGTTCGTCTTGTTCCGCTTGATCTGGGACTTGATGTTCGCCACGAAAGAGCCTTTGCAGGTTCGATGATGTAACTGAGGATGTTCCGAGGACCGTCCCGACGCTTGTCCGGGGCCTTCCTCGGAGGAGTGCCGCGTGCGCGAAGGCACGAGACACAGCTGTCCAAGGTAGCAGCACCGGTATGACCGGCCCAAATCGGTCGCGGCCCGTCCTTCATGGGACGATGGAGGCTGCGTATCGATCCGATCCGATGTCGACCCGAGACGAGACGACGCGCCCCGACGATGGCAGCCGTGCGGAGACCCTCCGTACCGGGAGCGGCCTCGGCGGGGCGGCGCTCCTCAAGAATCAGGACCCTGCGTGCCCGCGACCCCTGTCAACGTGCCCGAGCCCAGCCGTACGGACCCGGCGCTGATCCGTAACTTCTGCATCATCGCGCACATCGATCACGGCAAGTCCACGCTCGCCGACCGGATGCTCCAGCTGACCGGTGTCGTCGAGCAGCGGCAGATGCGCGCCCAGTACCTCGACCGCATGGACATCGAGCGCGAGCGCGGCATCACGATCAAGTCCCAGGCGGTCCGGCTGCCGTGGGCGCCCCGCAGCGGCGGGGACCAGGGCAGGACCCACATCCTCAACATGATCGACACCCCCGGGCACGTCGACTTCACCTACGAGGTGTCCCGCTCGCTCGCCGCCTGCGAGGGCACGATCCTGCTGGTCGACGCGGCGCAGGGCATCGAGGCCCAGACCCTGGCCAACCTCTACCTCGCGATGGAGAACGACCTCACCATCGTCCCGGTGCTCAACAAGATCGACCTGCCGGCCGCGCAGCCGGAGAAGTTCTCCGAGGAGCTCGCGAACCTGATCGGCTGCCAGCCGGAGGACGTGCTCAAGGTCTCCGCCAAGACCGGCCTCGGCGTGGACGTCCTGCTCGACAAGGTCGTCGCGGACGTCCCCGCGCCGGTCGGCGTCGCGGACGCCCCCGCCCGTGCGATGATCTTCGACTCGGTCTACGACTCGTACCGTGGCGTCGTCACGTACGTCCGGGTCGTCGACGGCCGGCTGAGCAAGCGCGAGCGCATCAGGATGATGTCCACGGGCGCCACCCACGAGCTGCTGGAGATCGGCGCCAACTCGCCGGAGATGCTGCCGGCCGACGGCCTCGGCGTCGGCGAGGTCGGCTACCTGATCACCGGCGTGAAGGACGTGCGGCAGTCCAAGGTCGGTGACACGATCACCTCCCTGTCCAAGGGGGCCACCGAGGCGCTCGGCGGCTACAAGGACCCGAAGCCCATGGTCTTCTCCGGCCTGTACCCGCTGGACGGCTCCGACTACCCGGAGCTGCGCGACGCCCTGGAGAAGCTCCAGCTCAACGACGCCGCGCTCGTCTACGAGCCGGAGACGTCGGCCGCGCTCGGCTTCGGCTTCCGCGTCGGCTTCCTCGGACTGCTGCACCTGGACGTGGTCCGGGAGCGCCTGGAGCGCGAGTTCGGCCTCGACCTGATCGCGACGGCGCCGAACGTCGTCTACCGGGTGGTGATGGAGGACCGCAAGGAGCACACCGTCACCAATCCGAGCGAGTTCCCCGAGGGCAAGATCGACGAGGTCTTCGAGCCGGTCGTACGGGCGACGATCCTGGCGCCCAGCGAGTTCATCGGCTCGATCATGGAGCTGTGTCAGAACCGGCGCGGCACCCTCCTCGGCATGGACTACCTCTCCGAGGACCGGGTCGAGATCCGCTACACCCTCCCGCTCGCGGAGATCGTCTTCGACTTCTTCGACCAGCTGAAGTCCAAGACGCGCGGGTACGCCTCGCTCGACTACGAGCCCACCGGCGAGCAGTCCGCCCAGCTGGTGAAGGTCGACATCCTCCTGCACGGCGACAAGGTCGACGCCTTCTCCGCGATCACCCACCGCGACCAGGCGTACGCCTACGGCGTGCGGCTCGTCGCGAAGCTGCGCGAGCTGATCCCCCGGCAGGCGTTCGAGGTGCCGGTGCAGGCCGCCATCGGCTCCCGCGTCATCGCGCGCGAGACGATCCGCGCCATTCGCAAGGATGTGCTGGCGAAGTGCTACGGCGGTGACATCTCCCGGAAGCGGAAGCTGCTGGAGAAGCAGAAGGAGGGCAAGAAGCGGATGAAGATGGTCGGCAGCGTGGAGGTGCCGCAGGAAGCCTTCATCGCCGTGCTCTCCAGCGACGACTCCGGCTCCGGCAAGGCGAAGAAGTAGGACGCCGCGAAGTCGCGAAGTCGCGAAGCCGCACAGCCGCATAGCCGGGAACGCCGGGCCGCCCGGACGAAGACGAAGCGCCAGGCCGGGAAACGAGAGGCGGTACGCCGGGAGCCGGCCGGGCCCCCGTGGGCGCAGGACACCACGGGGGCCCGGCCGTACGTGTTCCCGTGGGCGTCCCGCTGCCGTGCGTCCTGCCGTACGGGTTCCCTCGTGCCCGCGCGCCCCGTACGTGCCTCGGTCTGCCCCCCCCGCGCACGTCCCCGTACGTGCTCGTACGTACTCCTCCTCCCGGTGGCCCGGCGTACGTACGCGCGGTCTCCGGTCGTATGTCGGGCGTGTGTCTTGTGGTCTCCTGCCGCTCACGCTGTGTGGGAAATGTCGCCCCTCTTACGCACGTGCGACCTGGGCCCTAGTCTGATTACCGATCGGTAGCTACTCGTCGACCGGTTACGTGAACGTCATGAACGCCTTGAACGCCAAACGTCTCAGGACCAGATGCATCGTGCGGTACGACCCGTACGGTTCCGGAGGAAGCCGTGAGCGACACCCAGAACTTGATCGAGAACCGGCCGCCCTCCGTGGCGACCCTCTTCATTGAGCGCGTCGCCGCTACGCCCGACGCCGAGGCGTTCCGCTACCCCGTACCCCCCGCGTCGGGGCAGGGCCCGGACGAGTGGCGCTCACTGAGCTGGCGCGAGACCGCTGAGCGGGTCTACGGCATCTCGGCCGGCCTCATCGCGCTCGGCGTGCGGCCCGAGGAGCGGGTCGCGCTGGCTTCCTCGACGCGTATCGAGTGGATTCTGGCGGACTTCGGGGTGATGTGCGCCGGCGCGGCCACCACCACCATCTACCCGTCCACCAACGCCGACGAGTCGGTCTTCATCCTCTCCGACTCCGGCAGCCGGGTGCTGATCGCCGAGGACGCCGCCCAGCTGGCCAAGGTCCGGGCGCACCGCGCCGAGCTGCCCGACCTCGCCCATGTCGTGGTGATCGAGGCGGCGGACGCCGAGCCCGCCGCGGACGACCCGGAGGGCTGGGTCCTGTCCCTCGACGCCCTGGAGAAGCTCGGCGCCGAGGAGCTTGCGGCCCGGCCCGACGTCGTCAGGCAGCGGATCGACGCGCTCAAGGCCGACCAGCTCGCGACCCTGATCTACACCTCGGGCACCACCGGGCGGCCCAAGGGCGTACGGCTGAGGCACGACTCCTGGTCGTACATGGCCAAGGCCATGGCCGGGACGGGCCTGATCTCCTCCGAGGACGTGCAGTACCTGTGGCTGCCGCTCGCGCACGTCTTCGGCAAGATGCTGACCTCGGGGCAGATCGAAGTCGGGCACGTCACCGCGGTGGACGGCCGCGTCGACAAGATCATCGAGAACCTGCCCGCCGTGCGGCCCACGTACATGGCGGCCGTGCCGCGGATCTTCGAGAAGGTCTACAACGGCGTCGCGGCGAAGGCGCGTTCCGGCGGTGCCGCCAAGTACAAGATCTTCCAGTGGGCGGCCGGGGTCGCCCGCGAGTCGGCGAAGGTCTCGCAGGAGAACTTCCAGCGGACCGGCAACGACTCGCTGCCCTTCGCCCTGGCCGCCAAGCACAAGGTCGCGGACGCCCTCGTGTTCGCGAAGATCCGGGAGGCCTTCGGCGGCCGGCTGCGGGCCGCGGTCTCCGGTTCGGCGGCCCTGGCACCCGACATCAGCTACTTCTTCTCCGGCGCGGGTGTGCCGGTCCTGGAGGGGTACGGGCTGACCGAGACCAGTGCGGCCTGCTTCGTCAACCCGGGCGTCGCGTTGCGCACCGGCACGGTCGGCAAACCCATGCCGGGCACCGAGGTACGCATCGCGGACGACGGCGAGATCCTGATCCGCAACCCGGCGGTGATGGTCGGCTACCACGGGCTGCCGGACAAGACCGCCGAAGTCCTGGAGGCCGACGGCTGGTTCCACACGGGCGACATCGGTGAGCTGTCGACCGACGGGTACCTGAAGATCACCGACCGCAAGAAGGACCTCATCAAGACGTCCGGCGGCAAGTACATCTCGCCCGCCGAGGTGGAGACCCAGTTCAAGGCGGTCTGTCCGTTCGTCTCGAACATCCTGGTGATCGGCGGCGGCCGCAACTTCTGCAGCGCCCTCATCACGCTGGAGGAGCCCACGATCATGGACTGGGCCGCCGAGCACGGCCTCGGCGGGAAGCCGTACGCCGATGTCATGGCGGCGCCCGAGACGCAGCGGCTGATCGACGGCTACGTCCAGCGCCTCAACGACGGGCTCCAGCGCTGGCAGGCCATCAGGAAGTTCCGTCTCCTGCCGCGCGACCTGGACATCGAACACGGGGAACTGACCCCGAGCCTCAAGCTCAAGCGGCCCGTGGTGGAGCGCGAGTACAACGACCTCATCGAGGAGATGTACGCGGGAACCCGCGAGGCGTGAGATGTACGCGGGAACCCGTGCGGTGTGAGGTGTTCGCGGGGACCCGCGAGGCGTGAGGTATCCGCGGGGACCCGCGAGGCATGACGTGCAGGAGGGCCGCCCGGCGGCTCCCTCGGGCTTCGGACGCCCACGGGCGCGCCGGGCCCGGGGGCGGGGGCCTTCCGATGGCCGCCCGGTACGTAATCTCTGCCCTTGTCCCGCCCGTTTTCGATGACTTGCCGTGCACGGCGCCGCTCCGTCTGCGACCCTTGCCGAATCAACCGACACGGCGTGCCGTGACCGGTGCATCGAACACGCAGCAGACAACCGGACGCGGGAGCCGCAGTGGGGCCCATTCCGATCCAGCGTGCGACCGACCCCGACGCCTCGCACGGGACAGGACCAGGCGCGGGCGCGCCGCCGCCCTTCGTCCGCATCAGCCTGGAGAGCGACCCGGTCGCCCCGGCGGAGGCGCGGCGGCTGGTACGCGCCGCCCTCGCCGAGTGGACCGGGCTCGGTCTGCTCGGCGCCTGCGCCTTCTGCGGCGCGCCCGCGGGCGGCGCGGGCGAGACCGGGGCCGCGGGGGAGTGCGCGGGCGCCTCCGCTCCCACGGACGCCCAGCCACCCGCTCCCAACGACACGGACACCGACACCGACACCGCCACGGGCCCCGACGCGTCCGGGCCGGTGGCGGCCGTCCACCGGGCCCGGGGGGGGGCCCCCCGGGGGCCCCCCGGCGCCTCGGCGGCCCGCCGCCCCGCGCGGGGCGGCGGCGCCCGGCGCCCCCCCCCCCCGGAACCCCCGCGGCCCCCCCCCGGGGCGGGGGGGGGGCCCCCCGTCCACCGGGCCCTGTGCCCGCCCGGCGGGCACAGCACGGACCTGATCGCCGACGACGCCGCGCTGATCGCCGACGAACTCGTCACCAACGCCGTCGTGCACGCCGGTACGACCGTGGAGGTGCGCTGCCGGCTGACGGAGCGGCCCCCCGCGGGCTGGGCCGCCGCGCTCGGCGCCGAGGAGGAACCGCCGGGGCTGCTGGTCGAGGTCTCCGACCACCACCCCTCGCGGGCGCCCGCGGACCCCGGAACGCCGTACGGGCGCTCCGGGCCCTACACGGCCGAGTACGGCCGCGGCCTCCAGATCGTGGCGTCGCTCGCGGAGCGGTGGGGCGTGACGTACCGGACGGGGCTCAAGACGGTCTGGGCCAGGATCGCGCTCGACGGCACCGGCACCTCGGGCAGGCTGCCCGTCCGGGTCGACGAGGAGGGCCGGGACGACGAGCCGGGCCCGCGGGCGCACACCGAGACCGACTGGCGCGGGCACGGCGCCCTGTCGTTCCTCGCGGAGACGTCCGACCTGCTGGCGGGGCAGCTGGACGAGGAGATGGTCGCGGCGCTGGCCGGGCAGCTGCTGGTGCCGAGGCTCGCGGAGTGGTGCGCGGTCTGGCTGGACGGCTCCGGGACGTCGGCCCGGCTCGCGGGCGTGTGGCACGCGGACGAGACGCGGCTCGACGCGCTGCGGGCGCTGCTGGAGAAGCAGCCGCCCAGACCCGCGGACCCGCCGTACCCGGGCCCTGTGGAGGTCCCGGCCCCCGAAGCGGGGAACTCGGCACGCGCCGCCCACAGGGGAGGCCCCGGCCCCGGTTCCGGCACAGGAGTGGCGCCCGCCACCCGAGCGGCATCCGTCGACGCGGTGCCGGCAGGGCCCGGCTCCGCGGCAGCCGCGGACGCCCCGGCCGTGACACTGTCCTGCCGGCTCGTCACCAACGGCAGACCCGTCGGCACCCTGCTGCTGGGCAGACCCGGCAAGGCGCCCGTCCCCGACGAGATCATCGAGCTGGTCGAGGACTTCGCGCGCCGGGTGGCCCTCGCGATCGGCGCCGCGCGCCGCTACACCCGGCAGGCCACCATCAGCCGCGTCCTCCAGCGCGCCCTGCTGCCCAGCCAGGTCGCCAGAATCCCCGGCGTCGCCAGCGGCCTGGTGTACGAGCCGAGAGACGAGGGGCTCGCGGGCGGCGACTTCTACGACGTGTTCCACTGCCCCGAGGACCGCTGGTGCTTCATGCTCGGCGACGTGCAGGGCAGCGGCCCCGAGGCGGCCGTCGTGACGGGCCTCGCCCGGCCGTGGCTGCGCCTGCTGGGACGCGAGGGCTACCAGGTCGGCGAGGTGCTCGACCGGCTCAACCGGCTGCTGCTCGACGACGCGACGGAGGCCGCGGAGGCCGCGTCCGCGATGGCCGCCGCCAGCGCGGCGGAGACCATGGCTGCGGGCGAGGCGGCGGCGGCCGGGCTGCCGCTGAGCGAACTCCCGCTGAGCGAACTGCCCGCCGTCGGCGCCTCGGAGGGCTACCACCCGCGCTTCCTCTCGCTGCTGTACGGGGAACTCGTGCCGCTCCCCGCGGGCGGCGCCCGCTGCACGGTGGCCAGCGCCGGGCATCCGCTGCCGCTCCTGCTGCGTCCGGACGGGACCGTACGGCCCGCCGCGGAACCGCAGCTGCTGCTGGGGATCGCCGAGAACTCCCCGTACGAGAGCCAGACCTTCGACCTGGAGCCCGGTGACACGCTGCTCTGCGTCACCGACGGGGTGACCGAGCGCCGCTCCGGCGGGCGGATGCTGGACGACGCCGACGGGCTGGCCCGGGCCCTCGCCGGATGCACGGGGCTCACGGCCCAGGCCGTGGCCGACCGCATCCGGGAGGTGGTGCACGCCTTCGACGGCGCGCCGCCGGACGACGACCTGGCACTGCTGGTGTTCCAGGCCGAGTGACCCGGACCACAGCGCGCCCGCCGGCCCGGGCGGCCGGCCCCGCAGCCAGGCGAAGCGGCAGGGGAACGCGCGGGCGTACGGGACAATGGAGGGCATGCCCTCCGCACTGCCCGACGGCGACCCCGTGCCCGAGACCGGCGAGCTGCCCCCGTCCGCACTCGACGGCGCGGCCGGCCGGCCCCTCGGCTTCTACCTGCACGTCCCGTACTGCGCGAGCCGCTGCGGCTACTGCGACTTCAACACGTACACCGCGACCGAGCTGCGCGGCTCCGGCGGCGTGCTCGCCTCGCGCGACAACTACGCGGGCATCCTGACCGACGAGGTCCGCCTCGCCCGCAAGGTCCTGGGCGACGACCCCCGCCCCGTCGAGACCGTCTTCGTCGGGGGCGGTACGCCCACGCTGCTGGACGCCGCCGACCTCGTACGGATGCTCGCGGCGATCCGCGACGAGTTCGGCCTCGCGGACGACGCGGAGATCACGACCGAGGCCAACCCGGAGTCCGTGGACCCGGCCTATCTGGCGGCCCTGCGCGAGGGCGGCTTCAACCGCGTCTCGTTCGGCATGCAGAGCGCCCGACAGGACGTGCTGCGCGTCCTCGACCGCAACCACACCCCCGGCCGCCCCGAGGCGTGCGTCGCCGAGGCCCACGCGGCCGGCTTCGACCACGTCAACCTCGACCTGATCTACGGCACCCCGGGGGAGAGCGACGACGACTGGCGCGCGTCGCTCGACGCGGCGATCGGCGCGGGCCCCGACCACGTGTCGGCGTACGCGCTGATCGTGGAGGAGGGCACGCGGCTCGCGCGCCAGATCCGGCGCGGCGAGATCCCGATGACGGACGACGACGAGCACGCCGACCGCTACCTGATCGCGGACGAGACGCTGTCCGCCGCCGGCTTCTCCTGGTACGAGGTGTCCAACTGGGCCACCACAGGGGCCGGGCGCTGCCGGCACAACGAGCTGTACTGGCGCGGCGCCGACTGGTGGGGCGCGGGCCCCGGCGCCCACAGCCACGTCGGCGGCGTCCGCTGGTGGAACGTGAAGCACCCCGGCGCGTACGCGGCGGCGCTCGCCGGGGGCCGGGCGCCGGGCGCGGGCCGGGAGCTGCTGACCGCCGAGGACCGGCGCGTGGAGCGCGTCATGCTCGAACTGCGGCTGCGCGAGGGCGTCCCGCTCGGCCTCCTGCACGAGGACGGCCTGCGCGCGGCGGCCCGCGCGGTCGGCGACGGCCTGCTGGAGGCCGCCCCGCACGAGGCGGGCCGCGCGGTCCTCACCCTGCGCGGCCGGCTGCTGGCCGACGCGGTGATCAGGGACCTGGTCGACTGACGCGCGGTCGGTACGCGAGGGCCAGGCGCGGCACGCGCGCGACGACCCGGCCCATGGAGACCCGGGCTGCCGTAGAGACCCGCGCTGCCGCGGAGACCCGCCCCGCCGTCGCTCACGGGCCCTCCGGGCCGCCGATCGTGACGAAGTCGATCAACTCCTCGACCCGGCCGAGCAGTTCCGGTTCCAGATCGCGGTAGGAGTGGACCGAGGCGAGGATGCGCTGCCAGGCGGCCCCGGTGTTCTCCGGCCAGCCGAGGGCGCGGCAGACACCCGTCTTCCAGTCCTGGCCCCGCGGAACGCGCGGCCACGCGGCGATGCCCACCGACGACGGCTTCACCGCCTCCCAGACGTCGATGTACGGATGGCCCACCACGAGCACGTCGTCCCCGGACGCCTCCGCCGCGATCCGGGACTCCTTCGTGCCGGGCACCAGGTGGTCGACCAGCACACCGAGGCGCGCGTCGGGCCCGGGGGCGAAGTCGGTGACCACGGCGGGCAGGTCGTCCACGCCGCCCAGGTACTCCACGACCACGCCCTCCACGCGCAGGTCGTCGCCCCAGACCTGCTCGACCAGCTCCGCGTCGTGCCGCCCCTCGACGTAGATGCGGCCCGCTCGGGCCACCCGCGCGCGGGCGCCCGGCACCGCGAGTGAGCCGGACGCGGTCCTGGACGGCGCCTTCGGGCCCGCGCCCGCGCCGGTCCCCGGGCGTACGAGGGTGACCGGCCTGCCCTCCAGCAGGAACGCGCCGGGCTCCATGGGGAAGACGCGGTGCTTGCCGAAGCGGTCCTCCAGGGTCACCGTCGGGCCCTGCGCGGTCTTCTCGCAGCGGATCACCGCGCCGCAGAATCCGGTCGACACCTCCTCGACGACCAGGTCGGCCTCGGCCGCAACCTCGGGAAGGGGCGTGGAACGCTTCCACGGGGGCGTCAGATCAGGGCTGTAACTCCGCACGGGCCGACCCTATGCCGATCACCCGGCGATGTCCCGGCGTTGGGCGCGGACGAACGCCGCGTCCACCACCGCGCCGTGGCCCGGCACATAGAGCGCGTCCTCGCCGCCGAGCCGCAGCAGGCCGTCGAGCGCGGCGGGCCAGCGGTCCGGCAGCGCGTCGGGGCCGGCCTGCGGCGGGCCCGACTCCTCCACCAGATCGCCGCAGAAGAGCACGGGGGGACCGGCCGGCCCGCGTACCAGCACGGCGAGGTCGGACGCCGTGTGGCCGGGGCCCGCGTTCACCAGCAGCGCGAGGACGCCGCCGCCCAGGTCCAGCTCGTACGGGTCGCCGGCCGCGACCTCGCGGACGCGCGGTGCCCGCGAGGTTGCCGGAAGCCCCGGCGACGGCGCCCAGGGCACCGCGGCCAGCGCCTCCACGGCGGCCCGCGCCTCGTCCCCGGCCACGCCGTGGCGCACCGCGTCCGCGTACAGGGCCGCGCGGCCCGCGGCCCCGCCCAGCTCCCGCGCCAGGCCCGCGGCCCCGGCCACCTCGGCGCCGATGAGCGCGCCCGCGCCGAGGACATGATCGAAGTGCGGATGCGTGAGTGCGAGATGGGTCACGTGGGCGCCCCCGGTGAGGCGGTGCGCCGCCGCGCGCAGCGCCGCGCCCTCGCGCAGCGTGCTGCCCGCGTCCACCAGCAGCACCCCCGCGGGCCCCGCCACCAGGCCCGCCGTACAGTCCCAGCCCGGCAGCCTGCACCGGCTGACGCCCGGCGCCAGCTCCTCCCAGCCGTCCGCGAGCCGGCCGTTCGCGAGCCGGCCGTCCGCGACCCCGCCCGACGCGTGCGCGCCACCCATGCGCCGTTCCCCTTTCGTCTGTCGGCTCACGCGCCGGTCCGTACGCTTCGTACGCCCCGTACGGAACGTCCAGGACGGAACCTCTCACGCCCCGGCGGGAACCCGTGGCACGGTCCCGTGGAACACTGCCTTGCTAGGCGTGCACCCCTCGGCCGTACACTGGCCCGGAAGGAGCTGGCACTCCGCCGGATCGAGTGCCAAACGGGGTCGCAGGGCGCGACGAGGGACGACGAACGACGACCGCTGGAGGTGTGCGCCGTGCTCAGCGAACGCAGACTCGAAGTGCTGCGCGCCATCGTCCAGGACTACGTCGGCACGGAGGAGCCCGTCGGCTCCAAGGCGCTCACGGAGCGACACCGGCTCGGGGTCTCGCCCGCGACGATCCGCAACGACATGGCCGTCCTCGAAGAAGAGGGCTACATCGCCCAGCCGCACACGAGCGCGGGCCGCATCCCCACCGACAAGGGCTACCGGCTGTTCGTGGACAAGCTGGCGGGCGTCAAGCCGCTGTCGTCGCCCGAGCGCCGCGCCATCCAGAACTTCCTCGAGGGCGCCGTCGACCTGGACGACGTCGTGGGCCGTACGGTGCGGCTGCTGGCGCAGCTGACCCGGCAGGTCGCCGTGGTGCAGTACCCGTCCCTGACGCGTTCGACGGTGCGCCACGTGGAGCTGCTCTCGCTGGCGCCCGCGCGGCTGATGCTCGTCCTCATCACGGACACGGGACGGGTCGAGCAGCGCATGATCGACTGCCCGGCGCCGTTCGGCGAGGTGGCGCTCGCGGACCTGCGGGCCCGGCTGAACAGCCGGGTCGTGGGCCGGCGCTTCTCCGACGTGCCGCGCCTGGTGCAGGACCTGCCCGATGCGTTCGAGGCGGAGGACCGGCCCACGGTCAGCACTGTCCTCGCGACGCTGCTGGAGAACCTGGTCGAGGAGACCGAGGAGCGCCTGCTGATCGGCGGCACGGCGAACCTCACCCGCTTCGGGCACGACTTCCCCCTGGTGATCGCGCCGGTGCTGGAGGCACTTGAGGAGCATGTGGTGCTCCTGAAGCTGCTCGGCGAGGCGGGCCAGCCGGGCATGACGGTACGGATCGGGCACGAGAACGCCCACGAGGGCCTCACTTCCACATCTGTCGTAGCCGTCGGCTACGGTTCGGGCGACGAGGCAGTCGCCAAACTCGGCGTGGTCGGACCGACCCGCATGGACTACCCCGGAACGATGGGAGCGGTACGCGCAGTGGCACGTTACGTCGGACAGATCCTGGCGGAGTCGTAAGTGGCCACGGACTACTACGCCGTACTCGGCGTGCGCCGCGACGCGTCCCAGGACGAGATCAAGAAGGCATTCCGGCGGCTCGCGCGCGAGCTGCACCCGGATGTCAACCCCGATCCCAAGACGCAGGAGCGCTTCAAGGAGATCAACGCCGCCTACGAGGTCCTGTCGGACCCGCAGAAGAAGCAGGTCTACGACCTCGGCGGCGACCCCCTGTCCGGCAACGGCGGAGGCGGCGGGGCGGGCGGCTTCGGCGCCGGCGGCTTCGGCAACTTCTCGGACATCATGGACGCGTTCTTCGGTACGGCGTCGCAGCGCGGGCCCCGCTCGCGCACGCGCCGCGGCCAGGACGCCATGATCCGGCTGGAGATCGAGCTCAGCGAGGCGGCCTTCGGCACGACCAAGGAGATCCAGGTCGACACGGCCGTCGTCTGCACCACGTGCAACGGCGAGGGCGCGGCGCCCGGTACGTCCGCCCAGACCTGTGACATGTGCCGCGGCCGCGGTGAGGTCTCGCAGGTGACCCGGTCGTTCCTCGGCCAGGTCATGACCTCGCGGCCGTGCCCGCAGTGCCAGGGCTTCGGCACCGTCGTGCCGAACCCGTGCCCCGAGTGCGCCGGCGACGGGCGGGTGCGCTCGCGCCGTACGCTCACGGTCAAGATCCCGGCGGGCGTCGACGACGGCACCAAGATCCAGCTCGCCGGCGAGGGAGAGGTCGGCCCCGGCGGCGGCCCGGCGGGCGACCTGTTCGTGGAGATCCGCGAACTGCCGCACTCGGTCTTCCAGCGGCGCGGCGACGACCTGCACTGCACGGTGACGATCCCCATGACGGCCGCGGCCCTCGGCACCAAGTGCCCGCTGGAGACGCTGGACGGCGTGGAGGAGGTCGACGTACGGCCGGGGACGCAGTCCGGCCAGTCCGTTCCGCTGCACGGCCGCGGCGTGACCCATCTGCGCGGCGGCGGGCGCGGCGACCTGATCGTCCATGTCGAGGTCACGACACCGACGAAGCTGGACGCGGAGCAGGAGCACCTCCTGCGCGAACTGTCCAAGCTGCGCGGGGAGGAGCGCCCGACGGGCCAGTTCCAGCCCGGCCAGCAGGGCCTGTTCTCCCGTCTGAAGGACGCCTTCAACGGCCGCTAGGCCCACCGGGTTTACCGGGTCCGACTGGGCCCGGTGGGGCCGTCGGGACAGTTGGGCCCAATGGGGCCGTCAGGTCTGCTGAGGCTGCCAGGTCCACCGGGGCCGCTGAGGCTGCCGGGACAGCTGGGCCCGCCGGGGCTCAGCGGGTCCCTGTGAGGGCCGAATCAGAAGGCAGACCACCGGCGCGCGTGCCCGAACGGGCCGCCCCCCCGGTGGTTTTCCGTCCGGCACCGCCGGTTCTCCGCCCCGTTCCGCGCCCGCTTGCGGGGTCTGTTCCCGGACACGCCACCCGGCCCGCCCACCGCCCGTGGTCCCGTGCCGTGCCCTTCCGGCAAATGTGACGTTTCCGTCGTGACGCACGGCCTCGACCGGTGGCTCTTCCGTCGGCATATGCCGGATGCGAGGGCGATTCGGCGGTCTGGTACGGGCATGGCACCATGCGTGCATGTCCTCCACGCTGACCGATCTCTTTCGGTGTCCGATCGTGCAGGCCCCCATGGCAGGCGGTGCTTCCTGCCCCCCGCTGGCCGCCACCGTGTCCGACGCGGGCGGCCTCGGCTTCCTGGCCGCCGGCTACAAGACGGCGGACGGCATGTACGAGGAGATCAAGCACCTGCGCGGGCTCACGGGCGCGCCCTTCGGCGTGAACGTCTTCATGCCGCAGACCCGGCACGCCGACCGCGCGGCCGTCGACCTGTACCGCAGCCAGCTCGCCGGTGAGTCGAACTGGTACGACACGCCGCTCGGCGACCCGGAGACCGGCTGGGACGACGGCTACGAGGCCAAGCTCGCCATACTGCTCGACGATCCGGTGCCCGTCGTGTCGTTCACCTTCGGCTGCCCGCCCCGGATGGTGTTCGACCGCTTCCACCGCGCCGGTACGTACACGATCGTGACGGTCACGACCGCCGAGGAGGCGCGCGCCGCCCAGTGGGCCGGCGCGGACGCGGTCTGCGCCCAGGGCATCGAGGCGGGCGGCCACCAGGGCACGCACAAGGACGACCCCGCGACGGACGGCGCCGGCATCGGGCTGCTGTCGCTCGTCGTCCAGGTCAAGGACGCGGTGACGCTGCCGATCGTGGCGGCGGGCGGCCTCATGCGCGGCTCGCAGGCCGCCGCGGTCCTCGCCCTCGGCGCGGAGGCCGCCCAGTTCGGCACGGCCTTCCTCGTCACGGACGAGTCCGCCGCCCCCGAGCCGCACAAGCAGGCCATGACGAACCCGCTGTTCGCCCGCACGGAACTGACGCGCGCCTTCTCCGGCCGCCCCGCGCGCGGCCTGGTGAACCGCTTCATGCGCGAGCACGGCCCGTACGCCCCGCAGGCCTACCCCGAGGTGCACCACCTGACCTCGCCGCTGCGCAAGGCTGCGGCGAAGGCCGGGGACCCGCAGGCCATGGCGCTGTGGGCGGGCCAGGGACACCGGATGGCGCGGGCCATGCCCGCAGGGCGGCTCGTCGAGGTGCTCGCGGCGGAGACGGAAGCGGCGCGCGCCGCGATGAGCCTGGGGAGTACGGCATGACGGCGCCGGTGTTCGTGGTCGGGGACGGCGTCCCGCTGGGCCGGGGGACGGTCGTGCTCGAAGGGCCCGAGGGCCGCCACGCCGTGTCCGTACGGCGGCTGCGCGTCGGCGAGGAGGTCGTCCTGACCGACGGCGCGGGCACCGGCGCGTACGGCACGGTCGCGGCCGTCGCGGGCAAGGACCGGCTGGACGTCGACGTCACCGAGATCCGCACCGAGGAGGAGCCCGCGCCGCGCGTCACCGTCGTCCAGGCGCTGCCGAAGGGCGACCGCGGCGAACTCGCCGTCGAGACGATGACCGAGACCGGCGTGGACGCCGTCGTGCCCTGGGCCGCCGCCCGCTGCGTCACGCGGTGGAAGGGCGAGCGCGGCGCCAAGTCTCTCGCCAAATGGCGGGCCACCGCACGCGAGGCGGGCAAGCAGTCGCGCCGCCTGCGCTTCCCCGAGGTCGCGGAGCCCGCGACGACGCGCGAGGTGGCCCGGCTGCTGGCCGGCGCCGACTTCGCCGCCGTCCTGCACGAGGACGGCGGCATCGCGACGCCCCTCGCCACGGCCGAACTGCCGCCCATAGGGCACCTGGTGCTCGTCGTCGGCCCGGAGGGCGGCGTGTCACCGGAGGAACTCGACGTGTTCGCCGCCGCGGGAGCCGGGCCGTACCGGCTCGGCGGCAGTGTCCTGCGCACCTCCACGGCAGGCACGGCGGCGCTGGCCCTGCTGCTGACCCGCACCGGCCGCTGGTCCTGAGGCCGCTGCCGCGCGCGGGCGGGGCGCAGCGCAGAGCCTGCGACCGTCGGGCTCGGCGTACCGCTGCCGCGCGCGGGCGGGGGACACGCCCCGCGGCCGGGCCCGATACGATGCCGGGGATACGGAGCGAAGGAGATGAGGGCCCGGATCATGGCGGGAGAACCACAGGCCGACTGCCTGTTCTGCAAGATCGTCGCGGGGGACGTGCCCGCCACGGTCGTGCGCGAGAGCGCCACCACGGTCGCCTTCCGGGACATCAACCCGCAGGCGCCGACGCACGTCCTCGTCATCCCCAGGGCGCACTACCCGGACGCCGCCACCCTCGCCGCCGAGCAGCCGGAGATCGCGGCCGACGTGCTCCGCGAGGCCGGCGCCGTCGCGGCCGGCGACAAGATCGACGCGGGCGGCTACCGCGTCGTCTTCAACACGGGCAGCGGCGCGGGCCAGACCGTCTTCCACGCGCACGCCCACGTCCTCGGCGGGCGCGGCCTCAACTGGCCGCCCGGATAAGCGGGGCGCGGACACCGTGTCCGTGCGGGAACTCGTCGTCCTCGGCACCGCGAGCCAGGTCCCCACGCGCCGCCGCAACCAGAACGGCTACCTGCTGCTCTGGGACGGCCAGGGGCTGCTGTTCGACCCCGGCGAGGGCACCCAGCGCCAGATGCTGCGCGCCGGGGTCGCCGCCCACGACATCGACCGGCTGTGCGTGACGCACTTCCACGGCGACCACGCGCTCGGCCTCGCCGGGGTGATCCAGCGGATCAACCTCGACCGCGTACCGCACCCGGTCACCGCGCACTATCCGGCGAGCGGGCAGCACTTCTACGAGCGGCTCAAGTACGCGACGTCCTACCGCGAGAACGTCGCGATCGCGGAGGCGCCGGCCGCGGGCGACGGCCTCGTGACGCTCGCCGCGACACCCGCGTACACGCTCGCGGCGCACCGGCTCTCGCACCCCGTCGAGGCGTACGGCTACCGGCTCACCGAGCCCGACGGCCGCACCATGCTCCCCGCCCTGCTGGCGGAGCACGGCATCGAGGGCCCGGACATCGGGCGGCTCCAGCGCGAGGGCGAGGTGCGGGGCGTACGGCTGGCGGACGTCAGCAGGCCCCGGCGCGGCCAGCGGTTCGCGTTCGTCATGGACACCCGGGTGTGCGACGGCGCGTACGTACTCGCCGACGGGTGCGACCTGCTGGTCGCGGAGTCGACGTTCCTCGACGAGGACGAGGCCCTGGCGGTCGATTTCGGCCACATGACGGCCGGGCAGGCCGGCGCGCTCGCCCGCGACGCCGGCGTACGCCACCTCGTCCTGACGCACTTCTCGCAGCGCTACGACGACCCGGGCGTCTTCGGGCGGCAGGCGCGCGCGGCGGGCTTCACCGGAGACCTCACGGTCGCGGCCGACCTGACGCGCGTGCCGCTGCCCCGGCGCAGATAGCGGGATCGGGCAGACTGGCGGGAACGCACGCAATCAGGAGCATGCCGTGATCCCACGTGAACGCACCGGAGAAACCCCAGCGCCGGCAGCCCCAACCGCACCGGCGGCCCCGGCCGCACGGACGGCGCGAGGAGGCGAGGAGCCGCGCATCGACCCGCTGGGCGCGCGGCGCGCGCACGGCGACCCGGACTGCGACGTGTACCTGACCGGCACCGTCTTCCTTGACATCATCTTCACCGGCCTCGCGACCGCGCCCGTACGCGGCACCGAGTC
The DNA here is from genome assembly GCF_020176795.1 of Streptomyces sp. 8L. Taxonomy (GTDB): domain Bacteria; phylum Actinomycetota; class Actinomycetes; order Streptomycetales; family Streptomycetaceae; genus Streptomyces. Next base: position 46,411 of record NZ_JAIUKE010000033.1, read on the forward strand.
CTGGGCGCGCGGCATGGGATCGAGCCCGGGCGGCGTCGCGAACATGGCGTCCGCGCTGGCCAGGCTCGGCCTGCGGACCTCGCTGTCCGCCGCGTTCGGGGACGACCACTACGGCGAGTACTGCTGGGACGCGCTCGCGCACGGCGAGGGCATCGACCTGTCGCGCTCGCGCACGGTCCCCGGCTGGCACTCCCCGGTCACCGTCTCCATGGCGTACGAGGGCGAGCGCACGATGGTCTCGCACGGCCACGAGGCGCCGCCGCCCGAGGGCGCGCTGCCCGAGTGCCCGCCCCGCGCGCGGGCCGCCGTCGCGTCCCTGACCCCCGGCAGGCGGCAGGAGTGGATCGCCACCGCCGCCGCGAACGGCGCCCGCCTGTTCGCCGACGTCGGCTGGGACGACACCGGGGTGTGGGACCTGGGCGCCCTCGCCGACCTGGAGCACTGCGAGGCGTTCCTGCCCAACGCGGCCGAGGCGATGCGCTACACGCGCACCGACTGCCCGCGTGCCGCCGCCCGCGCCCTGACGGAGCACGTCCCGGTCGCCGTCGTCACGCTCGGCTCCGACGGCGCCTACGCCGTGGACGGACGCACCGGCGAGACCGCGCAGGTGCCCGCCATCGCGGTCGAGGCGCTCGACCCGACCGGCGCGGGGGACGTCTTCATGGCGGGCTTCATCACCGGCACCCTCGCGGACTGGCCCCTGGCCGACCGGCTCGCTTTCGGCGGCCTCACGGCGGCGCTCTCGGTCCAGGAGTTCGGCGGCTCCCTGTCGGCGCCCGGCTGGGACGAGGTCGCGGCCTGGTGGAACTACGCGCAGAACGACGGCGGCCAGGACCCGGACGGCCTGCGCCGCTACGCGTTCCTGTCCTCCCTGCTGCCCGCCCCGGCC
>NZ_JAIUKE010000034.1:0-18119 GCF_020176795.1 Streptomyces sp. 8L
GGAGCGGGGGCGTCGTCGTACGCGCGGTCGGGGGAGCGGGCCGTCGCACGTGCTCTCTCTTGCCCCCGCCGGGCTCGGGCCCCGCGGCCCCGGCGCCGTGCCGGGCTCGGCGGTCTGGGGCCGGGTCAGAGCCAGCCCTTGTCGCGGGCCGTGCGGACCGCCTCCGCGCGGTTGCGCACCGCCAGCTTCTGGATGGCCGTCGACAGGTAGTTGCGTACCGTGCCCTGCGAGAGGTGCAGCTCGCGGGCCAGTTCCGCGTTGGTCGCCCCGTCCGCCGCCGCGGCCAGCACCTCGCACTCCCGGTCCGTCAGCGGGTTCGCGCCCTCGGCCAGCGCCGCCGCCGCGAGAGTGGGGTCGATCACCCGTTCTCCCGCGAGCACCGCCCTTACCGCCTCGGCCAGTTGGGACGCCGGCGCGTCCTTCACGAGGAACGCCACCGCGCCCGCCTCCATCGCCCGGCGCAGATAGCCCGGCCTGCCGAACGTCGTCAGCACCACCACCCGCACCGACGGCAGCGCGGCCGTCAGCTCCGCCGCCGCCTCGATGCCCGTCATCCCCGGCATCTCGATGTCCAGCAGCGCCACGTCCACCGCGTGCTCCCGGGCCGCCGCCACCACTTCGTCGCCCCGGGCGGCCTGGGCCACCACCTCCATGTCGGGTTCCAGGCCGAGCAGCGCGGCGAGTGCCTCGCGGACCATGGACTGGTCCTCGGCGAGGAGGACCCGGATCTGCGCGCTCATGCCCCGGATACTGTCAGACATGCTGGTCCGGCGGGGCCAGCGGGACGCGCATCGTCAGCGTCAGCCCCGAGCGGGACGACCGCAGTTCCAGCGTCCCGCCGGCCTTGCCGAGCCGCTCGCCGAGGCCCGTCAGGCCGTTCCCCCTCGGCGCCGTGCCGATGCCCCTGCCGTCGTCCTCCACGCTGAGCTGGAGGAACAGCCCGTCCAGCGTCTGCCGCGGCGCCAGGGTGACGGCGCAGGTGCGGGCCCCGCTGTGCCGTACGACGTTGGTGACGGCCTCCCGCAGCGACCAGGCGAGCGCCTCCTCCGACTCCGGTCCGAGCGTGCCCGGCAGGTCCACCGGCGCCTCGGCGGGCAGCCGCGTCGCGATGCCGGCGACCGCCAGCGTCGTGCGCGCGCCGGCCAGTTCACCGGGGAGCGTCAGCCTGCGATAGCCGCTGACCGCCTCCCGTACGTCCGTCAGGGCCTGCCTGCTCACCCGTTCGATGTCGGCGACCTGCTCGGCCGCCAGGCCGGGCTCGCCCGGCAGCATCCGGCCCGCCAGTTCACTCTTGAGCGTGATCAGGGACAGTGAGTGGCCGAGCAGGTCGTGCAGGTCGCGGGCCATCCGCAGGCGCTCCTCGTTCGCGGCGAGCGTGGCGACCGTCGTACGCGCCTGGCGCAGTTCGGTCATCGTGCGCACGAGCTGGCTCACGCCCACCATGGCGAAGCCGCCGAGCAGCGCCGGCAGGACCAGCGCCACCACGAAACCGATGTCGTCACCCGTCAGCGTCCCGACCAGCAGCATGGAGCCCACGGCCACCGGGATCGCGACCGCCGTCTGGCGCAGGGGCAGCGCGGCGCCCGCCGACACCGCCACGTACACGAACAGCACCAGCCACGGCGAGCCCATGGTCGGCGCCAGGCACAGCGCGAGCACGAACGCCCCGCCCAGCAGCACCCGCACCGCGCGCTGACCGAGGGGCCTGCCCATCCGGCGGAAGACCACCGTGAGATACAGTGCGACGAACCCCGCCAGTCCGGACGAACCCAGGACGATGGCCCACCAGCTGTGGCCGCCGTCGCCGAGGTCGGCCACCGGCGCCCCGAGGTAGGCGAGCCAGATGCCCGTCCACGCCAGCTTGACCAGCGCCTGGCGGCGGCTCTCCGGCGGCCGTCCGATCGGCACGTCGAGGCCGCCGCCCGGCGTCAGGCTGCCCGAGGGCCGCTGGTCGCTCACGCCTTCCTGGTGTCCTTCCGGTACAGCCACGCGGCGCCCGCCGCGAACACGAGGAAGTAGCCGATGATGATGGCCACGTCCTTCCCGTGCGGCGCGCCGCCCAGCTCGATGGCCTGCCCGAGGCCCGCGTAGGCGTGGGTGGGCAGCCACTCCGTGATGTTCTGGAGCCACTGAGGATAGTTCGTGGTCGGCAGCCACAGCCCGCCGAGGATCGACAGGCCGAAGTAGATGATCATCGTGATGGGCCGTACGGCGTCACCCGTGGCGAGGTATCCGATGGCCACACCGAGCGCCGCGAAGCAGAGGCTGCCCGCCCAGATCACGCCCGTGAGCGCGAGCCACTGCCACACCTCCAGGTGGATGTGCTTGATGGCGGCGGCCAGCAGGAACACGATGATGATCGACGGCAGGCTCACCACGGCCGCGCTCGCGATCTTCGCGAGGACGTAGCCGCGGCCCGGCAGCGCGGTCAGGCGCAGTTGCCGCACCCAGCCGCTCTCCCGCTCCTTGGCGATGCGCTCGCTGTTGCCCATCAGCACCGCCGTCAGGGCCCCGAAGGACGCCATGGCGACCATGTAGAACGCGCCGAGTGTGAGCCCGCCCGTACCGGAGATCGTGGTGTTGTCCTGCGGTCCCGCGATCACCAGGAAGAGGCCCGCCGGATAGACGACCGAGAAGAACATGAACTTCTTGTTGCGCAGGGTGCGGGTGATCTCCAGCTTGATCAGCGCACCGTAGGAGAGCTTCGGCATCATGCGGTCCTGGCCTCCTCGGCCTCGGTGATGGCCACGAACGCCTGCTCGAGGCCGAGTCCGGCGACCTCCAGATTGCGCGGGTACAGCCCCAGGCCGTACAGCGCGTGCACCGTCGCGTCCGCGTCGTGCGACTGCATCCGCACCGTCGTGCCGGACACGGAGAAGGCGCTGAGGAAGGGCAGCCCGCGCAGCGTCGGCTCGTCGATGGCTCCGTCCAGGTCGAACGCGATGCGCCGGGCGCCCGCCTTCGCCTTGATCTCGGCCGCCGTGCCGTCCGCGAGGAGCCTGCCCTTGTGCAGGACGAGGACCCGGTCGGCGATCGCGTCGGCCTCCTCCAGGTAGTGCGTCGCGAACAGGACCGTGCGGCCCTGATCGGCCTGCTCCCGCATCGTGGACCAGAACGCCTGGCGCGCCGTGACGTCCATGCCGGTGGTCGGCTCGTCCAGCACGATCAGGTCGTTGGCCCCGGCCGTCGCGAGCGCGAAGCGGACGCGCTGCTCCTGCCCGCCGGAGAGCTTGCCGACCATGCGGTCGGCGATCGGGGCGATGCCCGCCCGGTCCATCACCTCGTCCACCGGGAGCGGCTTCGGGTGCAGGTCGCAGGCGAGCGTCACGATCTCGCGGACCTTCACACCCTCCATCAGGCCGCCGCTCTGGAGCATCGCGCCGACGTGGCCCCGCGCGATGGCGCCCTGGGGAGTGGTCCCGAACACCGTCACACTGCCGGTGTCGGGGACCCGCAGCCCGAGCAGCAGGTCGAGCGTGGAGGACTTGCCGGCGCCGTTGGGCCCGAGCAGCGCCACCGTCTCTCCGGGGTGCAGATCGAGGGTGAGGCCGTCCACGGCGCGGACCGCGCCGTAGGCCTTCGACACATGGGCGAAGGTGACCACCGCGGTGGTCGCGGAAGCTGTCGTCTTCATGGCTTCCATCCTGGCCGCCGCGCCGAGCGTCCGGCAGTGCGGGGTGTGGTGGGGGGGGGGGGGGGGGGGGGGGGGGGGGGGGGGGGGGGGGCCGGGCGCGGGGGGGGGGGGGGGCGGGGCGGCCCCGGGGGGGGGCGGCTGGCGGGGCCGGGTGTCGTTCGCGCGCCCCCCCCCCCCCCCCCCCCCCGCGGCCGCCCGGGGGCCGTCGGCGCCCCCCCCCCCCCCCCGGCGCCCCCCCCCGGGGCCCCATGACACGCGGCGGCGGCAGCGGCGGCGCCGAAGCAGTCCCGTGTCCACGTGGGTCGCGGGTGCCCCCTCAGTCGGTGGGCCCCGTGAGGTGATGAGCCCCGTCGGCCGGGGGAGCCCGTCGGCCGGGGGAGCCCGTCGGCCGGGGGAGCCCCTCAGCCGGTGGGTCCCGTCAGCCGGTGGGCCCTGTCGGCCGGTGAGTCCCGTCAGCCGGGGGAGCCCCTCAGCCGGTGGGTCGGGTCAGCCGGTGGGCCCTGTCGGCCGGTGAACCCGCTCAGCCGGTGGGCCCCGTGAGCTGATGAGCCCCGTCGGCCGGTGGGTCCCGTCAGCCGGGGGAGCCCCCTCAGTCGGTGGGCCCCGTGAGCTGATGAGCCCCGTCAGCCGGTGGGTCTCGTCAGCCCGGGGAGCCCGTCAGCCGGTGAGCCCCGTCGTCTTCTCGCCGATCTCCCGCACCCGCTCGTCCGGGGTCTTGCCGCGCAGCGCCACCCGCAGCTGGTCCGCGACGTCCTGCGGTGTGACCGCCGTGCTGGAGCCGTCGGCGCGCTTGACCTGCACCCCGTCGAACGCGGAACCGTATGCGGACTTCAGCGCCTTCAGGTCGTAGGAGTCCACCAGCTTCCCGTCGACCGCCTTCATCGAGAGGATCTTCGGCAGCGACACCTGGCCGAACTGGATCGACGCGCCGGTGGACGCCTTGATGGTGACGAGCCCGGACATCGCGGGCTTCGCGAACTCCTTCATCGCCCGGTCGATCTCGGCCCCGCTGATGGTCGGCTGCTGCTCCACCGTCGGCACGCTCACCGCGACCGCCCGGCCCGTCTCCACCTGGTTGCGGTAGGCGTCCCGTACGGCCTGCTTGGCGCGCGCCACGTCGAGCCCCGTGCCGGCCCGGCCGGGCACGGCGACGGGCGTGCCCGTGCTGAACGTGATGGTGCCCTCGCGCGCGGACCCGAGGGACTGCGCCATCCCGGTGAGCGCGGACGTCAGCTTCTCGTCGTCCACCGGCATCACCGGGTCGACGGGCCGTGCCCTGCCGAACAGGGAACCGACCACGTCGACCGGGTTGTAGTCAGGACCCGACGCGGCCTCGACCGTCGCCTGGTCGTCCAGGGTCAGGCCGGCGTTCTCGGGCAGGAGGGACTGGCTCTTGCCGCCCACGGTCAGCTTCAGCGGCATCGCGGCGGTCTTGCCGAGGTGCTTCTCCAGCGTGTCCACGGCGCCGTCCTTCGTGCTGCCGCCGATGTCGACGCCGAGCACGGTGGTGCCCTTCGGCACGTCCGCGTGGTTCATCACCAGGCCCGCGCCGTACAGGCCGCCGCCCACCACGAGCACCGCCACCACCGCGAGGACCAGCTTGGAACGGCCCTTCTTCTTCGCGGTGGGCTTGGCAGGGGCGGGCTTGGCCGCGGGCGCCGCCGCGGCGGGCGCCACCGGTGCGTCCCCCGGGCCCGCGCCGGGACCGCCGGGGTCCTGGCCGGGCGCGCCGGGCGTGCCCTGGCCGTCGAGACGGGGCGTCAGGTCGGGGCGGCGCCCGCCTCCGCCGGGGAACGGCGCCGTGCGGCCCTCGGCCGACGTGGCGGGGACCCCGCTGGAGAGCGTCGAGCCCGACACATGGCCGTCAGGAGCCGCACCCGGAGCGCCCTGAGCGCCGGGCTCCGGGACGAACTGCTGGGGCGTCAGGATGGCGGTGTCGTCCGACAGGCGCGGCGGCCCGCCCGCGCCCGGCGCGCCGCCCTGCGCGGGCGCCCCGTCCCGGTCCGTGCCCGGCCCCTGCGCGCCGACCCCTGGCGTACCGTACGGCGGCGTGTGGCCGGGGCCCGCGGGCACCGGCCCGCCGTGGCCCGCGCCGTCGGCCGCGCCCAGGACGGAACTGCCCGTGGCGGGGCCCGTCGTCGGACCGTTCGGCTGCTCGCCGGGGCCCGGCACCGGAGCCACGCCGTAGGGCGGGACCCCCGGGCCGCCCGGCCGCTCGGCGTCGTCGCGGTACCCCTCCGCCTGGTACGGGTCCTGGTAGGCCGTGTCGGAGTACGCGGTGTCGGAATAGTCGGAATAGGGGGACGTGCCCGCGCCGGTGCCACCGGCGCCGGGGGCCGCCCCGGCGTCCGGCGCGCCCGCGCCGCTGCCCGGCGTACCCGCGCCGCCCTGCGTGCCGTCGCCCGAGGTGGCCGCGGCGCCCGCGCCCATCGCGCCGCCCGCCGCCATCGGCTTGCGGGGCGCGAACCAGTCGCTGGTCTTCTTCTCCGGCTGCGGCGCCGGTTCCCCCGCGGGCTCCTGCCGGTTCTGCGCCGGCATGGCCGGCGTGCCGGGCGCCGGCGTGGAGCCCGTACGCTCACCGCCGCCGTCGGACGCGTCGTCCCGGGCGGCCGCCGCGGTGCCCCGGCCGTCCGCCGCCTCGCCGCCGTCCGCCACCGGCGTCCGCACGACGACCGGCGGGATCGGCCGCGAACCGGGGATGTTGATCCGGATGCGCGTCGTCAGCGTGGTCTCGGTTCTGGGCTCGCCCTTGCGCGCCGCACCGGACTCCTCGCCGGCGTCCTGCTGAAGCCCCGGCGCCTGGCGCGATCCGTACGGCGCGTCCCCCGACGGGTACGGCGAACCTCCGCGCCCCTGGGGCCCGGAGGGCGAACTGTCAGTTTCACGACTCAAAGCAGGTTCTCCCGGTTGGCTCCGCCGCCCGTTCTTACTTACTGATACGCGTGTTCAGGTCCCCGTGCCGAAAGCCGGGGTACGGTCCGGAGCGCGCACCACCATACTGGGCCTGGCGGACATGTACCCGACGACCGTGTGAAGCCGTCCGTCCCGCAGGGTGTTCCGCGGGTCAAACCCCCACGGTCCGGACAAGCTCACCGGCTGCGCGGTCCCGGCCTCGCGAGGGGTGCGGAGGAGCGCCCCGCCAGGCCCGCGGCGCGTGGGACGGTGGCGCAGATCACAGCGATCACCATGCCTCCGAGCAGGTAGACGAGCGGTCCGAGGCCGGCGGCGAACGCGCCGTCACCCTCGGGGCGGCCCATGCTCAGCACCACGACGGACACCAGCCACCCCACGACCGCGGCGGCGAGCCCCAACTGGCTGCGGGTGGCGCGCTGTCCGCCGAGGAAGACCGCGGCCGTCGCGACCAGGGCGAGCAGCAGCCCGCCGGGGAAGAGGCCGCCCTGCACGAGGGCGCCCGCGACGCCGACCGCCGCCCCGAGCACCAGCAGCCCGACGCAGGCGGCGACGAGGCCGGGCCCGGGCCGCTTCGCCGGTCCACCGCCCGTTCCCGAGTACGAACCGCTCACGCCCGCGCCTCCCTTGTCTCCGCGACGGCCCCCGCCGCCTCCGTGACGACCCCCGCGAACAGGTCGTCCTCCCGCTCGCCGGGCGGCGCCCCCGCCTCGCCGCGCACCAGTTCGTAGTACTCCGTCGTGAACAGCGGCTGGCCCAGGTCGTTGGAGAGCGCGAAGAACGGACCGTCCACCGCGATCTGCGTGGCGTGCGCCCGCATCGCGGCCGTCTTGCGCGCGGCGAACGCGGAACCGTCGATCGCGGCCGTGACCGACGCGTCGTCCACCACGCCGGGGAGGTCCTCGACACGCGCCACGCCGGGGAAGGCCACACCGCTCGCGCGGAGCCGGGCGAAGCCCTCCTCGGCCGCCTCGCGGGGCACCCGGTTCCAGTACACCTTGGCGATCGTGTGCGCGGGGCCGAGGTCGGGGCGGTACGCCGCGTCGGCGGCGAGCGCCGCCGCCCGCATGGCCACCCGGTGGGCCTGGATGTGGTCGGGGTGCCCGTACCCGCCGTTGTCGTCGTACGTGACGAGGACCTGCGGACGGACGGAGCGCACGATCTCCACCAGGTACGGCGCCGCCGCGTCGACCTCCGTGTGCCAGAACGCGCCCTCCCGCTCGTTCTGCGGGAGGCCCATCATCCCGGAGTCGCGGAACCGGCCGGGCCCGCCGAGGAAGCGGTGGTCGCTGACGCCGAGCGCCTTCATGGCCGCGGCCAGCTCGCCGATCCGGTGCGCGCCGAGGGTGTCGTCCCGGTCGGCCGCGAGGTGCGCGAGGTCCGGCGGGATGACCTCGCCCTCCTCGCCGAGGGTGCAGGTCACCAGCGTCACGCCGGCGCCCTCGGCCGCGTACCTGGCCATGGTGGCGCCGTTGTTGATCGTTTCGTCGTCGGGGTGCGCGTGGACGAGCAGCAGCCGGCGGTCGGACGGATCGGTCATGGCCCCAGCCTACGAGGCCCCGCCGACAGCGCGTCCCGCCCGTCCCCGGGGCCGGTCCCCGAAGGGCGGGGCCGGGCCCGCCGTCAGAACTTGATGTTGCCGATCATGCCCGCCACGCTCGACGTCAGAGAGGTGATCGTCGGGGCGATCGAGGAACTCGCGAGGAAGAAGCCCGCGAGCGCGCAGACGATGGCGTGCCCGGCCTTCAGTCCCGACTTGCGGATCATCATGATGACGATGACCACGAGCAGCACCGCCAGTGAGATCGAGAGCACCACGGTGATTCACCTCCACAGGGCGTTTGGGCAAGAGGTCTGGGGACAGACGTCGTCAGGAGAGAACGGCGGGGGCGGCGGCGAAACAGCCGCGGCGGGGCAACGGCGGGGCCCGGGTCCGGGACACGGGGAACGCACGCCGGAGCACGGGCTGTACGGGGCGGCACGGACAAAGTGGTCGGCAGGTCGGCGCATCGGAGGAGCGGTAGTCCGCGGGTCGGGAGCGGCGGCTCGGCGGGTCGGCCGGTGGAGCGGCCTGCGGGCAGTGGTCGGCGGGCGGTTGGCAGGGGCCGGGGGAACGTCCGGGCAGCATGTGCCCGGCGGGTGGTTCATACCCACCAGCCGCTATGGATCATAACTATCCGCTCCCACGCATCGATCGGAGCACGGCAGCACAACGGGGGCGCACGGCCGTTAGATTCGGGTGCATGACCTTGAAGGATCAGCTTTCGTTTCCGCGGCAGCACGCGAAGACCCAGAGGTTCACACTCGGTGCCCCCCGTGCCTTCACCGTCTCGCCGGACGGGGCACGCGTGGTCTTCCTGCGGTCCTCGTCCGGCACCGATCGGGTGAACCGGCTCTGGGTGGTGGACCTCACGGCCGAGGACGGCCCCAAGGAGCGCATCGCCGCCGACCCCCTCTCCCTGCTCGGCGGCGCGCCCGAGCAGCTGTCCGCGCAGGAGCGGGCCCGGCGGGAGCGGGCGCGCGAGAGCTCGGGCGGCGTCGTCGGCTACGCGGTCGACGGCGCCGTCGAGACGGCCGTCTTCACGCTCTCCGGACGCCTGTTCACCGCGTCCCTGACCGATCCGGTCGTACGGGAGCTGGACGCGCCGGGACCCGTCATCGACCCCAGGCTCTCGCCCGACGGCCGCCACGTCGCGTACGTGACCCGCGGCGCGCTGCGCGTGGCCGGGGCGGACGGGACCGGCGACCGGGAGCTCGCGGCCCCCGAGAAGGACGAAGTGGCCTACGGGGTGGCCGAGTTCGTCGCGGCCGAGGAGATGGGCCGTACGCGCGGCTTCTGGTGGTCGCCCGAGTCGGACCGGCTGCTCGTCGCCCGCGTCGACACCGCGAAGGTCCGCAGGTGGTGGATCTCCGACCCGGCGCACCCGGACAAGCCGCCGGCCTCCGTGTCCTATCCGGCGGCGGGCACGCCCAACGCCGACGTGACGCTGTTCCTCACGGACCTCGCGGGCGCGCGCACCGAGGTCGGCTGGGACCGGGCGCGCTTCCCGTATCTCGCGCGCGTGCACTGGTCGGCGGCCGGGGCGCCGCTGCTGCTGGTCCAGTCGAGGGACCAGCGGCGCACGCAGTGCCTGACCGTCAACACGGTGACGGGGGAGACCCGCGTCGTGCACCAGGACGAGGACCCGCGCTGGCTCGACCTGCACCACGGTGTCCCGGTCTGGGCGCCGGACGGGCGGCTCGTACGGATCGCGGACGAGGGCGGCGCGCGCGTCCTCGTGGTGGGGGACCGGGCCCTGACGGGTCCCCGGCTGCACGTGCGGGAGGTGCTCGGCGTCGAGGTGCGGGACATCCTGGTCTCCGCGTCGGCGGGCCCGGAGGCCGAGGACCCCGAGACGGGCGAGGTGCACGTCTACCGCGTCAACGAACTCGGCGTCCAGCGCGTCTCGGAGGGCCCGGGACTGCACACGGCGGTACGCGGCGGCGACACCACCGTCCTGCGCTCGGCGGGTCCCGATCCGAGCGGCCCGGCCGTCACCGTGCTGCGCGAGGGCAGGCCGCCCGTCGCCATCGTCTCGTACGCCGAGGAGCCGGTCCTCACCGCGCGCTTCCGGCTCACGGAGGCGGGCGAGCGGCGCGTCCCGAGCGCCGTACTGCTGCCGAGCGGCTACCAGGAGTCGGACGGCAGGCTGCCGGTCCTCGTCGACCCCTACGCCTTCCCGCACATGCAGCGCGCGGTCAACTCGCACCACGCGCACCTGACGTCCCAGTGGTTCGCCGACCAGGGGTTCGCGGTCGTCGTCGCCGACGGCCGGGGCACGCCGGGCCGTGACCCCGAGTGGGAGAAGTCCATCAAGGACGAGATGGCGGCCGTCATCCTTGAGGACCAGGTGGACGCGCTGACCGCGCTGGCCGCCGACTTCCCGCTCGACCTCGGCAGGGTGGGCATCCGCGGCTGGTCGGGCGGCGGCTTCCTGGCCGCGCTCGCCGTGCTGCGCAGGCCCGACGTCTTCCACGCGGCGGTCGTCGGCGCGCCCGTCACCGACCTGCGCCTGTACGACACGCACTACCAGGAGCGCTACCTCGGGGACCCGGCCGAGAACCCCGAGGTGTACGCCCGCAACTCGCTGATCACCGACGCGGGCCTGTCGCAGCCGGCGGAGACCGTCAGGCCGATGATGATCATCCACGGGCTCGCGGACGACAACGTCGTGGTGGCGCACTCGCTGCGGCTGTCCACCGCGCTGCTCGAGGCGGGCCGGCCGCACGAGGTGCTGCCGCTGACCGGCGCCACGCACATGACGCCGCAGGAGCAGATCGCGGAGAACCTGCTGCTGCTCCAGCTCGACTTCCTCAAGCGGTCACTCGGGCTGTCCTGACGCCCCGTCGCCCCCGTCGCCCGTCGGCACGATCTGCTTCTCCTCCGCGAAGTGGCAGGCCGACGGGTGCGCGGCGGGCCCGCCCTCCTCACGGAACCAGGGCGGCACGGCGAGCGGCGGCTCCTCAACGGCGCAGATCTCCTGGGCCTTCCAGCAGCGCGTGCGGAAGTGGCAGCCCGAGGGCGGGTTCGCCGGGGACGGCACGTCGCCCTGGAGCAGGATGCGCTCCCGGTGCTCGCGCCCCGTCGGGTCGGGCAGCGGCACGGCGGACAGCAGCGCCTGCGTGTACGGGTGCGTCGGATGGTCGTAGATCTCGGTCTCCGAACCGGTCTCGACGATCTTGCCGAGGTACATCACCGCGATCCGGTCCGAGATGTGCCGCACGATCGAGAGGTCGTGCGCGATGAAGACATAGCTCAGGTCGAACTCGCTCTGGAGCCGGTCCATCAGATTGATGACCTGCGCCTGCACCGACACGTCGAGCGCGGACACCGGCTCGTCCGCGACGATCACCTCGGGCCGGAGCGCCAGCCCGCGCGCGATGCCGATCCGCTGGCGCTGGCCGCCGGAGAACTGGTGCGGATAGCGGTTGATGTACTCGGGGTTGAGCCCCACCACGTCCAGCAGGTCCTGCACCCTGCGGCGCCTGCTGCCCTTGGGCGCGGCCTCCGGGTGGATCTCGTACGGCTCGCCGATGATGTCGCCGACCGTCATGCGCGGGTTCAGCGAGGTGTACGGGTCCTGGAACACCATCTGGATGTTGCGCCGTACGGCCTTCATCGCCCTGCCGGACAGCCTGGTGACGTCCTCGCCCTTGAAGGTGATCCGGCCGCTGGTCGGCTCCTCCAGGTGCACGAGCATCTTCGCGACGGTCGACTTGCCGCAGCCGGACTCGCCCACGATGCCGAGCGTCTCGCCGGCCGCGAGCCCGAAGGAGACGCCGTCGACGGCCTTCACCGCGCCGACCTGCCGCCGGAAGAGGACGCCCTGGGTCAGCGGGTAGTGCTTGACGAGGTCGCGCACCTCCAGCACGGTCGCCGCGTCCCGGCGGGCCTCAGTTGTCGACGTCATCGAGCGTCTCCCTCCAGAAGTGGCAGGCGCTGCGCCGCACCCCGCTCACCTCGTACAGCGGTGGCTCGTCCGTGGTGCACACGTCCCGCGCGCGCGGACAGCGCGGGTTGAAGGCGCAACCGGGCGGGATGTTCAGCAGGCTCGGCGGCAGGCCCTTGATCGCGTAGAGGTCCTGACCCTTCTGGTCGAGCCGGGGGATCGAGTCGAGCAGGCCGCGCGTGTACGGGTGGGCCGGCGCCTTGTAGATGTCGTGCACGGGCGCCGTCTCCACGATGCGGCCCGCGTACATCACGGCGATCTTGTCGGCGACGTCCGCGACCACACCGAGGTCGTGGGTGATCAGGATGAGCCCCATGTTGAGCTCCCGCTGGAGCTCCGCGAGCAGGTCCATCACCTGCGCCTGCACGGTGACGTCCAGGGCCGTCGTCGGCTCGTCCGCGATGATCAGCGACGGTTCGAGGGCCAGCGCCATCGCGATCATGATGCGCTGGCGCATGCCGCCGGAGAACTGGTGCGGGTACTGCCCCACGCGCTCCGCGGCGGCGGGGATACGGACCCGGTCCATCAGCTCGACGGCCTTCGCCCGCGCGTCCTTGCGGGACATCCCCCGGTGCACCACGAACATCTCGCCCAGCTGCTGTCCCACCGTGAGCACCGGGTTGAGCGACGACAGCGCGTCCTGGAAGATCATCGCCATCTCGGCGCCGCGCACCTTGCGCCGCTGGTCCTCCTTCAGCTTCAGCAGGTCGCGGCCCTGGAAGAGGACCTCGCCGCCGGAGATCCGGCCGGGCGGCACGTCGAGGATGCCCATGATCGCCTGCGCGGTGACGGACTTGCCGGAACCGGACTCGCCGAGCACGGCGAGCGTCTCGCCCGCGTCCACCGAGTAGCTGACGCCGTTGACGGCCTTGGCGACGCCTTCGCGGGTGTGGAACTCCACGTGCAGGTCGCGCACTTCGAGCAGCATGGCGGGCTCCTCAGCGCAGTTTGGGGTCGAGGGCGTCGCGCACCGCGTCGCCCAGCATGATGAACGCGAGCACCGTGATCGCCAGTGCGCCCGCCGGATACAGGAGCATGTGCGGCGCGTTGCGGATGTACGGCGACGCCGCCGAGATGTCGATGCCCCACGAGACGGTGGGCGGCTTCAGGCCGACACCGAGGAAGGAGAGCGTCGCCTCCAGCGAGATGTACGTACCGAGCGCGATGGTCGCGACGACGATCACCGGCGCGACGGCGTTCGGCATGATGTGCCGCAGCAGCATCCGCGAGTTGGACGCGCCGAGCGCGCGCGCCGCCTGCACGAAGTCGTTCTGCTTGACGGTGATGACCGAGCCGCGCGCGATACGGGAGATCTGCGGCCAGCCCAGCAGGACGATGAAGCCGATCACCGGCCAGACCGTCGTGTTGGTGATCACCGACAGCAGCACCAGGCCGCCGAGCACGACCGGGATGCCGAAGAAGATGTCGGTGATCCGGGACAGGACCGCGTCGCCCCAGCCGCCGTAGAAGCCGGCCAGCCCGCCGAGGACCGAGCCGAGGATCGCCACCCCGAGCGTGGCCAGCACACCGACCGTGACCGAGGCGCGCGCCCCGTACACCGTCCGCGTGTAGACGTCGCAGCCCTGGCCGTTGAAGCCGAACGGATGGCCGGGCGCCGGCCCGTCCTGCGCCTTCGCGAGGTCGCAGGACAGCGGGTTGCCCGAGGCGATCGCCTGCGGCCAGATCGAGATGAAGACCAGGAACAGGATCACCAGCGCCGAGATGATGAAGACCGGGTTGCGGCGCAGGTCGCGCCATGCGTCCGACCACAGGCTGCGCGCCTCGCCCGAGGCGCCGCCGCCCTCCGGCGCGCCGGGGCTGACGCCGGGGCCCTCGCCCTCGGTCGCGATGTCCATCGCACCGCCGCCGCCGGTGGGCGCGATGGCACCGTCGCCCGCGTTCCTCGGGAGTTCTTCAGGCATACCTGATCCTCGGGTCGAGAACGGCGTACAAGAGGTCGACCAGCAGGTTGGCGACCAGGAAGACCAGCACGAGCACGGTCACGAAGCCGACCACGGTCTGCGAGTTCTGGCGCAGGATGCCCTGGTAGAGCTGGAAGCCGACGCCGTGGATGTTGAAGATCCGCTCCGTGACGATCGCCCCGCCCATCAGGCCGCCGATGTCCGTGCCGATGAAGGTGACGACCGGGATCAGCGAGTTGCGCAGCAGGTGGCGCACGATCACCCGGTGGCGCGGCAGGCCCTTGGCGGTCGCGGTGCGCACGTAGTCGGAGCGCCGGTTCTCCGCGATGGAGGTACGGGTGAGCCGGGTGACGTACGCGAGCGAGACGGACGCGAGCACCAGACCCGGCATGATCAGCTCGTCGAACGGGGCCGCGGGGGAGACCGACGGCTGGATGAGGTTCCACTTCACGCCGAACAGCAGCTGGACGATCAGGCCGGTGACGAAGGTCGGTACGGAGATCACCACGAGCGTGAGCAGCAGCACCGTCGTGTCGGTCGGGCTGCCCCTGCGCAGACCGGTCACCACACCGAGCGCGATACCGATGATGATCTCGAAGATGATCGCGATGATCGTCAGCCGGATGGTGACGGGGAACGCGTCGCCCATCAGCTCGATGACCGGCTGCCCGTTGAACGCCGTCCCGAAGTTCCCCTCGAAGACATGGCCCATGTAGGTCAGGTACTGCTGCCACAGCGGCTTGTCGAGGCCGAACTCGCTGCGCAGCTGGGCGGCCGTCGCGGGGTCGCACGCCTTGTCGCCGCACAGGCCCTGGATGGGGTCGCCCATGACGTTGACCATCAGGAAGATCAGCAGCGTCGCGCCGATGAACACGGGGATCATCTGGAGCAGCCGCCGGATCACATAGCGTCCCATGCCGGCCTCCGCGGGTCGTTCGAGCCTTCGGGGTGCGGGCGCGAGAACGCGTACACGGCTTCGCGGGTACGCGCACGCGGACCGGGTACCGGCCGTCCCGCCGCCCCCACTGCGGGGGGCCCGGCACGGAAACCCGCGCCGGGCCGGGGGTGACGAGGCGTCGTCACTTGACCTTGATGTCGCCGTAGACCGGGACGCTGAACGGGTTCAGCTCGACGTTCGAGACACGGTCGGAGTAGCCGGCGCTGCCGTTCTGGTACCAGAGCGGGATGGCGGCCATCTGGTCCCGTACGACGCCCTCGGCCTGCTGGAACAGCTTCACGGCCTTCGCCCTGTCGGTCTCCGCGTTGGCCTGGTTGACCAGCTTGTCGAACTGCGGGCTGGAGAACTTGCCGTCGTTCGACGAGGCGTCCGTGTAGTACAGCGGCTGGAGGAAGTCCTGGATCAGCGGGTAGTCCATCTGCCAGCCGGCCCGGAAGGGACCGGTCATCTTGTGCTGCGTGATCTGGCTGCGGAAGTCGGCGAACGTGCCGACGGGCGCTCCGACGCACGCCTTGTCGTTGTGCAGCACGTTGTTGATGCTGTTGCAGGTGGCGTCCACCCACTCCTTGTGCGAGCCGGTGTCCGCGTTGTACGTGATCGTCATCCGGCCGCCGGGGATGCCGCCGCCCTCCTTGATGAGCTTGCGGGCCTCGGCCGGGTTGTACTGGCAGGACTTGCCGCACAGCCCGCTCTGGTAGCCGCCCGCGGCGCCGAGCACCGGGGACGTCCAGTCGGTGGCGGGGGTGCGGGTGTTGTTGAAGATCGTCTTGGTGATCTGCGCGCGGTTGATGGCCATCGAGAGGCCGGTGCGCAGCTTCGCCGCGTTCTTGTTGTTCCACCGCTTGTCGTAGAACGGGAAGGCGAGCGTCTGGATGATGCCGGCCGGGGTGTTGATGTACCGGCCGCCGAGGTCCGACTTCACGTTCTTCAGCTGGGCCGCGGGGATGTCGTCCACCAGGTCCAGGTTCCCGGCCGTCAGGTCGGTGTAGGCGGTGTTGTTGTCGGTGTAGACCTTGAGGTCGACGCCGCCGTTCTTCGCCTTGTCGGGACCCGGGTACTTCTTCCAGGTCCGCAGCTGCATCTCCGAGCCCTTGGTGTACTTGCTGATCGTGTACGGGCCGTTGCCGACGGGCTTGGCGAGCCACTTGGCGTGGTCGGAGAAGAACATGCTGGGCAGCGGCGCGAACGCGGCGTAGCCGAGGGTGTCGGGCCAGGTCGAGAACTTCTGCGAGAGGCGGACCGTGAAGGTCTGCGGACCGGTGATCTTCAGCCCCGACATCGTCTTCGCCTTGGGCTGCCCCGTCGTGGGGTGCACCTGGTCATAGCCGTCGATGTACTGGAAGAAGGACGAGTTGACCTGGTTGTTCTTCAGGTAGGCGCCGTAGTTCCAGGCGTCCACGAACGACTTCGCCGTGACCTTCTCGCCGTTGGAGAACGTCCAGCCCTTCTTCACCGTCACGGTGAAGTTCCGCGAGTCCTTGGTGGTGATCGACTGGGCCAGCCAGTTCTCCGCCTTGGCCGTCTTCGGGTCGTACCGCTTCAGGCCACGGAAGATCATGTCGAGGACCTTGCCGCCCTGGACCTCGTTGGTGTTGGCCGGCTCCAGCGGGTTCTGCGGGTCGCCCCAGGAGGCGCTCACGGTCCCGTTCGCGCCGCCGCCACCACTGCCGCCGCTGCTGCTTCCCCCGCCGCAGGCCGTTGCCGTGAGGGCGACGGCGACCGCGCCGGCGGCCCACTTGGCGTGTGTGGCTCCTCGCATGGAGTGCCTCCTCTTCAGGCCCAAGATCTCTTGGACCCAAATACACCCCATATGCTTGTAAGCCGCATTTTCTCGGCCGCTGTTCGCGCCGTCCCGCGCGCCGGATACGCCCGAATGCAGGAACACCGGGAGGCCCGGAGACGGGTACGGGCGTCACTCCGTCAGATACGGCTGCCGGGTGTGGCGCCCGCGCATGCGGCCGCCCGCGCGTGGCGCACCGCTGGGTACGTTCGCGGGCGCGGGAGGGCTCCGCCTCCCCGCGCCGGGCGTATCCGCCGCTACGGCCGGACCCGGGCGTCCGGGTCCGGCAGAAGTCCGGCCGCCTGGGCGCGCAGTACCGTCTCCAGCCGGTCCCGCGTGCCGAACTTCCGGTAGATGTTCTCCACGTGCTTGTGCACCGTGCGCACCGAGATCCGCAGCTGCCTGCCGATGGTGTGCGCGGGCAGCGCCTGCGCGAGTAGCGCGAGCACCGTCCGCTCACGCGCCGTCAGCCGGTGCGCGTCCGCGCCCACCGGGACGGCGGGCGGCGCCGTGCAGCGCCGCAGCAGCGACGCGTGCCGGTCGAGGCCGCACAGCAGCGGCTGCACCCGGGCCAGGTACGCGCGCTCGTGTCCCGTGCCGCCCCTGCCGGTGCAGTGCACCAGCAGGCCGCGCACCGGACCGGGGGACCCGTCGTCCAGCCGCAGCCCGATCACGTCCTGCGTGCCGAACAGCGCCCGGGTCACCTCGTAGGTCTCGCTGTCGCGCCACACGCCGTCCCCCGCCACGCCGCTGGCGACCAGGGGCGGGCCCGCGGGGATCACCCGCCCCTCGCCGACGAACGGGTAGCCGGCCCGGATGCAGGCCAGCTGCTCGGCCGTCGGCTGCCGGGGGACCGGCCAGGCGAGGACCCGGCCGGAGGCCGCCGTCCACTCGTCGTTCTTGCACAGCACGGCCGTCCCGGGCAGCGCGGTCATGATCTCGCCGGTCACCCGGGTCCAGAACAGATCGGGGTCGTCGCCGGTCAGTACCTCGGCGGCCAGGTCGAGCAGCCGGGCGTCGTCGCGTGCCGAGAGCGGATCGCCCATAGGTCCCGTCTTCCCCGTATCTCCCCGGCCCCGGGCCCGGTCGGTCTCCGTTCCGGCCGCTGTGCCCGGTCTCCGTTTCCGGCTCTCGCGTCTCTTCCGCTGCCCGGTCTCCGTTTCCGGTGGTCGCGTCGTGCTCCGCTTCCGCGCCGGAACCCTCCCCGCCGGTGCGCCGCGTCCGACGGCGGCCGATACGCAATTCTACGAATGGACCAGGGATCGGGAGCGCAGGACCCTGGGACGACCGGAACGCGCGGGGGGCCTTCCGGGCTCGGCGCGGGGGGGGGGGGGGGGGCCCCCCCCGGGGGGGGGGCGCGGGGGCGGGGGGGGGGGCGCGCCCGGCGGGCGCCCCGCCGGGGGGGGGGGCCCGCCGCCCGGGGGGG
>NZ_JAIUKE010000034.1:18126-42217 GCF_020176795.1 Streptomyces sp. 8L
TGGCCCCCCCACCCCACCCCCCCCCCCCCGCGGGCCCCGCCCCCCCCCCGGGGGGGCCCCGGGGGCGGGGGGGGGGGGGGGCGGGGGCGCCCCCCCCCCCCCCCCCCCCCCCCCCCGCCCCCCCCCACGGCCGTCAGTTGAGCATCGCCCGGGCGGCGCGCGCCCGGTGGCGGATCGCCCGCGCCGTCGCGGGCTCCACGGCCGCCACCACGTCCGCGTACGCGTCGAGCTCCGCCGCGCCGCGCAGGAAGTCGCCGCGCTCCACCAGCAGCCGCCCGTGTTCGTACCGCAGTCGCGCCGGGCGCGAGGGCAGCAGCATCGAAAGCTCCAGCGCCCACAGCGCGACGTCGCCGCGCTCCGGCCGCCCCGCCGCCCACGCCCGGATGTTGTTCAGGACGCGCGCGACCACGTCGAGCGGGCTCACGGGCAGCAGCATCTCCCGGCGCAGCGCCTGCCCCGCGGTCACCGCGACGAGCGCCGCGGCGTCCCCGACCGACAGCGGCGCGCCCCCGGCGAACGGGTCCGCGAGCACCGGCCGTTCAGGGGTGCCGAACCCGACGACGAAGTGGCCGGGCAGCGCCACGCCGTACACGGGGGCGCCCGCCCGCCGCGCCACCTCGCTCCACACCACCGACAGCAGGATCGGCAGGCCGCGCCCGCGCCTGAGCACCTCGGGCAGCAGGGACGACTCCAGCCGCGCGTAGTCGGCCGCCACCCCGTGGAAGCCGTACCGCCCGCCCAGCAGGTCCGCCACCGCGCGGGCCCAGCCCTCCGCGTCGTGCGGGCCGAACGGCAGCAGCCCCGCGAGCCGGTCCAGCTCCGCCTGGCCCGCGTCCACCGCGTCCTCGCCCATCGCCCGGTCGGCCTCGGCGCCGATCAGCAGGCACAGCACGGCGAGGTCGGGCCGCTCCGCGCGCGCCTCCTCGGCGAACCTGCCGCGTCGTTCGTCCTTCTCGTACGGTTTCCCCACCGCTCCCACGGTCCTTCCGGCCCTCGGCCCTCGCCGGTCCCACGGCCTCGCGGCCCGGGGCCCTCCCGCCCGCCGCCGTCCCCGCCGGGGCGTGTCTACGCCGGACGGAAGTACCGGTAGCCGTGGTGCGGGGCGAACCCCATGCCCGTGTACAACGCGCGGGCCCCCGTGTTGTCGTCCTCGACCTGGAGCCATCCGGCCGAGGCGCCCTCGTCCAGCGCCCGGCGCGTGAGTGCGGCCATCACGGCGCGCGCGAGCCCCTTGCGCCGGTGCGCGGGGGCGACCTCCACCGCCATGAAGCCGGCCCAGCGCCCGTCCACCACACAGCGGCCGATCGCCGCGGGGCCCTCGTCCCCCGCGGAGGCGCCGGCGGCCGGCACCGTCGCGAACCAGGTCGAAGGGCCGCTCCGCAGCACCTCCAGCATGTGCGGGGCCACGGCGCCGCCCGCGCGGTGATAGCGGCTCAGCCACTCCTCGTCCGGGTCGCGCGCCAGCCGCACCCGCGCTGTGCCGGTGCCGCCGTCCGTGCCGGTGCCGTCCTCCGCGCCGGTGGCCAGGTCGCCGACCGGCGCGAGCGCGCCCGTCCAGACCTCGGCGGACGCCTCGGGCCGCCAGCCCAGCGCCGCCAGCTCCCCGCCGAGCCGCTCCTGGCCGTCCGCCGACTCCGTCTCCAGCTGCACGTACGGGGTCAGCCCGCGCGCCTCGTACCACCGGCGCACCCGGTCCGCCGCCTCGGGCAGCGACACGCCGGGGTCGCCGGCCGGCAGCGCGGAGTTGGCGCGCCGGGTGAAGCCGCCCGCGGCGCGCAGCAGCCAGCCGCCGAGCGGCTCGGACTCCACGGGCTGCCAGGCGCGTGCCACCACGCCGATCAGCTCCGCGCGCGTCGCAGCGGGGCCCCGGCGACGGGCCGGCGCGTCGGGCACGACCTTGCCGGCCACCACCGAGGACTCCTGGAGCGTCACCGTCTCACCGTTCCTCCGTGTGATGAGCATCACTCCGTCGTTCCATGATGTGAGAATCCCGACCGTGTCGGTGAATGTCCCTGACCCGTCCGACGCTCCGGTGAGCCGTCTGACTGATACACGTTTGCCCACATCGGTGGGGCCGATCCGGACCTCAAGACGTCCGCCGCCGGTGATTTCCACAGCTCTGCAAGCCCCTCCTGTTCGGATCGTGCCCAGGAACGGAGATACTAGATGCGGGCATCGACGACGCCGCGCTCCCGCGCGCCCGTGGACGGAGCCGCAGATCGGCCCGCCGCGCCCTATGGAGGAGGAACGACAGCGTGACCTACGTCATCGCGCAGCCTTGTGTCGACGTGAAGGACAAGGCGTGCATCGAGGAGTGCCCGGTCGACTGCATCTACGAGGGCTCACGGTCCTTGTACATCCACCCGGACGAATGCGTCGACTGTGGTGCCTGTGAGCCGGTCTGCCCGGTCGAGGCGATCTTCTACGAGGACGACACCCCGGACGAGTGGAAGGACTACTACAAGGCCAATGTGGAGTTCTTCGACGAGCTCGGTTCCCCCGGTGGCGCCTCGAAGCTCGGCCTGATCGAGCGGGACCACCCCCTCGTCGCCGCTCTGCCGCCGCAGAACGGCTGACCTTCGCGCCCCGGCCCCGCAGGGTCGGCGCGGGGGGGCACCGGCGTGTTCGCGTCCGCTCCCGCGTTCGGCGGCGGAGGGCGGAGCCCGTACGAGAGAGTAAGTGAGCACCGTGCCCGCACTGTCGCAGTCCCTGCCGGTCTTTCCGTGGGACAGGCTGAAGCCGTACGACGAGACCGCCCGGGCGCACCCGGACGGCATCGTGGACCTGTCCATCGGCACGCCGGTCGACCCGGTTCCCGCGCTCGTGCGGCGCGCGCTGGCCGACGCGGCGGACTCGCCCGGCTATCCGACGGTCTGGGGCACCGAGGCCCTGCGGGACGCGCTCACCGGCTGGGCGGAGCGCAGGCTCGGCGCCCGGGGCCTCACTCACCGCAACGTGCTGCCGGTCGTCGGCTCCAAGGAACTCGTCGCCTGGGCGCCGGTGCAGCTCGCGCTCGGCACGGGCGACCGCGTCGGCTACCCGCGCCTCGCCTACCCGACGTACGAGGTGGGCGCGCGCCTCGCCGGCGCGGGCCTCGCCCCGTACGACGACCCGACGCTGCTGGACCCCGAGGGCCTGAGGCTGCTGTGGCTCAACTCGCCGTCCAACCCCACCGGCCGGGTGATCCCCAAGGACGAGCTGGCGCGGATCGTCGCGTGGGCGCGCGAGCACGGCGTCGTGGTCTTGAGTGACGAGTGCTACCTGGAGCTCGGCTGGGAGGGCCCCGAACCCGTCTCGGTGCTCCACCCCGACGTCTGCGGCGGTTCGTACGAGGGCCTCGTCGCGGTCCACTCGCTGTCCAAGCGGTCGAACCTCGCGGGCTACCGCGCCGCCTTCCTGGTGGGCGACGAGAACGTGCTCGGCGAGCTGCTCCAGGTGCGCAAGCACGGCGGGATGATGGTGCCTTCGCCCATCCAGGCCGCGACCGTCGCCGCGCTCGGCGACGACGGGCACGTGGCGGAGCAGCGGGAGCGGTATGCGGCCCGGCGCGAGCCGCTGCGCGCCGCCCTCGAGGCCAACGGCTTCCGCGTCGATCACAGCGACGCCGGGCTCTACCTCTGGTCGACGCGCGAGGAGGACTGCTGGGACACCGTCGGACACCTCGCAGAGCGCGGCATCCTGGTGGCGCCCGGCGAGTTCTACGGTGAGGCCGGCGCCCGCCACGTACGGGTCGCGCTGACGGCGACGGACGAGCGGATCGGGGCGGCGGTCAAGCGCCTCGGAGGCTGAGAGCCGCCGGAACGTGGCGGGGGGGGGGGGGGGGGGGGGGGCGGGCGGCGGGGGGGGCCGGGGGGGCCCCCCCCCCCCGCCCCCGGGGCGGGGGGGGGGCCGGGGGCGGGGGGGGTGCGGGGCGGCCGCGCGCCCCCCCCCCCCCCCCCCCCCGCCCCCCGGGGGGCCCCGGGCCCCCCCCCCCCCCCCCCCCCCCCCCCCCTGGGCGGTCTCGGCCGCCCCGCCGTTCCCGGCGGGGCCGGTCCCGCGGTCGCCCCGGTCGTTTCGGCCGTGTGGGTCCCGCGGCCGTGTTGGACCTGGGGGCCCGGTCAGGCCCTTCAGCCGCCCAGCGGCAGGTTCGGCAGCTGGTTGTTCTGCGCGGTGTCGCCGACGACCGTGCCCAGGCTTCCCGCGGCGTCGCCCGCGGCCTTCTGCGCGGCGGGCGCCACCGTCCTGCCCGTGGAACCGACGGTCCTGCCGGCGGCCGGGATGGCCGTACCGACGACGTGCGCACCGGTCTGGCCGGCCATGTCGGTGGTCGAACGGGCGGCGTGGTCCACGGTGTTGCCGACGCCCGCGCCGTCGAGCGAGCTGACCGCTCCCAGGTCGGCGGCCCCCGGCAGCGACGCGGCGTTGGCGGCGCCCGCGACGACGACAGGGGTCGCCGCGCCTGCGGCGACGAGCAGTGCGGCGCGGGCGATGCGGCGGGTCAGGGGGAGGGACATGATGCTCCTTCGACGGGATGAGCGGTGCCCGGGGGCCAGGCCGGTCGGCTTGGTCCATTCGTGTCGGGCGCCGGTCGGACGCCGTGACAACTCCCTGAGGGGCGGCGGAGGTTGCGGAGCGACAACGTAAAGAATTGTTAATGCGTCGTATTGTCGGTGTCCGGCGAAAGCGGGCAAACGGGAGCCCCGGTGCGAGGCCGGCGAACCGTCACCCCCCAGACGCCCCAAGCGGAATCGGGGTCATGAACCGACAGTCGGACGATCGTCGGGAAAGTGCCGCGAGCACCTGCCCCGCCTCCACCGCCAGGGTGACCGGCCGAACTACGGTGCGATGCTGATCCTGACCTCGGACGTGGACGACTTGTCCGACTCGTCGGACTTCTTCCCTGGCCGCTGCCACCCCGCCCCCGCGTCCGCGGCGCTCCACACCCGGCCCGCGTAGGCCACCTGGTCGATATGGAGCGTGCCCGCCCGTGCCACCGCCCAGTGCGCGAGCTCCCAGCCGCGCTGCGCGGCGGTCGTGCCCGCCGTCCCGCCGTGCCCGCCGCCGGGCGCCGCGCGGACCGGCACGGAGATGACGGCGGGCCGCGCCTTGACGGTCTTCGCGTGGGTCGCGCCGGAGGCAGACAGCTCCGTCGTGCCGGAGGCGCTCGCGGGGACCGAGCCGTGCTTCGTGTCCGTCCCCGAGCCCGCGGGCAGCACCTTCGGGCCGAACGCCGCCGTCAGCGCCGTACGCACCGTCCGCGGATCGCCCGGCGCGTGGTCGAACGGCGCGGGGCAGCTCAGCACCGCGGGCGCGAGCCCGGTGAACGCCGCGGCCAGCAGCGTCGCATCCGGCTCGTGCTTCGCGTACGCCTCGGGGAAACCGCT
This sequence comes from Streptomyces sp. 8L, assembly GCF_020176795.1. Lineage (GTDB taxonomy): Bacteria > Actinomycetota > Actinomycetes > Streptomycetales > Streptomycetaceae > Streptomyces. The sequence continues at coordinate 23,490 of NZ_JAIUKE010000034.1, forward strand.
GCGCTGGACCTGCTGCGCGGCGACCGTCAGTGGCAGCCGCTCGTAACCGGGGATCTTCGCCAGGCGCTTGTAGAACTGCGTCGAGGCGTACACCGGGTCGAGGACCTGCTGCTGTGTTCCCCAGCCGGCGGACGGGCGCTGCTGGAACAGGCCGAGCGAGTCCCGGTCCCCGTCGTGCAGGTTGTGCAGCCCTGATTCCTGTATGGCGGTCGCGAGCGCGATGGTGACGGCCCGCTCCGGCATGCCGCGGGTGACGCCGACCGCCGAGATCGTCGCGGCGTTGGACGCCTGGTCGGGCGTCAGTTCGTAGGTGGCCCTCGCGCCGCCGCCGGCGGTACCGGCCGCCCGGACGCTGCACTTCGTGGGGTGCGGGCCACCGGTCAGGTACTGCACGCCGATGTACGAGGCGACGGTGAGTAGGGCGGCGAAGGCTGCCGCGAAACGCAGGAAGCGGCCCCTGCGGGAGCGTGTGACGGTCTCTGACACGCGCTCACCGTACTGGAGTGTGGAGCCCTCGCACCCCGCCTGTGGACAGACTGTGCCCGGAGCCCGTGCCCAGCGGAACAGACCACCGCGAAGGCCGCGAAAAGGCCCCGCCCACCGACGGCTTCGGGGCACGGCCGACCGGACGTTAGTGTCACCTCCATGTCCGACAAGCTCGACCTCACCCTCGACGCCGCCACGCTCACCGCCCGCCTCGTCGACCTCCCCTCCGTCAGCGGAACGGAGGGCCCCCTCGCCGACGCCGTCGAGCAGGCGCTCCGTACGCTCCCGCACCTCACCGTCGACCGGCACGGCAACAACGTCGTCGCCCGCACCCGGCTCGGGCGCCCTGAGCGCGTGGTGCTCGCCGGACACCTCGACACCGTCCCGATCGCGGGCAACGTGCCGTCGCGGCTCGACGAGGACGGGGTGCTGTGGGGCTGCGGCACCACCGACATGAAGTCAGGGGTGGCCGTACAGCTGCGGATCGCGGCGACCGTGCCGGAGCCCAACCGCGACCTGACGTTCGTCTTCTACGACAACGAGGAGGTCGCCGGGCACCTCAACGGTCTCGGGCACGTCGTCGACGCCCACCCCGACTGGCTGGCCGGCGACTTCGCCGTCCTCCTCGAACCCTCCGACGCGCAGGTCGAGGGCGGCTGCCAGGGCACCCTCCGGGTCGAGCTGGCCACGGCGGGGGAGCGCGCCCACTCCGGGCGCTCCTGGATGGGCTCCAACGCCGTCCACGCCGCCGCGCCGATCCTCGCCCGCCTCGCCGCGTACGAGCCGCGCAGGCCGGTCATCGACGGCCTTGAGTACCACGAGGGCCTCAACGCCGTACGGATCGAGGGCGGCGTCGCGAACAACGTGATCCCCGACGCCTGCACCGTGACGGTCAACTACCGCTACGCGCCCGACCGCGGCCCCGACGAGGCCGTCGCCCACGTACGCGAGGTGTTCGCCGACTGCGGCGTCGCGTCCTTCACGGTGACCGACCACTCGGGCGCCGCGCTGCCCGGCCTCTCGCACCCGGCCGCCGCCGCGTTCATGGCGGCCGTCGGCGGGACGGCACAGCCCAAGTTCGGCTGGACCGACGTGTCGCGCTTCGGCGAGCTCGGCGTGCCCGCGGTGAACTACGGACCCGGAAACGCGCTCCTCGCGCACAAGGCCGACGAGCGGGTCGCTGTGGAGCGCATCACGCACTGTGAGGAGCGGCTGCGCGGCTGGCTCACGTCCTGACCGCCGTACGGCCTCTGACCTGCGCCGTACCGACGGCCGGAATTTCGCTGTTCGTCATGTCCGTACCTCTAGGCTGGCGGGGGAATACAAAAGAGCAGGAAAAGTCCTGGACCCCAGGCGCCCGGCCCACGAGCCGCCGGCGCCCCGCGCCCCGGACACGGGGAGGACCGCGCCGCGTACGCGCGGGGGCACACCGGGACACGCAGCGGAGACGAGGAACACGGCATTACGAGGTTCATCAACAGAACAGGGCATTTCGGCACCAGAGAGGAGCGGCGCATGGGCGACCCCGAGGGATCGAGGAGGCCGGGGGAGCAGCGGCTCGGACCGGTGGTCCTGCGCGGCCGGCAGGTACAGGCCGGCACCACCGACCAGCGGCTGCTCGACACGGCGGGCGACTCCGAATGGGTGCACACCGACCCGTGGCGGGTCATGCGCATCCAGTCCGAGTTCGTCGAGGGCTTCGGCGCCCTCGCGGAGCTGCCGAGCGCGATCAGCGTCTTCGGTTCGGCCCGCACACCGGTCGACTCCCCGGACTACGACGCGGGCGTACGCATCGGCAAGGCGCTCGTCGAGGCCGGGTTCGCCGTGATCACGGGCGGGGGACCCGGCGCCATGGAAGCGGCCAACCGGGGCGCGAAGGAGGCCGGCGGCGTATCCGTGGGCCTCGGCATCGAGCTGCCCTTCGAACAGGGGCTCAACCCCTATGTCGACATGGGCATCAACTTCCGCTACTTCTTCGTCCGCAAGACGATGTTCGTGAAGTACGCGCAGGGCTTCGTGGTGCTGCCGGGCGGCCTCGGCACCATGGACGAGCTGTTCGAGGCGCTCACCCTGGTCCAGACCCGCAAGGTGACCCGGTTCCCGATCGTGCTGTTCGGCACGGAGTACTGGGGCGGCCTCGTCGACTGGCTGCGGGGGACGGTGGTCGCCCAGGGCAAGGCGGCGGAGAAGGACCTGCTGCTGTTCCACGTCACGGACGACGTGGAGGAGGCCGTGGCCCTCGTCAGCAAGGAAGCGGGCACGGAGCGCGTCTGAGGCCTTCCCGGCCCCCGCCGGCGGCATCGACCGGTACGCGCGGATCGCCCCAGGAGCCCGCCCAGGGACCTGGGGCGTCGTACGTTGCCGCTCCGGGGCTCCGCCGTCCCGGTCGCTCAGGCGAGGCCGCGCCGGGCGACCGCCGGGGGGCGGTGGCCCGCGATGGACGCCACCATGTCCAGCACCTGCCGGGTCTCCGCGACCTCGTGGACCCGGTAGACGCGGGCCCCCAGCCACGCCGAGACGGCCGTCGTCGCGAGCGTGCCGATGAGCCGCTCCTTGACCGGACGGTCCAGCGTCTCGCCCACGAAGTCCTTGTTCGACAGGGACACCAGCACCGGCCAGCCGGTCGCGGTCATCTCCGGCAGCCTGCGCGTCGCCTCCAGCGAGTGCCGGGTGTTCTTGCCGAAGTCGTGGCCCGGGTCGATCAGGATGCCGTCCCGCCGTACGCCCAGGTCGCGGGCGCGCTCCGCGAGGCCGGCCGTGACCCGCAGGATGTCCGCCATCACATCGTCGTACGCGACCCTGTGCGGCCGGGTACGCGGCTGCGCGCCGCCCGCGTGGGTGCACACCAGCCCCACGTCCCGGCGGGCGGCCACCTCCGCGAGATCCGGGTCCACCCCGCCCCAGGCGTCGTTCAGCAGGTCGGCGCCCTCCGCGCACACGGCGTCGGCGACCTCGTGCCGCCAGGTGTCCACACTGATCACCACATCGGGGTGGCGCGAGCGGACCGCCGCGACGAAGCCCACCGTGCGGCGGATCTCCTCCTCCACGGTGACCTCCTCGCCGGGTCCCGCCTTCACCCCGCCGATGTCCACGATCGCCGCGCCCTCGTCCACGGCGCGCGCGACGCGGTCGAGGGCCGGCTTGTCCTGGAAGGTCGCGCCCTGGTCGTAGAACGAGTCCGGCGTCCGGTTCACGATCGCCATGACCACCGGCTCGTGCTCCCCGAATTCCCGCCGCCCAAGCCGCAGAGTCCCGCCGCTCATCCCTCGTACCCGTCCCCTCTCGCCCACCGGTCGCGGGCTCCGGCCAACGACCTTACGGGGCCGGTGGCGTCCCGGTTGTCAGTGGCTCGTGGCACGATCGGAGCGACGTAGTTCGGCGTTCGGCTTCGGCACCCGGGGAGAAGCACGTGTTCTGGTTCTTGCTCATCGCGATGGTCGTGGTGATCGGCGCGGTGACGATGGCTGTCCTGGGCGGCGGGGACCGCGCCGTCCTTCCTGAGACGGCGCCCCAGCGCCTCGTCGACCCGCTGCCCGAGACCCGCCCGGTCAGCTCCGCCGACATCGACGCGGTCCGCCTCCCCGTCACCGTGCGCGGCTACCGCATGACGGACGTGGACGACGTGCTCGGCAGGCTCGGCGCGGAACTCGCCGAGCGGGACGCGCGCATCGCCGAGCTGGAGACCGCGCTCGCCGGTGCCCGCGGCGCCGGGCCCGCGGCCCGCTCTTACCACCAGCAGGGCTGGGACCCGCGCGCGTACCCGCCAGGGGCCGAGCCCGGCGGGTACGGGCAGGCGGCGCCGGGCGGCGTGGACGAGGAGGACGGCCGTTGAGCGGGGACTCGGCGGTCGTGGGCCCCGACGGGCTGGCCCGCTGCCCCTGGAGCCTGTCCACCGACGACTACGTCGCCTACCACGACACCGAGTGGGGCCGCCCGGTGCGCGGCGACGACGCCCTGTTCGAGCGGCTCAGCCTGGAGGCGTTCCAGTCCGGCCTTTCGTGGATCACGATCCTGCGCAGGCGCGAGACTTTCCGCGCCGCCTTCGCGCGGTTCCGGATCGCCGAGGTCGCCCGCTTCACCGAGCGGGACCGGGAGCGGCTGCTCGCCGACCCCGGCATCATCCGCAACCGCTCCAAGGTCGACGCCACGATGGCCAATGCCAAGACGCTGGCCGAGTGGGCCCCCGGCGAGCTGACCGACCTCATCTGGTCGTACGCGCCGGACCCGGCGAAGCGCCCGCTGCCGCGCGGCGGGGCGGACATCCCCGCCGTGACGGACGAGTCGACCGCCCTGTCCAAAGCCCTCAAGAAGCGCGGCATCCGCTTCGTCGGGCCGACCACCGCGTACGCGACGATGCAGGCCTGCGGCCTGGTCAACGACCACTTGGCGGACTGCGCCTTTGCGGACGTGACCGCGTCCCGGTAGGCCGTCCGGTGGCGGCCCGCCGGACGGCCCACCGGGACCGCGCGCCGCCCGGCGGGCGTCAGCGGCCCGGCGTCAGCGGCCCAGGTACTCCGGCTTCCGCTTCGCGAGGAAGGCCTCGACGGCGATCGCGTGGTCCTCGGACGAGCCCGCCCGGCTCTGGAGCTCGTCCTCCTTGGCCAGCGCGTCGTCCAGCGAGTGGTCGGTGGCGTACGCGAGCGACTCCTTGATCGAGGCGTAGGCCACGGTCGGGCCCGCGGCCAGCGCGTGTGCCACGGCGGCGGCCTCGCGGGCCAGGTCGGCCGCCGGCACCAGCCGGTTGACCAGGCCGAGCTCGTAGGCCTCCTGCGCCTTCACGGTGCGCGGGAACAGCAGCAGATCGGCGGCGCGGCCCTGGCCGATCATGCGCGGCAGCGTCCACGACAGACCCGAGTCCGCGCTCAGCGCCACCCCGGCGAAGGACGTGTTGAAGCTGGCGGTGTCCGCGACGACGCGGTAGTCCGCGGCGAGCGCGAAGCCCATGCCCGCGCCCGCGGCCACCCCGCTGACCCGCGCCACCACCGGCTTGGGCAGTGTCGTGATGGTGTGCGCGATCGGGTTGTAGTGCTCCCGCACCGTGCTCATGGTGTCGGTGGTGCCCTCGGCGCGGCTGCGGGCGAGCAGTGTGGTGTGCTCCTTGAGGTCCTGGCCCACGCAGAAGGCCCGGTCGCCCGCGGCGGTCAGCAGCACGGCCCGGACGCCCGTGTCCCGCGCCGCTTCCCGCAGGGCGTCCCGCAGCGCCACCTTGGTCGCCACGTCCAGGGCGTTCATCGCCTCCGGGCGGTTGAGGGTGATGGTCGCGAGGCCGTCGCCCACCTCGTACAGCACGGTGTCCGCCATGATCGGGTCCCTTCGGGGTCGTCTCTCCACAGGTCGCGCGCACCAGCATGACGGACGGACAGACGGCCGAAGTGTGCGAGGGCGGCGAAGTATCGCAGGCAGAGCGCCGAAATGGGCCGTTTTGTGTGAGCGCGTTGCGTAAGCGATGCCGACCGATGTTGGTCATCGGGTCGTGGGATGCGGGATAATGCGCAGGAAGCAATGTGTTCGATGCCGGTGACGCAGCGCCTGCCATGGGGCCGCCGGCTGCTACGAGCTGGTTTCAGGAAGGGGAACGAGCATGGCGGCCATGAAGCCGCGGACGGGCGACGGCCCGCTCGAGGTGACCAAGGAGGGGCGGGGCATCGTCATGCGTGTTCCGCTCGAAGGCGGCGGTCGGCTCGTGGTCGAGCTCACGCCCGACGAAGCGGACGCACTCGGCGACGCGTTGAAGAAGGTCGTCGGCTGAGCGGGACGCTCGACGCTCTCCCCTCCAGGGGCCCTCGGTGCGGGGCCTCCAGTGGGGGGTCACCCCGGTCAGACACCGCCGCTGCCCCGGTACGGACGAGCATCATCCGTGCCGGGGCGGTGTGCCGCCCGGGCCCTGGCGGCGCCGGCGGCGCACGGCCCGGACCCCGTACCGCCGGGGGCGCCGCCGCCGCGTGCACACGTACCGAGACGCCGACCCCGCGCGAAGGCGCGACCTGGATGGACGTCCCGCGTCGCTACGCCCCGGTGTGCGGCGCCCTGCGTACCGCGCACAGGAGCCCGTCGCCGACCGGCAGCAGCGACGGGACCAGCTCCTCGCTCTCGCGCACCGCGCGCAGCAGCTCCCGCAGCCTGAGCACCTCGGTGGGTTGCACCGCGGACTCCACCGTGCGGCCGCCCGCGAAGACGCCCTCGAAGCACACGAGGCCGCCGGCCCGCAGCAGGCGCAACGATTCAGCCAGATAGTCCAGGCTCTCCAGCCGGTCGCCGTCGCAGAAGACGATGTCGTACCCGCCGTCCGCGAGTCGCGGCAGCACATCCAGCGCGTGCCCGGGGATGAAGCGGGCCCTGTTGCCGGTGAAGCCCGCCGCGCGGAACGCCTGCCGGGCGAACTGCTGCCTCTCCGGATCGACGTCCACCGTGGTCAGGACGCCGTCGGGGCGCATGCCCCGCAGCAGGTGGATGCCGGAGACACCGGTGCCGGTGCCGATCTCGGCGACGGCCTTCGCGTCCACCGTGGCGGCGAGCAGCCGCAGCGTCGAGCCGGTGCCCGGTGACACCGGGCGGAGTCCACTTTCCCTGGCCCGCTCGCGGGCCCAGCGAAGTGCCTCGTCCTCGGCGACAAAGGCGTCGGCGAACGCCCAGCTCGTCTGCCGGTTGGCGGTAATGGCCCTCTCCTTGTCCCCCGGTGTCGGCCCAACCGTGACTGTATCCGCTGGGCCCGGGAACCCGCTGATGGGACCGGACGTTAAGTGGGGAGTAAGCGCGTGGCCGAGACGACGGCCACCGCGGGCGGGGTCGGAGAGCCGTGGTGAGCCCGGCTCCCAAATTCGCGTAAAGATTCTTATCCGGAGCTAACGGGCGAGGTGGCTATGGTAGGGGCTCTACTGGACACCACCAGAGCCGACAGGGGAGGTGCGGCCGCGACTGTGGATCTCAGGGGAGTGCTCGTGCGCTTCCCCGGGTCGGCAGGTGAGCCGAAATCCGTGACCGACACTGCTGACCGTTCCCGCTCCACCCACTCCGCGGTCACCGCGACCTTCGCCTCCGATGCGGAGTCGCCGGCGTGGACGCCTCCCACCTGGGAGGAGATCGTCAGCACGCACAGCGGACGCGTCTACCGCCTGGCCTACCGCCTCACGGGCAACCAGCACGACGCGGAGGACCTGACCCAGGAGGTCTTCGTCCGGGTCTTCCGCTCCCTGTCCACCTACACGCCCGGCACCTTCGAGGGCTGGCTGCACCGCATCACCACGAACCTCTTCCTCGACATGGTCCGCCGCAAGCAGCGCATCCGCTTCGACGCCCTCGGCGACGACGCGGCGGAGCGCCTCGCGAGCCGCGAGCCCTCGCCCCAGCAGGCCTTCCACGACACCCACTTCGACGCGGACGTGCAGCAGGCGCTCGACACGCTCGCGCCCGAGTTCCGCGCGGCCGTCGTGCTGTGCGACATCGAGGGGCTGTCGTACGAGGAGATCGCCGCGACGCTCGGAGTCAAGCTCGGCACGGTGCGCAGCAGGATTCACCGGGGCCGCTCGCACCTGCGCAAGGCGCTCCAGCACCGTTCTCCCGAGGCACGCGCCGCCGAGCACCGTCCGTTCGTGGGCGTCGCCGGGGTCAGCGTGGCCGGGGAGGGCGGGACGGCGTGAGTGCGACGAGCCCGACACCCTCGGAGCACCATCTGGGTGACCGGCTCGCCGCCCTGGTGGACGGAGAGCTGGGCCATGACGAGCGCGAGCGGGTCCTCGCGCACCTGGCGACGTGTGCCCGGTGCAAGTCCGAGGCGGACTGCCAGCGCCGGCTGAAGACCTTCTTCGCCGAAGTGGCGCCGCCGCCCCCGTCGGAGGGGTTCCTCGCCCGGCTCCAGAGCCTGCCCGCGGGCGGTTCGAAGCCGCCGGGCGACGACGAGGGACAGGGGCCGTTCGGCCGCCGCGGCCTCGGCCACGAGCCCTTCGGGCACGGCGTGTTCGACGCGTCCGACGACATGGGCACGCTCATGGACAGCTTCGGCTACGCGGGGGCGCACGGCGCCTCGGTCTTCCCGGTCCACCGGGCGGGCAGGCCCGAGGCGGAGCGCACCTCGCCCTGGCGCGGCAAGCGCTTCGCGTTCGCCGCCGCGAGCGCGGTCTCCCTCGCCGCGATGGCGCTGGGCGGGGCGCTGCCTCTCGGCGCCTCCCAGGACTCACCGCGGGGCAATGTGATCCCGCTGCGTGCGGCGGGCCAGTCCACGACCGCCGAGGCGGGCCGCAGGAACAGCGGCTTCGGCGGCGGAGGCGGCCTGCTGCCCAGGTCCGGCTCCTCGGCCAGGGTGGTCGCCGCGCCCGGCACGCTCCAGGCGCGGAACCTGCCGGCCCTGTCGGCCCTCTCCGCCCCGGCCGGAGCCTCCGTGCTCTCCGCGCGGGCGTTCGCGGCGCCGTCCTTCGCCACACCCTCGCTTCAGGCCACCCCGTTCCCCGCGTCCGCTTTCCCTACGTCCGCGTTCCCCGCGGACATGGTCAACAGCGCGCCGCCCAGCCCGCTGGCGAGCGCCACGGGCTCGGCACAGGCCATGGGGGCGGACCCGGGCGCCGCGTCCGCCACCGCCGCCCCGACGCCCGGGCAGAGCAGCGGTGCCGCCGCCTCCGGCGCACACGCGGGCACACCGCGGCCTGAGCTGCTCGCGGGGCCCAGCCCCCTGTCCGGCTCCCGCTGACCGGAGCCGTCCCGGACCTGGTTGGTCCCGGACCGGTTGAATCCTCGCCAGGGTGCCCCCGGGGGCGCATGACACTCGCGCACGGAGCCTTCGCGTCCGACACGCCCCGCCCGGAGCCCGTACCCGGGCGGCCGGACGGCGGCGCACGGGCACATCCTGACGAACAACCATGGCGTCGCGCCCGCGGGCGGCGGCGGTGAGACATCGGTCACGTGCACCGGCCGGGCGACCGCCCGACCCTCACCGTTCGCCGCGCGGGCACCGGCCGGACGCTCGGAGTGACGCTCGGCTCCGCCGACGGGATGTGAAGGGGCCGGGGAGGTACCGCGCGGCCAGGGGGTGCGGGTACCGTGTAACGGCCCGGACCTTGACCCCACCGCGGACTCAGGACGGACCCCTGCCCGTCCCCCGCCGGCACGGAGAGCCCAAGGAGCTGCAAGGTGTTCAACGACATTGGTCCTCTGGAGATCCTCGCCCTCGTGATCCTGGCCGTGATCGTCTTCGGTCCGGAGAAGCTGCCGAAGGTCATCCAGGACACCGCGCGGTTCATCCGCAAGGTCCGGGAGTTCTCCGACAACGCCAAGCAGGACATCAGGTCCGAGCTCGGCCCTGAGTTCAAGGACTTCGACTTCGAGGACCTCAACCCGAAGACCTTCGTCCGCAAGCAGCTCCTTGAGAACGACGACTTCAAGGAGATCCGCAGCAGTCTCGACCTGCGCAAGGAGATCTCCGACGTCGCCGACCTGAAGAAGGACTTCGGTGAGGTCAGCGACCTGAAGAAGGAGATGGCCGAGGTCGCCGACGCCGTGCACGGCCGCGACACGGCCGGGGCCGCGCAGGTCGCGGCCGCGAACGGCTCGGGCACCACCGGTTCCACCACCCCCGACCTGCTCAAAAAGCGTCCGGAGACGGGCGGCGACGACCACCCGCCGTTCGACGCGGACGCCACCTGAGCACCGCCTGTCCCGCCCCGCGGGGACGGGATGGCTATCCTCCATCTGTCCGGCAGGCGTGAGTTCCGGACCCTGGGCAGATCGAGGAGGCGGGCCGGACCGATGGAGACGACCAGTCAGGCGGGGACCGACGAGGTTTCCGACAAGGCCGACAAGCCTGAGAGACGGGGCATGGTGGAACCGTCGAGACCGGTCGACGGTTATCTGCGCGCCACCTTCCCCTGGTACGGGCTGGACGCGGCCTACACGGGGCCGCGCTCCCTGATGCAGGCGGTGGCCGCGGCGGACGGCACGGTGCAGCACGGCGCTGTGCGGCACGGCTCGGAGCCGATGATCAGGCCGGAGAACACCGCGGTGTCCCCTGCGGCGTCCGAGGGCGGTGACGAGGGCGCGGAGGACAGAGAGCGCTTCGCCGTGGTCGTCACGGTCGCGGCAAGCCCGGCCAGGACCAGCGGTGACGGTACGGGCCAGCTGGACGCCACGACGGCGTCCTCAGCGGCCTGGCTCGCGGGCTCGGGCCTGCTCTCCTGCACCTGGCCCGGCCAGCTGGACCACACGCTGCGCGACGACTGGCTGAGCCAGCAGACCGAGACGGCGTTCGAGCTTGCGGACGACCTGGAGAGCCCCGAGTGGTCCTCGCTCTCCCTGCCGGTGGACGGCGTGCCCACCCTCTTCCGCTACCGCGAGTCGGAGTACGGCTGGGTGCTGGCGGGCTCGACCGACGGGGTGCACCTGGGCGCCTACGGGCGCGGCATGAGCGCGTACGGCCTCGGGTTCGCGCGGATCGAGGACCTCAGGGCGTACGAGGGCTGATCCACGCCGAAGGGGCGCGCCCGCCGGCCTCCACCGGTCGCACGCGCCCCTTCGCGTTCAGGACTGTCCTTCGCGCCTCGCGGGGCGGCCCGACCGAGCGCGCCGCCTCGTAGGCCCCGCGGTTGCAGGCTCCGGGACTGCAAGCCCCGGGACCGCAGGCCCCGGGACAGCACAAGCCCCAGAACCCCGGGTCCCGGCCGTCGGAGCTCAGAACTTGTTGCGCGGGGTGATACCGAGGGACAGCCCCGACAGGCCGCGCTTGCGTTCGCCCAGCCGCTCCGCGATGCCGCGCAGCGCCTTGCCTGCCGCGGAGTCCGGGTCCGTCAGGACGACCGGGCGGCCCTCGTCGCCGCCCTCCCGCAGCCGTACGTCGATCGGGATGGCGCCCAGCACCGGCACCTCCGCGCCCGTGGTCCGCGTCAGCCCCTCGGCGACGAGCTTGCCGCCGCCGGTGCCGAAGACGTCGAGCATCTCGCCGCAGTGCGGGCAGGGCAGGCCCGACATGTTCTCCACGACGCCCACGATCTTCTGGTGCGTCTGCACCGCGATGGACCCCGCGCGCTCCGCGACCTCGGCCGCGGCCTGCTGAGGCGTCGTCACCACGAGGATCTCCGCGTTCGGCACGAGCTGTGCCACCGAGATCGCGATGTCGCCCGTGCCGGGCGGCAGGTCGAGCAGCAGCACGTCCAGGTCGCCCCAGTACACGTCGGCCAGGAACTGCTGGAGCGCGCGGTGCAGCATCGGCCCGCGCCACACCACCGGCGCGTTGCCCGGTGTGAACATCCCGATCGAGATGACCTTCACGCCGTGCGCCGAGGGCGGCATGATCATGTTCTCGACCTGGGTGGGACGCCCGTCGGCCCCCAGCATGCGCGGCACGCTGTGCCCGTAGATGTCCGCGTCGACGACGCCGACCTTCAGGCCGTCCGCCGCCATGGCCGCCGCCAGGTTCACCGTCACCGACGACTTGCCGACGCCGCCCTTGCCGGAGGCGACCGCGTACACCCGGGTCAGCGATCCCGGCTTCGCGAACGGCACCTCGCGCTCGGCCTGGCCGCCGCGCAGCGACTCCGCCAGCTCACGGCGCTGCTCGTCGCTCATCACGTCCAGCGTGACCGACACCGACGTCACGCCCTCGACGCGGGAGACCGCCTCGGTGACGCCGTTCGTGATGGTGTCCCGCAGCGGGCAGCCAGAGACGGTCAGGTACACGGTCACGGCCACCGCACCGTCGTCCGCGATCTCCACCGATTTGACCATGCCGAGCTCGGTGATCGGCCGGTGGATCTCGGGGTCGTTCACCGTCGAGAGCGCCTCGCGCACCGCGTCTTCCGCGGGGACGGTGGTTCCGTACGTGTCGGTAGCCATACCGAGATGGTACGGCGCCACGCGTCCCTCCTGGAAAGCCCGCAGGCCCGGAGAGACAGGTGTCACGGCCGTCGTCCGGACCGCCAGTCCCGCGCACGGCCCGGGCCACGCCGCGCCGGTCCCGCGCCCGGCCCGGGCCCGCCGAAAGGCGCCCGCGCCCCCCTCAGCCGTCGCGCGGCGCGCCCCGGTGGGCCTCCCCGCCGCGTGGCGCCTCGTCCCCGCCGGGCGCGCGGTGGCCGTCACGGCGTTCGTCCAGCTCCCGCACCAGGTCCTCGAGCTCCGACCTGATCCAGTCCCGGGTCGCGACCTCCCCGAGGCCCATGCGCAGCGCCGCGATCTCCCGCGTCAGGTACTCCGTGTCCGCGATCGACCGCTCGTTCTGCTTGCGTTCCTGCTCCTGGGTGACCCGGTCGCGGTCGTCCTGCCGGTTCTGGGCGAGCAGGATCAGCGGCGCCGCGTACGACGCCTGGAGCGACAGTGTCAGCGTCAGGAAGATGAACGGGTACTCGTCGAAGCGCACGCCCTTCGGCGCCGCGATGTTCCACACCACCCATACGATGATGATCAGCGTCATCCAGACGATGAACCGGCCCGTGCCGAGGAACCGCGCCACCCGCTCCGAGAGCCGCCCGAACGCCTCGGGGTCCCACTGGGGCACCAGCCTGCGGCGCTGCTCGCGCGGCTGGTCGAGCCGCACCCGCCGGCGCCCGCCGTCCTCGCGCCGCTCTCCGGCCCGCGCCCGCCGGCCGTCGTCGCGGCGCAGCGCCGTCGCCCCGTGCGGGCCGGGGCCCTGGCCCTCCCGGCGCTGGTCACTCGTCACGCGCGGCCGCCCCCTCCAGGCCGTGGAACCCGGTCTCCCGCCAGTCGTCGGGCAGCAGGTGGTCGAGCACGTCGTCCACGGTCACCGCCCCGAGCAGCGCCCCGCTCGCGTCCACGACCGCCGCCGAGACCATGTTGTACGCGGCGAGGTGCGCGGTCACGGCGGACAGCGGGGTGTCGGGCGCGAGCGGCGGCAGGTCGCTGTCCACGACCGCGCCGACCATCGTGAACGGCGGCTCGCGCAGCAGCCGCTGGAAGTGGACCGTGCCCAGGTACTTGCCCGTGGGGGTGTCCTCGGGCGACCTGCACACGTACACCTGCGCCGCCAGCGCGGGGGACAGGTCCCGCACCCGTACGCGCGCGAGGGCGTCCGCGACCGTCGCGTCGGGCCGCAGCACGATGGGCTCCGTCGTCATCAGGCCGCCCGCGGTGCGCTCCTCGTACGACAGGAGCCGGCGCACGTCCGCCGCGTCGTGCGGCTGCATCAGCTCCAGGAGGCGCTCCTTCTCCTCCTCCGGCAGCTCGGAGAGCAGGTCGGCGGCGTCGTCGGGGTCCATCGCCTCCAGGACGTCGGCGGCCCGCTCGTCCTTCAACTTGCCGAGGATCTCCACCTGGTCGTCGTCCGGCAGCTCCTCCAGCACGTCCGCGAGCCGGTCGTCGTCCAGGGCGGCGGCCACCTCGGCCCGCCGCTTCGCCGTCAGGTTGTGCAGCACGTTGGCGAGTTCGACCGGGCGGAGCGTCTCGAACGTCGCGACGAGGTTCTCCGCGCCCTGGCCCTCCTCCTCCAGCGAGAAGCCGGTCACGTCCGCCCAGTCGGCGGTGAACGCGTCCCTGCGCCGCCGCAGCGCGCCGCCGCGCTTCCCGGCCCGTACGAAGACCTTCGCGACCTCCCAGTCGCGGCGGGCGGGCAGCTGCTGCACCGCCACGTCCAGGACGGTCACCTCCGCGCCGTCCTCCACCATCCGCACCCGGCGGTCCAGCATCTCGCCGAACACCAGCCGCTCCGTGGCGCGCTGCTCGAAACGGCGCACGTTCAGCACACCGGTCGTGATGATCTGGCCCGACGTGATGTCGGTGACGCGTGTCATCGGCACGAAGATCCGCCGCCTGCTGGCCACCTCGACGACGAGTCCGACGAGGCGGGGCGGCCGGTTGCCGACGCGCAGCATCGCCACGAGGTCCCGCAGCCGCCCGACCGGGTCGCCCTGGGGGTCGAACACGGGCACGCCGGACAGGTGGGACACGAAGATCCGGGGGGCGCCTCCAGCCATGCGCACGCCTCCTCGGTCCCGTGTTCCCGGTCGTGATCAGGCTAGCCGGTGGGCGCCCGGCGTGCTCCGGCGGACGCGGGTACGCTGCGGTCTGCCGCGGGCCCGCGCCCGTCCGCGACGTGCCTCACGGCCAGGACGCGACCGGCCGTAGGACAGCTGAAGGCTCCGTTCCGTTCGAAAGGCCCCGTGTGTCCGTGCCCCGTCCCCGCCGCCGCCCCTTCCGCCGTGCCCGGGCCTGTGTCGCGCTCTGCGCGGGGCTGGCGGCGGCGCTGTCGGGGGGGGGTGACCCCGACGAGGGGACGAACGGGGTGGGGAAGCTCTCGGCGCGGGAGATCGAGGAGAAGGCGCGCACCGCGGTGGACGGTGCCACGGCGGTACGGGTCACCGGCGAGCTCGTGACCCGGGGGCAGACGTACACGCTCGACATGCGGCTGGGGAAGGACGGCGGCTCGGGCTCCGTCACGGCGCGTGGGACGGCGTTCTCGCTGCTGCGGGTGGGCGACTCGCTGTTCCTCAAGGGCTCGGAGGCTTTCTGGAACCAGTCGGACCAGGGCCGGGGGCTGTCCACGAGCCCCGGCGGTTCCGGCGGTTCCGGCGGCGCGATCGCGGACAAGCTGGGCGGCAAGTACGTGCGGGTCCCGGCCGGCGACCCGGCGTACGGGCAACTGCGCGGCTTCACCGACCAGAAGGCGCTCCTCGACGGGCTGCTCACCCTCGGCGGCGAACCGGTCAAGGGCGGTCGGCCCACCGTGCACGGCGTGCCGACCATAGAGGTCAAGGGCGGCGACGACGCGAAAGGCGGCACGCTCGACGTCTCGCTGCGGGGCACGCCGTACCCCGTGCGGCTGGTCCGCGCGGGCGGCGCGGGCACGCTGACGCTCGGTGACTGGGGCAAGGACTTCCCGCTGACCGCGCCGGCGAAGGACCAGACGGTGGACTACGGCAGCAAGATCCCGCGCACCTAGCCGGAGCCCGGAGCCCGGAGCCCGGAGCCCGGAGCTCGGAGCTCGGAGCTCGGAGCTCGGAGCGTGAGGGGCACCAGGCGCCGAGCCGGGTCGGAACACCGTGCCAGGGCCGGGCTCAGCCCTTGCGGCGCCGCCGGAGGCCGAAGGCCGGCGGCAGCGGCCCCCTGGTCGTCGCCGGCGAGGGGACGGGACGGGCCGCGAGCGAGGCGGCGGGCAGGTCCGCGCGCGCGTCGCGCACCGCGAGGCGCAGTACGCGGCACTCGCGCCGCCAGCGCTCCACGGCGGCCTCGCCGTCCGGCGCGTTGAGCCGCTTGCCCTTCAGCTCGGCCACCGCCGCCGTCCACTCCCCGGAGCCGGGCGCGAGCTCGCCGATCTCGGCCGTCCAGGACACGACCCGACCCCGCTTGTCCTTGCTGGGTACGGTCACCTCGGCGCGCGCCCCGTCCGTGAGGCCCGCCGGGAGGGGCTGCTCGCCGGGACCGCCGCCCACGACGTACGCGGCGCCGTCCAGCCACACGTGCCACAGGGGCCGCGCGCGGTCCGTGCCCCGTACCCAGATGAGGCCCGACTTCTTCGTGGCCTCCTCCACCAGGAAGCGGACCACCCGGGACTCCATCCGGGACTCCACCCGCGACTCCGTCAGGGACTCCGCGCCGGGCCCCGGCGACTGGGCCCCCCCCCCGGGCCGCGGCGACTGCGTCATGGCCGCAGCCTACGTCGCGCGCTCACAGCCACCCGTTCTTCTTCAGCGCCCGGTGGATGACCAGGCAGATCGCGATGATCGCGCCCAGCACCATCGGATAGCCGTACTTCCAGTGCAGCTCCGGCATGTGGTCGAAGTTCATGCCGTAGATGCCGCAGACCGCGGTCGGCACGGCGATGATCGCCGCCCAGGACGTGATCTTGCGCATGTCCTCGTTCTGCGCGACGGTCGCCTGCGCGAGGTTCGCCTGGAGGATGGAGTTGAGCAGCTCGTCGAAGCCGATGACCTGCTCCTGCACCCGGACGAGGTGGTCGGCGACGTCGCGGAAGTACTTCTGGATCGCCGGCTCGACCTGCCGCATCGGACGCTCGCTCAGCATCTGCATCGGCCGCAGCAGCGGTGACACGGCACGCTTGAACTCCAGCACCTCCCGCTTGAGCTGGTAGATCCGCTGGGCGTCCGGGCCCCGGTCGCCGGCCTTCTGGCCCTTGGCCGGCTCGGAGAACACGTCGATCTCGACCTCGTCGATGTCGTCCTGCATCGAGTTCGCGACCGCCATGTAGCCGTCCACGACGTGGTCCGCGATCGCGTGCAGGACGGCGGACGGGCCGTGCGCCAGCTGCTCGGGGTCGTCCTCCAGCCGGTGGCGGAGGTTGCGCAGCGAGCCCTTCGCGCCGTGCCGGACCGTGATGACGAAGTCCCGTCCGGTGAAGCACATCACCTCGCCGGTCTCCACCACCTCACTGTTCGCCGTGAGCACGTCGTGGTCCACGTAGTGGATCGTCTTGAAGACCGTGAAGAGGGTGTCGTCGTACGGTTCGAGCTTCGGCCGCTGGTGCGCGTGCACCGCGTCCTCCACGGCCAGCGGGTGGAGCCCGAACTCGGCCGCGATGCCCGCGAACTCCTGCTCGGTCGGCTCGTGCAGCCCGATCCAGGCGAAACCGCCCTCGTCCCGGACCCGCAGCATCGCCTCGTGCGGCGTGGCGCAGGTCTCGGAGCGCACGCGGCGGCCGTCGCGGTAGACGCCGCAGTCGACGACTGCGGTGGAGGCGGACGCGTCGCGCGACGCGTCGTACGTCTTGTCGTACGAGCGATAGGTCCCGGCGTTCCTGCGGAACGAGGGGCGGACAGCTGCGCGGAGGTCACGGATCATCGACATGGCAGGCTCCTTCACGACAGAGACCGTCATGCGACACGTGGCACAGCCCGGAATGGGGGCGTAGCCGCTACGGGACTCTTACGTCCGCAAAGCGGGCGGCACCGGGTGGATCGCGATGACGGAGTGCGCTACCGACAGGTGAAAAACACAAGCTGGGATGATGTGCGCTCATCCGCCGGACGGAAAGCCAGGGAGCGATTGACCGGAGCGGTTCCGTCGTCGCGCGACGTGCCCGGTCAAAGGGGCGAGGCTCAGCTCACAACGCTGTGATGCCGTACGGAGAGCGGCTGGTACTGGCCGGGTGACTTCGATCCACCGCAGCCCCACCTCCTCCGGTCGGTCCCCCGTGGGGGATGACGTACGTGCGTGTCGCGTGCGGGACGGGGCTGGAGAGCCAGGCTTCTGCCTGCTGCCCCGACCGGCGCCTCAGCCTAACAGCTGGGACCAGGCCAATCTTGCGTCATGCCCCATCCTTACGCGATCTATGCTCGCCGGGTGGCAGAAATTCTCCCGCTGGTAGAAGCGCGATTGCGTACGGCACTGGGCGAACCGGACGCGCGCGCCGCCGTCACCTTCGTCGGCGCAGACCGCATCGAGGTGCTCCGCTTCCCGGACGCCGCGAGCGGGCTCGTCCGCTACGCGACGCTCGGCATGTCGGCAGCCCCGATGAGCGACAGCACGTCGATGATCGCCGACCCGGTCGAGGGCCCCCGCGCCGAGCTGCTGCTCTCCCTGCGCGCCGGGCGTGCCCGCACCGACGAGGTGCTGCGCCCGCTCGCCGTACTCGCCGCGTCGCCGCAGGTGGAGGGCGTGGTGGTGGCGCCGGGCGCGTCGCTCGACGTCGGTGGCCCGCTCTGGCCCGACGCGCCGTTCACGTCCGTCCTGGTGGCGGAGGGCGGGGGACTGGTGGCGGACCTGGACCTGTCCGCGCCGATGGAGCCGGTGAGGTTCCTTCCGCTGCTGCCCATGACCGCCAACGAGGCGGCCTGGAAGCGTGCGAGGGGCGCACAGGAGCTCCAGGAGCGCTGGCTGTCGCACGGTACCGACCTGCGTGACCCACTGCGCGGGGCTGTACCACTTGACTGAGACCGCCACGGGCCTCTCGGAGTCAGGTGATCGCCTTGACGCGGGGTCGGCCGGAGAGGACCGTGGGCGGATATGAGGGGCGAACCCAGCTGCCCGAAGTGTGGTGGACGCGTCAGGGCACCAGGCCTCTTCGCCGATTCCTGGCAGTGCGACGTGCACGGTGCGGTGTACCCGTTGCAGGCTGTCGTCCCGCCGAGCGTCGAGGCGCTTGGCGTGGCCGTGAACCGGGCCCGGGTCCCCGTCTGGATGCCCTGGCCCCTCCCCGTCGGCTGGCTGTTCACCGGCGTCACCTACGCGGGCGACGACCGCAGCGGCGGCCGGGCCACCGCCGTCGCGTGCACCGGCCCGGGACCGCTCGGCGGCCCGGGCGAGCTGCTGCTCGTCGCCGAGGAACTGGGCGTGGGGCGCGGCCCCCCCGAACGGGG
>NZ_JAIUKE010000035.1 GCF_020176795.1 Streptomyces sp. 8L
CCGGGCCCCGGGCGCCCCCCCCGGGGCCCCCCCCCGGGGGGGGGGGGGGGCCCCCGCGGGGGGGGGCCCCGGCCGGGCCCCCGGGGGGGGCCGGGGCGGGGGGCGGCTCGTCGCCGAGGAACTGGGCGGCGGGCTCGGCGCCCGGTACGGGGGCGTCGCGGGCCCCGACCCCGGCCCGTACCTGCGCGTGGACGAGCCCCCGCATGCCAAACTCCTGGCGGCGGGCCGGCCCACCCCCCTGTGGCACGTCTCCGGCACCCCCGACGACCGCGTCGTCTTCGCGGGTGAGGCACTCGGGCTCTGGCTCTGGGCCGTGGTGTGGCCCCAGGAGTCAGGGCTCCTGATGTACGACGAACTCGTCCTCACCGACCTGCGGGACGCGGGGGCCGAGGTCGATCTGCTGCCCTGCGGCGCACTGTCGCCCCGGCTGCTGGCGTAGCGCCGGGGCGACAGTGGCGCCGTTCCCCTGGGCGCCCGGACGGGAGAGCGCGCGGGGACCGTTAGGCTGGACGGGTTGCCGCGATCGCCGGCGCCGTCGTGGTCGGCCTCCACGCCCATGCCGCCGCCGTCGCGCCCCGCCGTCGTCCCTCTCACGAGCCCAGGAGCCACCGTGCGTATCGACCTGCACACCCACTCCTCGGCGTCGGACGGCACCGACACCCCCGCCGAGCTGGTCACGGCCGCCGCGGCCGCCGGGCTCGACGTCGTCGCGCTCACCGACCACGACAGCACGCGCGGCCACGCCGAGGCCATCGCCGCGCTGCCCGCGGGGCTCACCCTGGTCACGGGCGCGGAACTGTCCTGCCGGATCGACGGCGTCAGCATGCACATGCTCGCGTACCTCTTCGACCCGTCCGAGCCCGCGCTGCTCAGCGAGCGCGAACTGGTGCGCGACGACCGCGTCCCGCGCGCCCGCGCCATGATCGCCAAGCTCCAGGAGCTCGGCGTCCCCGTCACCTGGGAGCAGGTCGCCAGGATCGCGGGCGAGGCCTCCGTGGGCCGACCGCACATCGCCTCCGCGCTCGTTGAACTGGGCGTCGTGCCCACCGTGTCGGACGCGTTCACCGAGGACTGGCTGGCGGACGGCGGACGCGCGTACGCGTCGAAGCACGAGAGCGACCCGTTCGAGGCGGTACGCCTCGTCAAGGCCGCGGGCGGCGTCACCGTCTTCGCGCACCCGGCCGCCGTCAAGCGCGGCAGGACCGTCCCCGAGGACGTCATCGCGCGACTGGCCGCCGCCGGACTCGACGGCATCGAGGTGGACCACACCGACCACGACGCCGCGACCCGCGACCGGCTGCGCTCCCTCGCGGCCGACCTGGGACTGCTGGTCACCGGGTCGAGTGATTACCACGGCAGCCGCAAGGACGTCGCGCTCGGCGCGAACACCACGGACCCCGAGGTGTACGCGGAGATCGTGCGGCGCTCCACCGGCGCCTTCCCCGTCCCCGGCACGGGCGGTCCCGTCCCCGCGTAATGGCCCGGGAGGCGCTGGCCCCCTGGAGTTCCGAGCCCCTGGAGTCCTGCCCCGTGATGGGGCCGGATCTCTGAAGGGGCCGGGTCTCTGAAGGCCCGCGCCTCTTCCCCTCCCTCTCCGCTCTCCGCAGCCCCACGCGCCCCGTCCCGGGCGCGCGCTGCCCGCTCCCGCGTTCCGCGATGTCCGCCGCCCGGCGGGCGGCGGCCGGGGGCGGGAACCCCGCGCCCGTGTCCGTACGCGTGCGCCTCTGTCCCCCCGTTCCCTCGCGACGCAAGGCCCTTCCGTGTTCGACTTCGCCGTTTTCGGCTCCCTCTTCCTCACCCTTTTCGTCATCATGGACCCGCCGGGGATCACGCCGATCTTCCTGGCGCTGACGTCGGGCCGCGCCGCCAAGGTGCAGCGCGCCATGGCGTGGCAGGCGGTCGCCGTCGCGTTCTGCGTCATCGCGGTCTTCGGCCTGCTCGGACAGCAGATCCTCGACTACCTGCACATCTCGGTGCCCGCCCTGATGATCTCCGGCGGTCTCCTGCTGCTCCTGATCGCCCTCGACCTGCTCACCGGCAAGACGGAGGAGCCGAAGCAGACCAAGGACGTCAACGCCGCGCTCGTCCCCCTCGGCATGCCGCTGCTCGCCGGGCCCGGTGCGATCGTCTCGGTGATCCTGGCCGTGCAGCACGCGCACACCGCCACCGCGCAGGTCTCCGTGTGGGCGGCGATCGCGGCGATGCACGTCGTGCTCTGGCTCGTCCTGCGGTACTCCCTGCTGATCATCCGCGTGATCAAGGACGGCGGCGTCGTGCTCGTGACCAGGCTCGCCGGAATGATGCTGTCGGCGATCGCCGTGCAGCAGATCATCAACGGCATCACCCAGGTCGTGAAGGGCGCCTGAGCCGCCGCCTCCCCGCCTGCGGGGCCAACACGTGGAACCTCGGCGTGGAGCGCCCCCATGACCTCGGACGGCCTCGGACGACCTCAGCGCAGAGCGCCTGTACGGGGTCCGAACGCAGAACCGCGCCCCCCGGTTCCGGAGGGCGCGGTTCTGTCATCTCCACCGAACCGTATGCTTCGGTTCGGTAGGGGTGAGTGAGTGCTGGACAAGAGTTACGAGGCCGGGGTCTCGGCCGGCCGGATATAGATGCGCTGGCCCATTGCGGCGGCCTGCTGCACGATCCGGTTGACGGAGGCTGCGTCAACGACGGTACTGTCCACGGCGCTGCCGTTGACGTCGTCGAGTCGCGTGATCTCGAAGCGCACAGGCTTCTCCCTTCGTCTGATCCTCCTGCTGGAGAACTGTTGATGACAGCGAAAGTGTCGATCGATACATCGAGATCAACGGCTTGCGCTGTGAAAACATTCCCTACGCTAAAGAAATCCTTCGGACAGCTAACTACTGGCCGGTATGGCGCGGCCCACGGAGAATGAACCGGGTATGAGCGAGGCAAGCGAGTCAGAGGCGGGAACCGTACCGGTGCACGACCCCGTGGAGCCGGGCACCGTGTCCGGCAGCGCCTTCGCCGAGGATCTCGGCCGCCGCCTCGCGCGCACCAACGAGCTGCTGCATCGCATGCTCGCCGAGGTCGCGAAGACACCGTCCACCCATGCCATCTTCGTCGACGCGGGTTACGTCTATGCTTCGGCCGGGTTGCTGGTCGCGGGCACCGAGGACCGGCGCTCCTTCGATCTCGACGCCGAGGGCCTCATCGAGGCGTTCATCGACAAGGCGCGGGTGATCTTCGCGGACAGCAGACTCCTGCGGGTGTACTGGTACGACGGCGCGCGACGCCGCATCCACACGCCGGAGCAGCAGGCCATCGCCGAACTCCCCGACGTCAAGGTCCGCCTCGGCAACCTCAACGCCAACAACCAGCAGAAAGGCGTCGACTCGCTGATCCGTACGGACCTCGAATCGCTCGCCAGGCACCGGGCCATCAGCGACGCCGCGCTCGTCGGCGGCGACGAGGACCTCGTCTCGGCCGTGGAGGCCGCGCAGGGCTACGGCGCACGCGTGCACCTGTGGGGCATCGAGGCCGCCGACGGGCGCAACCAGGCGGAGCCGCTGCTGTGGGAGGTCGACAGCCAGCGCACGTTCGACCTCGACTTCTGCAAGCCGTTCGTGACCCGCAGGCCCGTCACGACCTGGGAGCACGAGGCGGAGCCGCCGCCGAGCCGCGACGAGGTGCGCTTCGTCGGCGCCCAGATCGCCGCGACCTGGCTGGTCGACCGGGGCCGCGAGACGATGGCCGAACTGCTGCCCGGCCACCCCTACCTGCCGGGCAACGTCGACCAGGACCTCCTGATCGAGGCGGAGCGGCTGCTCCAGCGCTCCCTGCGCGGCCACGCCATGCTGCGCAGGGCGCTGCGCGACGGGTTCTGGCAGCACCTCCAGTCGCAGTACTGAGCGCGCCCGTACTGAGCGCCCGCAGTCGCAGTACTGAGCGCCCGCGCGGGGTGCCGGCCCGCGCACGGCACGGCTCCGGCGAGCGCGTGCGCCCTATCGGTGGTCCTTCCAGAAGGCGAGCAGCGCCGCCGCGGTCTCCCCGGGCCGGTCCGTGTTCGGGGAGTGCCCCGCGTCCGGTACGACCGTGCGCCGCGCGCCCAGGCGCCGCGCCATGTCGTCCAGCAGTACGGGCGGCCAGATGCCGTCCTCGTCGCCCGACAGCACGTGGACCGGCAGCGGCGGGCGTACGGCCGCCAGCTCGTCCACCCGGTCCGGCTCGCCCGTCAGCAGCCCGGCCGCCGCCACCAGCTGCGCCGGGTCGGTGGCCAGCCAGCGCCGGTGCAGGTCCGCGCCGTCGACGGGGGTCTCCTCCATCGGCTCCATGCCGGACATGGCCTCCCACACCTGCTGCATGGTCATCACTCCGAGCGCGTCGATCAGCAGCTTCGCCCGCTCCCGCTCACCCTGCGAGATCTCCGCGGGGCCCGACGACATCAGCGTGAGCGTACGGAACGGGCGTGCGTCCAGGAGCACGGCGGCACGGGCGACGTGCCCGCCGAAGGAGTGCCCGAGCAGGTGCACCGGCGCGCCCAGCGCGTCGGCCTGCGCCAGGACGTCGGCCGCCAGCTCGGCCTGCGCGTACCCGCCGGGAGCGGCGGGCGGCGCCGACTCGTACTGGCCGCGCCCGTCCACGGCCACCACCCGGTACCCGGCGGCGCGGACCGGCTCCAGCAGGGAGTTGAAGTCCTCCTTGCTGCCGGTGAACCCGGGCAGCATCAAAGCGGTGCCGAGCGGGTCGCCGGCGGGCAGCGCCTCGATCGCGGCGAAGCCGCCGCGCGAGGTTTCGAGGGTGCGGGCATGCGCGCAGGCGGGCGGTACGAAGCTGAGAGGCCGACTCATGGCACGAGGCTAGCGGTGTCCGCGCGGGCCCGCGCCGGGCCCCCGGCCGGGGCCCGCCACCGGGGGGGGGGGGGGGGCGGGCGGGGGGGCGGGCGCCCCCCCCCGGGCCCGGCCCCCCGGGGCGCGGCCCCCCCCCGGGGGGGGGGGGGGCCGCCGGG
>NZ_JAIUKE010000036.1 GCF_020176795.1 Streptomyces sp. 8L
CCTCCCGCCCGTACCCCTGCCCGTCCGTACCGGGCTCGCCCGGGGTGTCAGACGCCCTTGCTGACCGAGCTCATGTTGAAGTCCGGAATCCGCAGCGCCGGCATCGCCGCCCTGGTGAAGTAGTCGCCCCACTCGCGCGGCAGCGTCCGCTCCGTACGCCCGGCCTCGGCGGCCCTGGCCAGCAGGTCGACCGGAGACTCGTTGAAACGGAAGTTGTTCACCTCACCGACGACCTCGCCGTGCTCGACCAGATACACGCCGTCCCTGGTCAGCCCCGTGAGCAGCAGGCTCGCGGGGTCCACCTCGCGGATGTACCACAGCGACGTGAGCAGCAGACCGCGCTCCGTCACCGCGACCATCTCGTCCAGCGAGCGCTCGCCCATGCCCTCGCCGAGGCCGTCCAGCACGAGGTTGCCGATGGCCGGTGCCACCGGCAGGCCCGTCAGCTCCGCGCTCTGCCGGGTGGTGACCAGCCGGTCGAGGCGGCCGTCCCTGATCCAGTTCGTCGCCGTCAAGGGCAGGCCGTTGTCGAAGACGGACGAATCGTCCCCGGACGCGTGCGCGATCACGAACGGGGCGCACTCCAGGCCCGGCTCGTCCGGGTCGCTGCGCAGCGTCAGCGGCAGCTGGGACAGCCGCTCGCCGACGCGGGTGCCGCCGCCGGGCCGGGAGAAGACCGTACGGCCCTCCGCGGCGTCCCGGGCCGCCGACGACCACAGCTGGTAGATCAGCAGGTCGGCGACGGCTGTGGGCGGCAGCAGCGTCTCGTACCGGCCGGCCGGCAGCTCCACCTTCCGTCCGGCCCAGGCCAGGCGGCGCGCGAGGTCCTCGTCGAGCGCGAGCGGATCGACGTCCTTGAAGTCGCGGGTGGCGCGGCCCGCCCAGGCGGAGCGCGTACGCCCGTGGGACTTCGCGTTCAGCTCCAGGGTGCCGTTGGGCTGGTCGTAGCGCAGCCGCACACCCGTGGAGGTGCCGAGATAGGTGGACGTCAGCTCGTGGTGCGCGAACCCGTACAGTTCCCGGCCGCCCGCGCGGGCCCGGGCGAAGGACTCGCCGAGCGCGGGCGCGAAGTCCGCGAACACCCCCGACGACGTCTCACCGGGGGCGCCCGTGAAGTCGTCGGACACCTCGGGGACGTCGATCAGCGGGCGCGCGTCGTCGGCGGGCTCCGCGCTCCGCGCCGCCGCCTCCGCGGCCCGTACGAGGGGCTCCAGGTCCTCGGCCGTGACGGCCGACCTGGACACCACCCCCGCGGCGGTGCCCCGCGCCCCGCCGACGGTGGCGATGACGGTGAGGGTGCGGCCCCGCGTCACACCGTTCGTGGTGAGCGCGTTGCCCGCCCAGCGCAGATTGGCCGAGGAGTGCTCGTCCGCGATGACGACGCAGCCGTCGGCGGCCGACAGGCCGAGGGCGCGCTCGACGATCTCGTGCGGTTCACTGACGGCGCTCATCGCCCTGCCTCCTGCGTGGTGTTGAGGATGTTGACCCCGCGGAACAGCGCGGAAGGACAGCCGTGCGACACGGACGCCACCTGGCCCGGCTGCGCCTTGCCGCAGTTGAACGCGCCGCCCAGCACATAGGTCGACGGGCCGCCGACGGCCTCCATCGAGCCCCAGAAGTCCGTCGTCGTCGCCTGGTAGGCCACGTCCCGCAGCTGGCCCGCCAGCCGGCCGTTCTCGATGCGGAAGAACCGCTGCGCGGTGAACTGGAAGTTGTACCGCTGCATGTCGATCGACCAGGACCGGTCGCCCACCACGTAGATGCCGTTCTCCACGCCGGAGATCAGGTCCTCCGTGGACAGGCCGGCCGGGTCGGGCCGCAGCGACACGTTGGCCATCCGCTGGACGGGGACATGGCCGGGGGAGTCGGCGTACGCGCAGCCGTTGGACCGCTCGAAGCCCGCCAGCCGCGCGATCCCGCGGTCCAGCTGGTAGCCGACGAGGGTGCCGTCCTTGACGAGGTCCCACGACTGGGCCTCGACACCCTCGTCGTCGTACCCGATCGTGGCGAGGCCGTGCTCGGCGGTGCGGTCGCCCGTCACGTTCATCACGGGCGAGCCGTAGCGCAACGTGCCCAGCTGGTCGAACGTGGCGAACGAGGTGCCCGCGTACGCCGCCTCGAAGCCGAGCGCGCGGTCCAGCTCCGTCGCGTGGCCGATGGACTCGTGGATCGTCAGCCACAGGTTGGACGGGTCGACCACCAGGTCGTACGAGCCGGCCGCGACGCTCGGAGCGCGCATCTTCTCGGCCAGCAGGCCGGGGATGCGCTCCAGCTCGCCGTCCCAGTCCCAGCCCGTGCCCGTCAGGTACTCCCAGCCGCGCCCGACCGGCGGCGCCAGCGTCCGCATCGACTCGAACTCGCCGCTCTCGCCGTCCACCGCGACGGCCGTCAGCACGGGGTGCAGCCGCACCCGCTGCTGCGTGGTGACCGTACCCGCGGTGTCCGCGTAGAACTTGTTCTCGTGCACGGTCATCAGCGAGGCGTCCACATGCGCCACGCCGTCCGCGCGCAGCAGCCGCGCGCTCCACTCGGCCAGCAGCCCCGTCTTCTCCCCGTCCGGTACCGCGAACGGGTCGACCTCGTACGCCGACACCCACGTCCGCTCCGCGTGGACCGGCTCGTCCGCGAGCGCCACCGGCCGGCCCGCCTCCCCGGACGCGCGCAGGACCTGCGCGGACAGCTTCGCCATCGCGACCGCCTGCGAGGCGACGCGCGCCGCCGCGTCCATCGTCCGGTCGACGCCGGACGCGAACCCCCAGGCGCCGCCGTGCACGACCCGCACCGCGTACCCGAGGTCGGTGGAGTCCGACGAGCCGGCGGGCTTCGCGTCCCGCAGCCGCCAGGACGCGTACCGCACCCGCTCGAAGCGGAAGTCGGCGTGCTCCGCCCCGAGCGCCCGCGCCCGCGCGAGGGCGGCATCCGCGAGCGCCCGCAACGGCAGCTCAAGGAACGACTGATCTACCTCATGGCGCACAGCGGCCACTCCCCGGACTCGGTACGTCATCGTCAACCCGCAGTGAACCACGCGGCTCCGACAGTCACCGCTCGTCCGCGGCGCCGGCGCCGGGCCGCGACTGTAGGGACCCGACAGTGCGGGTCCCCGGGCCCTGTCGGGGGCCGATCCCCGCCGCGAACGGCGCTGCGGGTAGGTTTCCGGGGTATGCACACAGCTAGGGAAAGGGTGATCCGTTGAGCCGCTCGGTTCTCGTCACCGGAGGAAACCGGGGCATCGGCCTCGCCATCGCCCGCGCCTTCGCGACGGGCGGCGACAAGGTCGCCATCACCTGCCGGTCGGGTGAACCGCCCGAGGAGCTCACCTCGCTGGGTGTGCTGGCCGTACGCTGCGACATCACGGACTCCGAGCAGGTGGAGCAGGCGTACAAGGAGATCGAGGAGAAGCACGGTCCCGTCGAGGTGCTCGTGGCCAACGCCGGCATCACCAAGGACCAGTTGCTCATGCGCATGTCGGAGGAGGACTTCACGTCCGTCGTCGACACCAACCTCACCGGCGCCTTCCGCGTGGTCAAGCGCGCCAACCGGGGCATGCTGCGGGCCAAGAAGGGCCGTGTCGTGCTGATCTCCTCCGCCGTCGGACTGCTGGGCAATCCGGGTCAGGCCAACTACGCCGCTTCCAAGGCCGGACTTGTGGGGTTCGCGCGGTCGCTCGCGCGGGAGCTCGGCTCCCGGAACATCACGTTCAACGTCGTGGCACCGGGCTTCGTCGAGTCGGACATGACCGCGGTGCTCGGCGACGATCAGCGCGACGCCGTCCTCGGGCAGGTGCCGCTCAAGCGCTTCGGGCTCGCCGAGGAGATCGCCGGCACCGTGCGCTTCCTCGCGTCCGAGGACGCCTCGTACATCACTGGAGCCGTCATTCCCGTTGACGGCGGATTGGGCATGGGTCACTGATCACATGAGTGGAATCCTGGCAGGCAAGCGCATCCTCGTGACCGGTGTGCTCACCGAGGCGTCCATCGCGTTCCAGGCCGCCAAGGTCGCGCAGGAGGAGGGCGCCGAGGTCATCCTGACCGGTTTCGGCCGGCTCTCCCTGGTCGAGCGCATCTCCCGGCGGCTGCCCAAGCCCGCGCCCGTCATCGAGCTGGACGTCACCAACCAGGAGCACCTGGACGCCCTCGAAGGGCGGGTGCGCGAGCACCTCGGCGAGGACGCGAGCCTCGACGGCGTCGTGCACTCCATCGCGTTCGGCCCGCAGGGCGTCTTCAACTTCCTCGGCGCCGAGTGGGACGACGTGGCCACCGCCGTCCAGGTGTCCGCCTACTCGCTGAAGTCCCTCACCATGGCCTGCCTGCCGCTCATGGAGCAGCGCGGCGGCTCCGTCGTCGGCCTCACCTTCGACGCACAGGTGGCGTGGCCCAAGTACGACTGGATGGGCGTCGCCAAGGCCGCTCTGGAGTCCACCAGCCGCTACCTGGCGCGCGACCTCGGCGCGAAGAACATCCGCTGCAACCTGATCTCCGCGGGCCCGCTCGGATCGATGGCCGCCAAGTCCATCCCCGGGTTCAGCGACCTCGCGGACGTCTGGAACCACCGCGCCCCTATCGGCTGGGAGCTCTCCGACCCGGAGCCGGCGGGCCGCGGCATCGTCGCCCTCCTGTCGGACTTCTTCCCGCGTACGACGGGCGAGATCGTCCACGTCGACGGCGGCGTGCACATGATGGGCGCCTGACAGCGGCAGCGCGCCGGGGCCCTCCTCGGGCCGCGTGTCCTTACGGGCCGTGACCGTTCGACTCGAAAAGCCCGGCACCTCCCCCCAGACTTGAACCGACGGATGATCCTTCCGCTCGGGGCGGGCAGGAGGTGCCGGGCTTCATGCGTGTGCGCCACCGCAGGACAGCAGCTCTCACCACAGCCGTACTGATCGCCGCGGGGTTCACAGCGGCCCAGGAGACGCGGACACCCCGGAGGACGGAGGCCTTCGCACCGGCGCGCGGTGCCGGGCAGGGCCGCGCCGCGGAGCCCGTACACCCGTCGGCCCGGTCGGACGGCCCGACGCGCTCCGACAGCTCGGACGGCCCGACCCGCTCCGACAGCTCGAACCGCTCCGGCACCGACGTACTCGCCGGGCCGGCCGGTCCCACCGGGCCCGCGGGCCCCGCCACCTGCCGTATCCGGGTCACCGGTTCGCACGTCATCGCCTACTGCCACAACCCCGACCCCGCGACCGACCGCGTCCGGCTCCACGTCGAATGCGCGCGATGGTGGGACATCGACGCGGACAGCGCGCCCGCCGACATCCCCGCCGCCGGTTACGCGCGGATCGCCGAGCGGTGCTGGAAAGAGATCGCCTCGGTGTGGGTCAGCCACGAGCCCGTCCGCAGTGCACCCGCCCCGCAGGCGTCCCCCGGGCGTGTTCCGGAGAAGCGCGCCCCCGTCACCCGCGCGCCCGCGCCGCCTCCGGCGGGCAGCTGAGCGCGTGGCTCGCGGCCTCCGCCGCCGCCGTGTCCCCGTCCCCGGCCCGAAGGGCCTCCACCAGCCGGTCGTGGTCCATCAGCCCGTCGGGCCCGGGCGCGTCCCTCACCCGGTCGCGCAGCAGCTCGCGTACGAGGTCGCCGAGGTCGGCGCAGAGCGCCGTCAGGACGTCGTTGTGCGCGGCGGACACCACCGCCAGGTGCAGCGCCGTGTCGGCGGCGACGAAGCCCTCCAGGTCCACCGCGTGCCACGCGCTCGCGCGCCGGTCCAGGAGCACCTCCAGCTGCCGCAGGTCGCGCTCCGTGCGGCGCTCCGCCGCCAGCCGCGCCGCCGACGACTCCAGGGCCGCGCGCGCCTCCGCCACCTGGACCGGGTCGACCCCGGCGAACCTGCGGTGCATCACCCCGGCGAGCTCACTGGTCGCGACGACGTACGTGCCCGAGCCCTGCCGGATGTCCAGCAGTCCGGTGTGGGCGAGAGCGCGGACCGCCTCCCGGACGGTGTTGCGGGCGACGCCGAGCTGCTCGGCCAGTTCCGGTTCGGTCGGGATGCGGGAGCCGACCGGCCACTCGCCCGAGGCGATCTGGTTCCGCAGCTGGGCGATCACCTGGTCGGAGAGCGCGGAGCGCCGGGGGACGGACAGCGGCATGGTTCCTCATCTCATGGGAGCTGTCGCACGGGGTCTGTGTCACGGGGGTGTCGCACGGGAGCTGTCTCATACGGGCTGTCTCACAGGAGGTGGACAACCAATCATCCCATGATTCTATGATAGTGCCATGATGGACGACGCCGACCCCCCGACCCGCGCCGCGCGGACCGCGAAGGCCATGGAGGCAACCGCACGGGCCCCGAGGGCCGCGAAGGCCCCCGAGACCCTGAAAGCGGCCATCGCCGCGGACATCGCCGCCGGAGAGGACGCCGAGGAGGCCGGGGCCCTCTCCGTCCCGCCCGGCCTGCCGGGGCGCCGGCCCTCGGGCGGACGGGCCGCGTGGGTGTCCCCGTTCGTGGCGGTCAGCATGTTCCTCGCCGCGCTGAACCTCAGGCCCGCGATCGGCAGCCTCGGCTCCCTGCTCGAAGAGGTCCGCGACGGTCTGCACATGAGCGGCAGCGTCGCCGGGGTGCTGACCTCGGTGCCTCCGTTCTGCTTCGCGGTGTTCGGCTTCGCCGCGCCCCGGCTCGCCCGCCGCCTCGGCCCCGGCGCGGTCGTCTGCGCGGGCCTCGCCGCCGTCACGGCCGGCCTGCTGATCAGGCCGTACGTCCCGAGCACCGTGCCGTTCCTGGCGGCGAGCGCGCTGGCGCTGGCCGGCATCGCCGTCAGCAACGTGCTGATGCCGGTCATCGTCAAGCGGTACTTCCCGGACCGCGTCGGCACCATGACCGGCCTCTACTCGATGGCCGTCTCGCTCGGTACCGCCGTCGCCGCCGCGGCGGCGGTACCGCTGACGGACGCGCTCGGCGGCAGCTGGCGCACCGGCCTCGCGGTCTGGGCGCTGCTGGGGGCGGTGGCCCTGGTGCCCTGGCTGTTCCTCGTCAGGGACCGCAGCGGGTTCGAGGGGCGGGCGGGGCGGGCGCCGGGCCCCCCCCCCCCGGCGGGGGGGGGGGGCGCCGGCCCGCGCGGCGCGGGCGGCGCGGGGGGGCGCGGCCGGCGGCCCGGCGGCCGGGCGGGTCGGACCGCCGGGGGAGGAGGCGGCCGAGGCGGGCCTCCCCAGCCTCCTGCGCAGCCGGACCGCCTGGGCGCTCGCGGTCTTCTTCGGCCTCCAGGCCACCGGCGCCTACATCACCATGGGCTGGATGTCCCAGCGCTTCCGGGACGCCGGAGTGTCCGCCGACACCGCGGGCGTGCTGCTCGCGGTGATCATGGTGATGGGCGTACCGCTGGCGTTCCTCATACCGGGCCTCGCCACACGCCTGCGCCACCAGGGACCCATGGTGATCGGTCTCGGCGTCTGCGGCCTGATCGCCTTCGGCGGGCTGTACGCCGCGCCGGTGGGCGGCGCCTGGGTGTGGGCCGTGCTGCTGGGGGTGTCCAACTGCTCGTTCCCGCTGGCCCTGACCATGATCGGGATGCGTTCCAGCACCGGGGCGGGGGTCGTGCGGCTGTCGGCGTTCGCGCAGAGCACCGGCTATCTGATCTCCATACCCGGGCCGCTGCTCGTGGGCGTCCTCTACCAGCACACGGGCGGCTGGACCTGGCCGCTCGCGCTCATGGCGGGCCTGCTGCTGCCGCAGATGGCGGTGGGGTGGCTCGCCGGGCGGGACCGGACGATCGAGAGTGAGGCCGGGGTGGGAGACTGAGCGCATGCCAGTCCTGGAACCCTCACCCCAGAACGGGCAGCGCAAGCTGCTCTACGTCTTCGGCGCGATCTTCGGCATCCTCGCTGTCATCGCCATCGTCGCGACCATCGCGTCGCCGTGACCATCGTTTCGGCACGGTCGTCGTTCCGCGCCGACCTGGTGCCCCGGTGAGCCGCTGACCCGGTGAGTCCGTGGCGCTGTGGTGTGCTGACCCGGTGGCACTGTGCGAGCCCGGCGGGCCGCGGGAGGCCGGTGGGACGGCCCGGCGGCGCGCTTCCGCGGGCGGGGGTGGTGCTGGCCCCCCTGTCCCCTAGGGGGCCAGGGTCAGGGGCCAGTGGGTGGAACACCGGATGGGAAAGGCGCCGCACGCTCCGTAGGTTTTTCCGTGACAGGAATTGTCGAACAGCGGACGACCCACGGAGGCGGTCATGTCGGTGCGGACCCGGTCCCGTCGCCGGAGCACGGGCGGTGCGGGCGGCACAGCAGGTTCGGTCGGAGCGGTTGGTGCGGCCGGTGCGTCGCGGGCGTACCTCAGGCTGCCGTGGTGGGCCGTCGTGCTTCCCGCGACCGCCTTCTTCGCCCTCCTGACCGTGGTGGGGAGCCCGTCCCAGGCGCATGCGGCGGACGGTGGCGACATGCTCGCCCGGCTGCTGCGGGAGATACAGCTCGTGCTGTTCCCGTAGCCGTCCGGCAGCCCTCGCGGGGACATCAACACCCAGCGCCCGGGGGCGCATTTCATGCGAAGCTGGTGTGCATGAGCGCCGACACACCACGCAGGATCGTTCTCCTCCGCCATGCGAAGGCCGACTGGCCCCAGGTGTCCGACCATGAACGGCCGCTGGCCGAGCGGGGCCGTACGGAGGCCGCGACGAGCGGGCGCAGGCTCGCGGACACCGGCATCGGTTTCGACCTGGCTCTCTGCTCCACCGCCGTGCGCACCCGGGAGACCTGGAAGATCGCGGTGCACGAGCTGCCGCACCGCCCGAAGACGGTGTACGAGGAGCGGATGTACGAGGCGACGCTGGGTGACCTCCTCGCGCTGGTGAACGAGACGCCGGACGACGTCGCCGATCTGCTCCTGATCGGACACAACCCCGGCATGCACGCACTGGCGGACGTGCTCTCGGCCGGCGCGGAGGGCGATGCGATGGCGCGGATGACGCAGGGCGGGTTCCCCACGGCGGCGTTCGCCGTGGTGGGTTTCGAGGGCAGCTGGAAGACCGTCGAGCACGGGGCAGGACGGCTGCTGGACTACTGGGCCCCGCACGACTGACCCGGGCCCGCCGCTGACCCGGGCACGCGAGCGATCCGGGCCCGCGGCCGACCTGGGCCCCGGCCAGCAGGGCGGCTGCTGCGAGCGGCACGACGGCGCGCTTCGCTCCGGCGGGCCGGACGGCCCGGACGGGGGGTCGATACATCGTGTTCTCCTCGGCTTCAGAAGCCTGTGGGGGGTGGGGGGAATGGAAGCGAACGGTGGCGTGGAGCGCCGGCTCGCTGCCGCGAGCAGTGATCGTGGAACGTCACGTGCGCGGAGTGGCCGACGAGTTCGCGGGGCCGCACACCGCCCGCCTACGCCTGACGCACGGTAGCGGGGGGGCGGTCGCCGCGGGAGGGCCGTACGACCGCGACCTCGCCACCGCTGACCGCGTCGACCGGCAATCGACCGGCAGGAGGCGCGCGAGCGCTCCGGGCTCACAGGCCCCACGGGTCCAGCGACCCGGCGGACCCGCGAGCCGTCGGAGCTGCGACCTGGCGGAGCTGCGAGCCGGTGGAGCTATGAGCCGGCGGACCGACGGGCGGTGACGACCGACGGCCCCTTCGACTCACCGGCCGACCGGCGCATCGAGCGGCCTACTTGAGCACATAGTCGTCGTCCAGAACAGCGCCCTTCTCCGGCTGGGTCTCGTCGTAGCCGTGGGCATCGCACTGCAGGCCCCCGTTGACACAGTGTGTGACCATGGCGGCGAGCGTGGCGTCGTCCCAGCCGTCGAAGAAGTCGTAGTGGAACGAGTGTCCCGTGCCACTGGACAGTCTGACCTGCGACATGTCGCCGTTGACCGGCCACGCCATCTTGAACTCGATCATCGGCAGCGCGACGGGGTGGTCGTCCGGGCAGACGTTTTGGTTATTGCCCGTGGCCACCGGATAGGCCATGTGGCTCTTGTGATCCGGCGTGTCCAGGTGCAGGCCGTCCCAGCAACTCGGCGCCTGGAGCCGGAGGTTGAGCTGGGTGTCCGGCGAGGTGGGGCAGGTGGCGGGGAAGTCGAAGTTCTTGTACGACGTCCCGCACTCCCAGCCTTCGACCGTGCCCTTCAGGTTCTTGAACTGATCGAGCGTCTGCATCGGGTCGCCGACGACGAAGCGCAGGCCCTTCGGGAAGGGGCGCACACTGGTGTAGTCGGTGACACCGGATTTGTAGTAGATCGTCTGGGGCCCGACCGGGAGAATCTTCTGATCCCCGTTGTACAGACTCGGCATCCAGTAGGCGGACTTGTCGCCCGGTGCGAGGCAGGCCGTGCCGGCGGTGTCCAGCGACGCGGTCGTCGTGTCGGCGTTGGTGCCGGTGTTGCCCATGAACGTGTGGTCGTGGGACTTCCCCGGCTGCCCGGGGAAGACGATCGGGTCGTCGGGCAGTGTGTGGTCGGCGGCGCATTTCGCCTGGAACTCGTGGAAGTACGCGTGCGGGGGGTCATAGGTGGACGGCGTGACACCGGTGACCGGCGGGTCGGCCATGATGTAGCCGTCACCGTCCGGATCGTCGCCCGACGCCTGGGTGGAGGCGGGCATCTTCATGCCTGCCATCCGCGCGTCCGCCGCGGCGTGCACGGCGGGTACCGCGTGCGTCGCGGCGGCGCTGTCCCCCGACGCGCTTCCCGTCGTCGCGATGTCGGCCACACCGATCGCGGTCAGGCTCGTCGCGGTGAATAAGAGCAGTCCGGAGAAGACTCTGGACCTCCGTGCCATGGAGACCTCCTGCTGCTTTGTCCTGGAACTCGGGAACGGGCCACCGGCGGAATGCCGCCTCGGCGGCGACCGGTGGCCGCATTGGGAGAGCGCTCTCCCATCTCCGGAGTGTTCCGCCCATGACGAGAACCTGTCAAGAGACGAACCCATAGGTTCTGTGGACCACGGACTGATCCGACGGTGGGCCCGGGGGGATGCGCGTGCGAGGGGCGCGGGACACCGGCGGTGTCGACGGGTCCGAGGGTCGTTCGTTCACCGGGCGCGGGCGGTCAGCACAAGGACGTGTGCGGTCGGCGCATGGCCGTGCGGCCGGCGCCCGCACGAGCGGGTCCGGCGATGCCCTCGGAGAGCGAAGGGAGGCGTCTTGCGCGAAGGGACGCGTCTTACACAGTGGGCCGGTGCCCGCGCGCCGCCCGTCGCGAATGCCGGGCCGACGAGCGGCTCCCGGCCTCTCCGGACGTCATCGATCCGACCGCGCCCCGGACGGAGGCTCGGGCACCCGCAGGCGCACCGTCGCCATCCGTCGGCGGCACTTCAGCCGGCGCGC
This sequence comes from Streptomyces sp. 8L, assembly GCF_020176795.1. Classification (GTDB taxonomy): domain Bacteria; phylum Actinomycetota; class Actinomycetes; order Streptomycetales; family Streptomycetaceae; genus Streptomyces. Next base: position 11,237 of record NZ_JAIUKE010000036.1, read on the forward strand.
CGGCTCCCACCGTCCGGTACGAGTCCCGGGCGCGGAGAGCACACCGGCTCGGGCGCCACGGCCAACTCCTCGCATGCCGCGTTCGACTGCGGAGCGGCACGTTTTCCACTCGGCGCAGGACATCGCCCCGGGGGCCGCGCTCGCAACGCACCCCCGCAGACGTTCACCAGGTCCCGGACGGCGACGGGAAGCGGCACCGGCTCACTTCGGCGCGTGGTCTCCCACATAGAACAGGAGCCAGATGAAACCCGCGAAGAGGTGCGTGACCCCGATGTAGATGAACAGACGCCACATCACACCGCGTTGCTTCCACCGCTCCAGGTCGAACTCCTTGGCGGGTTTCCCTGCGGGCGCCCCGGTCGACGCCTCGGGCGCCGCCTCTTCGTCCGCGGCTCCGCTCACGGTCCCGCCACCGCCTCGCGATCGGCGTCCCGCAACTCGGTCAGCAGATCCTGCTGGCCGGCCAGCATCTCCGTGAGAATCCGCCGCGCCGCCTTGAGCAGGTCCGCCACATCGGGCCCCGCGAGCGCGTACACGACCGTGTCACCCTCGCGGACGGAGGTGACGATGCCCGAGCGGCGCAACACCGCCAGCTGCTGGGACAGGTTGGAGCGCTCGACCTGGATCTCCGCCAGCAACTCGCGGACCGGGAGCGGCCCGTCCTGCAACAGCTCCAGCACGCGGATGCGCACCGGATGCCCCAACATCCTGAAGAACTCGGCCTTGGCCTGGTACAACGGAACCGGCAACGCCCTCAACCCCTTCGCCCCTCGTCCGCACCGGACGCCGCGTCCCGCACGTCGATGCCGTGGGTCCTGGCCACGCGCAGCCCCTCCTCCAGCTCGTCCACGGCCAGCGCGATCGCACGCGCGTCATGGGCGGCCACGGCGTCCAGCACATCCCTGCGCGCCGCACCCACCCGTGCCAGCACGGCCTCGGTGAACTCGTCCACTCGTCCGCCTCCTCGCGCTCCGCATGCCCGGACCCGACCGCCGGTCGCCCGGCACGACTCGCCACGTCACGAGGATCATCCGAAGCAGCATGTCACCAATTGAAGACTTTTTCAATCCACTGTCACGCCCCTCGGGCGCGGCACCGGCGGCGGCCACCGTCCGGAGGCAGGACCGGCCTCCTGGCGGCGGGACCCGCCGGCCGATACCGACCGCCCGCTCCTCCCCCGCGCGCCACTCCCGCACCAGGTCAACTCCTGGGCCGCGTCCGGACATCACGAGGCGCACATCATTTTCGAAAGGTCCAAGAAGGTCCAGGACGGGATGTGGCAACGCGGCGATCACTGGGATAGCGTGACTAACGGTTGAGGCCTGCAGGACGGGACGTCACCAGGGGTGGCGGGTTTCCGGATCGAACGGTCCGGTCGAGTGATCCAGCCGGACGAGCCGCCCGGGTCGGCCCACCGGGAGCAGGCCAGTCGGGACCAGGAGAAACATCGTGACGTCGGCACAGCTGCGGGCCTATCTCGCGACAGTACGAGGCGGTTCACTCAAGGCCGCGGCCGCGGACCTGGACGTGTCGGAGGCCGCGATCTCCATGCACATCGCCCATCTGCGCAAGGAACTCGGCGACAAGCTGTTCACCAGGGAGGCGAGCGGGCTCGCCTTCACCCCCGGAGGTCTGCGGCTCGCCAGCCGCGCCGCGGAGATGCTGGGGCTCCAGCGCAGGACCGTCCTGGAGGTCAGCCAGGCGGGGGGTGGCCGCAGGCTGCTGCGGGTGGCGGCGTCGAGCCTGTTCGCCGAGCACGCCGCGCCCGGGCTGATCGAGCTGTTCGCCAACCGTGCGAACGACCTGGACGTCGAACTCAGTGTGCACAGCCCGCAGGACTTCGCGTCCCTGCTCGCGTCCCGCGCGGTCGACGTGGCGGTGGGTCCACCGCCTCCCACGCTCGACGCCTCCCTCACCTGCCTGCCGTTCCTGAACTACCAGGTACTCGCCGTCGTCTCGGCGGACCATCCGCTCGCGGGCCGGCAGGTGGACGCGGCCGAACTGCGTGAGCAGACCTGGCTGCTCGGGCCCTCGGCGGTCGGCAGGCTCGGCATGGTCCCGGTGATACTGCGCCGGCTGTCGGTCCCCGAGGAGCACCAGCGCATCTTCCAGAGCCACGCCGCGGCGGTCGAGGAGGCCAAGCACGGCCGCGGGATCGCCCTCGGCGTCGCCTTCGCCGTGTCGAAGGACGTCGCGGACGGATCGCTCGTACAGGTCAAGGGGCCTTCCCTGCCGGCCCGCGGCTCATGGAACGTCCTGACCCTGACCGAGCGCGACACGACGCCCGCCGCGGCCGAGCTGACCCGCTTCATCACCACCCCGCGCGCCACGCAGGCGATGCTGCGGGGCACCGGTGTCACGGCCGGACGGTTCAAGCCGGCCATCCACGTCACCCTGTGGAGCTGAGGCGCGGGCCGCGCGCCGCACTCCCCCGGGTCCTCGCGGTGGTGAGCGTCCCCAGCGACTCCCGCAGCGCGGAGAAGGTCCCGGCGGGCAACAGCGCGTCGCAGTAGGGCAGCGCGGCCGTCATCGTCGTCGTACGGGGGACGAAACCGGGCGCGGACGCCCGGGGGTTGAGCCACACCACCCGGTGCGCGCGGCGGCTCAGCCTGTCCATCGCCGCGGCCAGCGCCTCGGGCCTGTCGCTGTCCCAGCCGTCGGAGGCGATGACGACGACGGCGCCGCGCAGCAGGCCGCCGTGGTGTGACGCGAGCAGATCACGCAGGCAGGTCGCGATCCTCGTACCGCCGAACCGGTCCTCGACGCGCTCCGTCGCCTCGTCGATCGCCGTCTCGGCCGACCGGTGGGCCAGTACGGCGGTCAGCCGCGTCAGCGACGTGGCAAACGCGAAGACCTCCGCGTCGGTGCCCCGCGTCAGCGCGCGCATCAGGTGCAGGTACGCGACGGCGTGCTGCTGCATGGACCGGCTCACGTCGCACAGCATGACCACGCGGCGCGGCCTGCGGACGGGTGCGGCCCGTACGAGCCGCACCGGCTCCCATCCGGTGTGCCGCGCGCGTGCCACCGTCGCCCGCAGCAGTACGCGGGAGCCGCCGCGCCGCTCGTCGAACCGGCGCGAGCGCCGTGTCGGCCAGGTGCGCAGCGCCTGTTCGAGCCACTGCCCGAGCAGCGCCGTCTCGTGCGGCGCCAGCTGTTCGAAGGGCACGTCGGCCAGGCTCACGAGCGCGGCGGGGAGCCGCTCGGGCACCGTGAGGGAAGACGCCTCCTCCTCCTGCTCGGCCGGGGCGACGACGCGGGGCGCCGTCACCCAGGGGAGCCCCGCGCCCTCCGTCTCCGTGCCGGCGCCCGCGGGCAGGGAGGCGTAGCGGTCGTCTCCGCTCCGGGCGTGCCCGCCCAGGCCGTCCCGGCGCGCGTTCGGATCGACGCCGAGCACGGCGTCACCGAACACCGCCTGGAACACCTCGTCGAAGACGGCGAGTTGGCCGTGGTCGTGGACGAGGCAGACCCGGGCCGCCCAGTACAGCGACGAGCGGTCCAGGGACGGTACGGAGTCCAGAGCGCGCACCAGGTCGTCGAGAGCGCTCAGTCCGGCCCGTACGCCCCGTGACCGCAGACGGTCGGCGAGCGCGACGGCGAAGGCGGCCCGGTCGACGGCGGGCAGCAGGGGATGGGCCGGCTCCTCCATCGGCTCCTCACCGCACGATGAGATAGATGATGGCGGCGATCACGATCGCCGCGACGATCACCACCGGGATGAGCCGCTTGTAGACGGAGCTGCCTGCGAGGCTCATGAGATCGAGCGCCTCCGGCTCCTCGTCCGTACCGCTCGTCCGCGCCGGTCGCACCGGCCGGTCGGCGGCGGTGTCCGAGGTGCCCGACGACCGGTCCGAGCCGTAGGACGCCTCTCCCGCGGTGCGCTCCGGAACGGTGGTGGCCGCGGCCGGCGCGACGGCCTGGGGCGCGGGCGGCGGGGTGTACGGCGTCGCCTGGGCCGGGGAGGCCGTCCCTGCGGCGGGAGCCGACGGCGCGGGGGCCTCGGTGGCCGTCGCGCCCGCCGCCGCGCCGGTCGGCGCCGCCACCGTGTCGGCCGAGGACGGCGGGGGCTCGGTCGCCTCCCCGGACGTGTGCAACTGCTGCTCCAGGTTGGCGACGAACTGGCCGAGCAGCTTCTCGGAAATCTCCTTGATCATCCCGCTGCCGAACTGCGCCAGTTTGCCGGTGATGTTGAGGTCGGTGACGACGCCGACGGCCGTGACGTCGGCCTCGGGCGTCAGCCGCAGTTCGATGACCGCCGAGGCGTTGCCGCCGCCCCTGGTGTCCTTGCCGCGTGCGTTCACGACCGCGCGGTGCGCGGTGTCGTCCTTCTCCGCGAACCGCGCCGTCCCGGCGAACTGGCTGATCACCGGCCCGACCTTGACCCGTACCTTCCCCTTGTAGTCGTCCCCGTCCACGCCGGTGAGCTGGGCACCGGGCATGCACGGGGCGAGCCCCTCCAAGTCGGTCATGGCCGCCCAGACCCGTTCGACGGGCGCGCTGACCTTGAACGCGTTCTCGATCTTCATGGCTGCCTCACTTCCTCTCCGGCCGGCTCCTGCGGGGCGGTGCGCCCATCGGAGTCGAAGTCGTCCAGCGCCTGGGTGATGACGGTGCGGTCGTCGGCGCTCTTGGCGATGGTGCTGAGGGTTCCCAGAACGTCCGAGCGGGCGAGCCGCGTCACCTGGAGCGCGGTCAGCGCGGACACCCAGTCGATCGCCTCGGCCATGCCGGGCGGTTTGTCCAGGTCGAGAGCGCGTACCCGGCCGATGAAGGCGGTGGCCGACGCGATCAGGGGTTCGTTCGCCTCCCGCACGGTGCGCCGCAGGATCTCCGCCGCGCGCTCCGGCGGCGGGAAGTCGATCCAGTGGTACAGGCAGCGCCGCCGCAGCGCGTCGTGGAGCTCGCGGCTGCGGTTGGACGTCAGCACCACGATCGGCGGGGTGTCCGCCGTGAACGTGCCGAGTTCCGGGACCGTGATCGCGTTCTCCCCGAGGAACTCGAAGAGGAGCGCCTCGAACTCGTCGTCGGCCCGGTCGATCTCGTCGATGAGCAGGACCGGCGGTACGGGCCCCCGGTGGCGGACGGCCCGCAGCAACGGCCGGTCCTGGAGGTACTCCTCGCTGAACAGGTCGGCGTCCTTGAGTCGCGTCCGTGCCTCGTTGGCCTCGGTGAGACGGATCGACAGCAGCTGCCGCTGGTAGTTCCACTCGTACAGCGCCTCGCTCGCCGTCAGGCCCTCGTAGCACTGGAGCCTGATCAGCTCGGTGTCCAGTGTCCTCGCCAGCGCGAGGGCCGCGCTCGTCTTCCCCACGCCGGGCTCGCCCTCCACGAGCAGCGGCTTGTGCAGGATGCCGGCGAGGAACAGCGCGGTGGCCGTACCGTCGTCCACCACATGGCCGACCGCGTCGAGCCCCCGGCGCACGGCTTCGGCGTCCCGGAAGAAGATCCCCGCCTCCCTCACCACGCCGCCACCGCCCCGCGGCGCGCCGGGCGATCCTCGTGCGCCGCGGCTTCCGCCAGCAGGGCCTCGTAGTCGTCCCAGGTGTCCACGTCTCGGGGGACGTTCCGGTCCACGGGGTGCTCCACGACCGGGACGCCGCCGCTGTGCAGCAGCTTCCAGACCGCCTTGTCGCCGTGCAGCGCCCGGAGCCGGCCGAACAGTTCGCGGTGGAACCACAGCGGATGGCCCAGGGCGTCCTCGCGGTAGCGGCAGAGGCCGGCGGGCGAGGCCCGGGACGCCCGCACGAGTGCGTGCACGTCCTCGGGCCGTACGCCCGGCTGGTCCCCCAGCAGCAGGACGACACCGTCCGCGCGGGGGTCCACATGGGCCACGGCCGTCCGCACGGACGACCCGCAGCCGGCCGTGTGTTCCGGTACGTCGATCACGGTCTCCGTTCCGGTGAATCCCGTGCGCTCACGGATCTCGGTCGCGAAAGCGCCCACCATGACGAGCAGTTGGTCGAAGCGGCAGGCCCGCGCCGTGTCGAGCGACGCGTCGAGCAGGGTCGCGGTGCCGTGGAGGGGCAGCAGTTGCTTGGGACGCCCGAGGCGGCGCGAGCTGCCCGCCGCGAGCAGCACACCTGTGGTGAACACCCTCACCCCACCTGCTCTTTCGCGTAGCGGTCCTTGCAGTGGCCGCTACAGAACCAGTGGTCGCCGTCCTCGTCCTCCAGGTGGGGGGTGTCCGGCATGACCGTGACCGTCATGCCGCACACCGGGTCCTGCACCTGCACCGGGGCGGTCGTCGCGCCGGCTCCGGTTTCGGGGACGGCGGCGGGGCCCGTGGCGCCGGCCGCGGGCTCGGAGCGGGAGCGCACCGACGCCACCACGCCCGCCATGATGGACAGGGCGACCTCGGGGACGGTGCGCGCGCCGATGTCGATGCCGGCCGGGGTGCTCACACGGGCCCGCTCGGTGCCGTCGAGGCCGAGTTCGTCCAGTACGGCCGCGCCTCTGCGGCGGCTGGCGACCAGCGCCACATGGCGCACCCCCGCGTCGAGCGCGGCGCGGATGGAGCGCTCCTCGTCGCGGCCGTGACTGGCCACCACCACGGCGGCGGCCTGCCCGGGCGGGGCGCCCGGCTCCGGACGCTCCGCCGCGTATCCGAGCACGCCCGCCAGCGCCACCACCGCCTCCGCGACCGGGGTGTCCCCGACGACCGCCACGAGCGGCGGCGGCAGGACGGGCCTGAGGAAGATCTCCAACGCCCCTCCCGACAGGCACGGGTTGACCACCACGCGCGCGCCGGGCGACTCGGGGAAGGCCGCCTCCCCCTCCGGCAGTACGCGCAACAGCACGGCGCTGCCGTCCGAGAGGGCGGCCAGGGCGGCGGTGCGCACGGAGCTCTCCGCGCACACACCGCCCACGAAGCCGTCGATGGTCCCGTCCGCGTACACGATGGCCTCGTCGCCCGGATGCGCCGACGTGGGCTTCTGGGCACGCACCACGGTGGCGTGCACGAACGGGACACGTTGGCCCGACAGCTGGAGAACGCGTTCTCCCACCTTCTGTGACATGGGCGCCGCGTACGCCTTCGTGGTCACGACCGTCTCCTCCCTCAGTGTGCTCGTTCCAGCGGCGGACGCGCCCGCCCCGCGATCTGCTCCGGCCCGGTCCGGCCTGATTCGGCCTGATTCGGCCTGGTCCCAACGGAAGGCCCTAGATCGGCGGTGTGGCCCGGCCCTGCATGGCCTCCCACACCCGGGAGGGGGTCAGAGGCATGTCCGCGTGCCGGACCCCGAACGGCTTCAGGGCGTCGACCACCGCGTTGACGATGGCCGGCGGCGAACCCACCGTCGCCGACTCGCCGACGCCCTTCGCCCCGATCGGGTGGTGCGGCGAGGGGGTCACCGTGAACCCCGTCTCCCAGTCGGGGACTTCGAGCGCGGTCGGGATGAGGTAGTCCATGAGCGAACCGCCGAGGCAGTTCCCGTCCTCGTCGAAGGAGATCATCTCCATCAGCGCCATGCCCACGCCGTCGGTGAGCCCGCCGTGCACCTGCCCCTCGATGATCATGGGATTGATCCGGGTCCCGCAGTCGTCCACCGCGATGAACCGCCTGACCTTGACGGCCGCGGTGCCCGGGTCGATGTCGACGACGCAGATGTACGCGCCGTGCGGATAGGTGAGGTTCTCCGGGTTGTAGCAGATCTGCGCCTCAAGGCCGCCCTCGATGCCCTCGGGCAGGTCGGCCGCGCCGTGGGCGCGCATCGCGATGTCCTGGATGGTGACGGAGGCCGTGGGGTCGCCGGTGACGTGGAAGGAGCCCTTGTCCCACTCCAGGTCGGCGACCGACACCTCCAGCATCCCGGAGGCGATGATGCGCGCCTTGTCCCGTACCTTCCGCGCGACGAGGGCCGCCGCGGCACCCGACACCGGGGTGGAGCGGCTGCCGTAGGTGCCGAGCCCGAACGGCGTCTGGTCGGTGTCGCCGTGCACCACGTCGATGTCGTCCGGCGGAATCCCCAGCTCCTCCGCGACGATCTGCGCGAAGGTCGTCTCGTGCCCCTGTCCCTGTGACTGTACGGACAGCCGGACGACCGCCTTGCCCGTGGGATGGACGCGCAGTTCACAGCCGTCGGCCATGCCGAGGCCGAGAATGTCCATGTCCTTGCGGGGACCGGCGCCGACGGCCTCGGTGAAGAACGCGACGCCGATGCCCATCACCTCGCCACGGGCCCGCTTCTCGGCCTGTTCCGCGCGCAGTTCGTCGTAGCCCGCGATCTGCGTCGCGAGGTCCATCGTGGGCGCGTAGTCGCCGGAGTCGTACACCCAGCCGGTCTTGGTGCGGTACGGGAACTGCTCGGGCCTGATGAAGTTCTTCTTGCGCAGCTCGACGGGGTCCATGTCGAGTTCGTAGGCCAGGCAGTTGACGATCCGCTCCACCAGATACACGGCCTCGGTGATGCGGAACGAGCACGCGTAGGCGACGCCGCCGGGAGCCTTGTTGGTGTAGACGGCGGTCATCTTGCAGTGGGCGGCCTCGATGTCGTAGCTGCCGGTGAACACACCGAAGAAGCCGGCCGGGTACTTCACGGGCGCCGCCGTGCCGTTGAAGGCACCGTGGTCGGCGAGGACGTTCGTGCGGATGGCGAGGATGCGGCCGTCGCGCGTCGCGGCGATCTCACCGCGCATGACGTAGTCGCGGGCGAAGCCGGTGCTCGTGAGGTTCTCCGAGCGGTCCTCCATCCACTTGACCGGCTTGCCGAGCAGCAGCGAACCGACGATCGCGCAGACGTAGCCGGGGTAGATCGGCACCTTGTTGCCGAAGCCGCCGCCGATGTCCGGCGAGATCACCCGGATCTTGTGCTCGGGCAGCCCCGCGACGATCGCGTAGAGCGTGCGGTGCGCGTGCGGTGCCTGTGTGGTGGACCACAGGGTGAGCTTGCCGTCCACGGCGTCGTAGTCGGCGAGTGCGCCGCAGGTCTCCATCGGCGCCGGGTGGACGCGCGGGTAGACGATGTCCTCGCTGACCACCACGTCGGCGCGCGCGAACACCGCGTCGGTCGCCGCCTCGTCGCCGGTCTCCCAGTCGAAGCAGTGGTTGTCGGTCTTGCCCTCGATGTCGTCCCGGATCAGGGGCGCGTCGGGGGACAGCGCCGTCCGCACGTCCACCACGGGGTCGAGCGGCTCGTAGTCGACGTCGATCAGCTCCAGCGCGTCCCGCGCGGCGTAGCGGTCCTCCGCGACGACGAAGGCGACCTCCTGGCCCTGGAAGCGCACCTTGTCCGTGGCGAGCACCGCCTGGACGTCGTTGGAGAGCGTCGGCATCCAGGCGAGGTTCTTCTCCGCCAGCATCGCACCCGTGACCACCAGCTTCACCTTGGGGTGCGCCTCGGCGAGGCTGGTGTCGACGGACAGGATCCTGGCGTGTGCCATCGGTGAGCGCAGCACCGCGAGGTGCAGCATTCCGGGCAGTTGCACATCGTCGACGTAGCGGCCCTTGCCCCGTACGAAGCGGGGGTCCTCCTTGCGGAGCATGCGGCCGTGGCCGACGGGCTTGTGGTTGTTGTCCTCGAAGGCGGTGGCGGTGGCGTTGTGCGTGACGGTGGTCATGAGGCGCTCTCCGGTGCGGCCGTCGATGTGAGACTGGTTCGGGTGCCCGCCTCTTCCGCGGCGGCCCACTGGACGGACCTGACGATGGTGGCGTAGCCGGTGCAGCGGCAGATCTGCCCCGAGATCGCCTCCCGGATCTCCGGCTCCGAGGGGTGCGGATTGCGGTCGAGCAGAGCGCGGGCGGTCATCATCATGCCCGGTGTGCAAAAGCCGCACTGGAGGCCGTGGCACTGCATGAAACCCCGCTGCACGGGGTCGAGTTGGCCGTCCTGCTCCAGGCCTTCCACGGTGCGGACGTCATGGCCGCCCGCCATCGCGGCCAGTACGGTACAGGACTTGACGGGCTCGCCGTCCAGCCACACCGTGCACGTACCGCAGTTGCTGGTGTCGCAGCCCCAGTGGGTACCGGTCAGGGCCAGATGGTCGCGCAGGAAGTGGACCAGCAGCAGCCGCCCCTCGATCTCCCTGGTGACCTCTTCACCGTTGACGGTCATCGTGACCTGCATGTTCACACTCCCTGTCCGTCGCCCGGCGCGGGCGGCCCGTCGGTCTCGACCGGCCGCGCCAGGGCCCGCGCCACCGATGTGCGCAGCACCCGCGCGGTCAACTCGCGCACCAGATGGCGCTTGTAGTCGGCGCTGCCCCTGCGGTCGGTGACCGGGTCGCTCGCCTCGGCGGCGAGTTCACCCGCCCGGACGTACAGCTCCTCGGACGGCGGCAGGCCGCGCATTGCGTCGGCGATCCCGGGGATTCCCGCGGTGTTGGGGCCGACCGCCGCGAGTCCGACGCGCGCGTCGGCCACGGTTCCGCCGTCCATCCAGACGGCCGCGCCGGCCGAGACGACGGCCCAGTCGCCGGCCCTGCGCTCCACCTTCTCGTAGGCGCTCGATCCGCCCGACCGGATCGGGAAGCGGACCTCCGTCAGCATCTCCGCGTCCCCGACGGCCGTCTCGTACGGCCCCCGGTGGAAGTCCGACATCGGCACGACGCGCTCGCCGTCGCGGCCCCGGATCACACACGACGCGTCCAGCGTGGTGCACACGGCCGACAGGTCCTCGGACGGGTCCGCCTGGCACAGCGAGCCGCCGAGCGTGCCGCGGTTGCGTACGACCGGGTCGGCGATGACCCGTTCCGCGTCGCGGAAGATGGGGAAGGCGGCGGCGAGCGCCTCCGACTCCAGCAGCTCGCGGTGGCGCGTCAGCGCCCCGATTCTGATCAGCCCGGGCTCCACCTCGATGTATCCGAGCTGCTCGTGCAGATCGTTGATGTCGATCAGGTACTCGAAGTTGGCCAGCCGCAGCTTCATCATCGGCAGCAGGCTGTGACCGCCCGCCACCAGCTTGGCCGTGTCTCCGAGCCGCTCCAGCAGGCCGACCGCCTGGTCGACACTGCTCACACGTTCGTATTCGAACGGTGCGGGAACCTGCATCCATGACTCCCCTGGCCGGTGCCCCCCGGGCAGGGGGCTTGTCTGCCCTATTGGGTGCCCTGCGGCCACGTGACGTCAACGGAGGGTTAAGTGATCGCTTAACCCGCCGTTGACGGGCGCCGCGCGCGCTTCGCATCCTCAAGCGCACGGTGGAGACGTCAGGAGCGCCCCGGTGACCGGGACCGCGCCGGCGGACCGGCTTTCGAAACGGGCCGGGCCGGGAGCAGTTCCCCGGCCGGGAGAGGAGCACGCGTGTGGGACATCGCGGACGGCATCGACCCCTGGCTTGCGTCGGGCACGCGCTTCGCCCTGGCCACTGTCGTCGGCACCTGGAAGTCGGCGCCGAGGGGTCCCGGCGCCGGTATGGCGGTGTCGGAACACGGCGATGTGGTGGGCAGCGTGTCGGGCGGCTGCGTCGAGGGGGCCGTCTACGAGCTCGCCGCCGAGGTGATCCGGACCGGCACGCCCGCGCTGACGACGTACGGGATCAGCGACGACGACGCGTTCGAGGTGGGTCTGACCTGCGGCGGCATCATCGAGATCTTCGTGCGTCCGGCGGGGCCCGGCCATTTCGCCGACCTGCCCGAGGTTCTGGATGCGGTGCGGACGTCGCGTCCGGTCGCGGTCGCGTCGGTGATCCCGGGCCGTCCGGCGCGGGAGCTCGACCTGGTGGTGAGCCCGGACGGGGTGACGGGCACTCTCGGGGACAGCCGCCTCGACACCGCGGTGGCGGAGCGGGCGCGCGGGATGCTCGCCCGCGGGACCAGTGCCGTCCTGCGGATCGGGGAGCACGGTGAGGAGCTCCGGAGCGAGCTCTCCGTCTTCGTCCAGTCGTTCGCGCCGCCGCCGCGTCTGCTGGTGTTCGGTGCCATCGATTTCGCGGGCGCGGTGGCACGGCTCGGCAAGTTCCTCGGCTACCACGTCACGGTGTGCGACGCGCGGCCGGTGTTCGCCACCCGCAAGAGGTTCCCCGACGCGGACGACCTGGTCGTGTCCTGGCCGCACACCTACCTCGAACACACCGCGGTGGACGAGAACACGGTGATCTGCGTCCTCACGCACGATCCCAAGTTCGACATCCCGCTGCTCACGCACGCCCTGCGCACACCGGCCCGCTATGTCGGCGCCATGGGAAGCCGCCGCACGCACGAGGACCGCCTGCACCGGCTCGACGAGGCCGGCGTCGACAGGGACGCGCTGCGCAGGCTCGCCTCCCCCATCGGGCTCGATCTGGGCGCCCGGACCCCGGAGGAGACGGCGGTCGCGATTCTGGCCGAGGTCATCTCGCTGCGCTGGGGCGGCACCGGCCGCCGCCTCAGGGAGACGACGCCGCTGCCGATCCACCACTGACCGGCGTACGGGGGGCCGGTCCACTCGCCCCCCGTACGCCACCCGCGTCCGCCCGGTCGCGGCCGGGCCGGCGGGGGCCGGGCGGCCTCGGCCCCGGTGGTCAGGCCAGCGTCCGGTAGAGCGCGAGGTGGCTCAGGGCCGCCGCGCGCCAGGTGTGGCGGGCCGCGAGGCGGCGGCCCGCGAGCCGGTGCCGTCCGCGCTCGTCGTCCGGTGCCTCGATCGCGGCGGGCAGCTGCCGGGCGAACGCGGCGGCGGGGGGGGGGGCCCCCCCCCCCCCCCCGGCCCCCCCCCCCCCCCAACCCCCCGGGGGGGTTCAAGCGAAAGCCCGTAACCCCCCACACGTTGACCCGGGGACAAACCCCGCCCC
>NZ_JAIUKE010000037.1 GCF_020176795.1 Streptomyces sp. 8L
GGGGGGGGGGGGGGGGGGCGGCCCGGGGGGGGGGGCGGGGCCCCCCCCGGGGGGGCCCCGCCCCGGGCCCCCGGGGGGGGGGGGGGCGGCGGCGCGGCCCGCGCCGCCGAACACCTCACGCAGGACGGGCAGGTCGCGCACCGTCAGGGGCACGCCCGCGGCCAGCGCCTCCATCGCGGCGAGCCCGAAGCCCTCCTTGAGGGACGGGAAGGCGAACGCCTCGGCCGCCGCCACCAGCGGCGGCAGTTCGTCCTCGGGCACCGTACCGAGGACGACGGGCTCGACGCCCAGTTCGCGGGCCCGTTCCTCCCATCGTTTCCGGTAGTCCCGGTAGTCGAACAGCGTCTCGCCGCCCGCGATGACCAGGCGCACCGAGGGATGGTCATCGAGCAGCAGCGCGTACGCCTCCAGGAGGTCCAGCGAGCCCTTGCGGGGTTCGATGCCGCCGACGGTGAGGACGTAGCGGCCGAGGCGTGCGCGCAGGCGGCTTCGGGCGGCCGGGTCGGTGGTGGCGAAGCGCTCGTACGCGACGCCGTTGGGGATGACGGTGGCCGCGAGGCCCCACCCCTCGTGGAGTTCGCGGGCGACGGACCCGGAGACACAGATGTGCGCGTACGGCTCGGTGAGGGCGCGCTCGTGGCAGGCGGCGAGTTCGGGTGTGGTGAAGTGGTCGATGTGGTGCACGGTGCGGACGCACCGGCCGGCCGCGTTGGCGCTGATGCAGTCCTGCGCGTGGACGATGTCGTAGTCGCGGGCGTGCGGTGTGAACGCGTCGCGCAGGGTGTCGATGGAGCGCAGCACCCGCTGCCCCACGGTCTCGTCCGCGGCCCCGGGCGCGAAGGGCACGACACGGGTCCGCACCGCCGGGTCGACGGGCCGGTGGAAGCCGTGGTCGCCGTCGCGGCCGAGCGTCCACACCGTGACGTCCTGTCCGGTGCGGGCGAGCGCCTCGGCGAGCGCGAGGGTGTGCACGACGCCGCCGCGCGGCTTGGTGGAGTAGCTGAGCAGGGCCACCCTCATACGGGCCGTCCGGTGAGGTAGGCGGCGGGACGCAACTCGTCGACGTGGCTGAGGATGCGGCGGGCGCGGTCGATCTCGGCGGCCACGTCGAGTTCGGCAACGGCGAGGCCGGCCTTGGACCAGGTGCGGGCGAGGATGTCCCCGCCGGGCCCGACGACCTTGGCCTGGCCGAGGAAGCGCATGCCTCCCATGGCGCCGGTCTGGTTGGCGGAGGCGAGGACGACCTGGTTCTCCGCAGCACGGGCCTGGTCGTAGAGGTCGAAGAGGCGGGCCTGCCGGTCCTGGGCGAGGCGCGGCGCCCGGTTGGTGAGGCTCGTGGGCCAGGCGGAGAGGCAGGCGACGACGGTGGCGCCGTCGAGGGCGAGGCTGCGGGCCGACTCCGGGAACGTCTTGTCGTAGTCGATGAGCATGCCCATGCGTCCGACGGGGGTGTCGAACGCCTCGAACCGGTCGCCCGGCGTGTAGGCGGCGGTCTCCCCCGCCGGGAGGTGGACCTTGCGGTGGCGGCCGAGCACACCGTCGCCGCTGACGCACACGGCGGCGTTGTGGCGGGCCGCGCCCGCCGCTTCGCAGTAGCCGACGCACACCACCATCTCCCGTGCCAGCCGGGCGACTTCGCGGATGAGCGGGTCGTCGGGCCCGAGTGCCTCCGGCAGTGCGTCCGGGTCGGGGCTGCGCAGGTCGGCGAGGTAGCCGCCGAGTGCCGCGTCCGGCAGGACGAGGAGTGCCGCGCCGCACTCGCGCGCGTCGGAGACGATCTTCGCGATACGCGCGAGGTCGAAGTCGAGGTCGCGGCCGAAGTGGGCGGCCGCCGCGGCGATCCGTACGGTGCCGGGCGTTCTCCGGGCGCGTGGTGCGCGGCCGGGGGCGGCTCTGGTGTCCATGGGGGCGCCTCCGGCTCAGGCGCCGGCGGGCGCGGGCGTCGTCGGGACCCGGTAGGCGTCGGGCCGCCGGTCGCGCAGGTGGCCCATGGCACGGCGGGCCGTGGTGAGGGCCTCGTCGACGTCGAGTTCGGCGACGGCGAGTCCTTCGCGTATCCCGGTGTCGGCGAGGATGTCACCGCCCGGGTCGACGACCTTGGCGCCCGCCACGAAGCGCAACGATCCGAAGGTTCCCGACTGGTTGGCGGACAGCCACACCATCTGGTTCTCCAGGGCGCGCGCCCGGTCGAACAGGTCGAAGCGGCGCTTCCACCGGTCCTGGGCGAGGTCGGCGGCCGGGCGCGTCCTGGCGCCGGGCCAGGCCGACACGCAGACGCCGACGCGCGCTCCGTCCAGGGCGAGGGCGCGGGCGGCCTCGGGGAACGCCTTGTCGTAGCAGATCATCATGCCGATCCGGCCGACCGGGGTGTCGAAGGCGTCGAAGCGGTCGCCCGACGCGTAGGAGGCGTTCTCGCCGAGCGGCTGGTGCACCTTGCGGTGGTTGGCCAGTACGCCGTCGCCGGTGACGCACACGGCGCTGTTGTAGCGCTGCCCGCCGTCGGCCTCGCAGTATCCGGCGATCACGGTCATCTCGCGGGCGAGCGCGGCGAGGCGCCGGATCTCGGGCCCGTCCCGGTCGAGCGGCGGCGGCCCGGCGTCACCCGCGCCGTCCGGCGTGTCCAGGCTGAGCAGGTAGCCGCCGAGGCACGCCTCGGGCAGGGCGAGCAGCCGTACGCCGCGCTCGCGCGCCTCGGCGATGACGGCGGCCACGGTGGCGAAGTCGGCCTCCAGGTCGCGTCCGAACGCGGCGGCGGACGCCGCCATGCGCAGTGTGGTCATGCGGTCCCCATTCCGGTCACCGCTGCGGTGACGGCTTCGGTGATCTCTCCGTCGGGCCAGCGCAGTCCGACGCCGTGCCCGCTGGTCAGCTCGCCGCACTCGGCGCTCGTCGCGGGCCCCGCGGGCAGGGCCCGGGAGCGGGCTTCCGGGTCGGTGGTGAGCATCGCGTACCCGGGGAAGCAGGTGAGCCAGTCCCCGGCCGTCGTGCCGCGTGGCCGGGGCACGGCGGCGACGTCGAGCACGGCGCGGCAGCCGCCTGCCTCGGCGAGCATGCCGAGGGTGCCGACGACTCCGGCCATGGAGACGTCCTTGGCCGCGGCGGGCCTGACGGCGGCCACCGCGCCGAGCATGGCCGTCAGTTCGGTGGTGGTGCGGCGGGTCGTGGAGTCCCACTGGCGGCCGTGGTGGCCGGGGCGCCAGCCGCCGCCGAGGTCCGCGGTGAGGCGGACGCGGTGGCCGGGGCGCCCGCCGCCGCCCGGCACGGGGTGGTGCGTACGGCCCAGCGCGGTGACGCTGAGCGCGGCGGGTACGCCGAGCTGGGTGTGGCCGCCGAGCACGGGCACGCCGTAGGCGGCCGCGGCGCGGGCGAGTCCGCCCAGCAGGGCGCGGGCCTGCGGCAGGTCCCGCGCGGCCACGGCGTCGAGGAGCCCGGCGGGCCGGGCGCCCATCGCCGCCAGGTCGTTGAGGTTGACGAGGACGGCGCACCAGCCCGCCCAGTCGGGGTCGCGTTCGGCCAGGGAGGGCAGGATGGCGTCGCAGGCGGCGACGAGACCGCCGTCACCCGGTACGGGCGCGCCGTCGTCACCCACGTACCCGGGGCCGCCGAGGGTCCCGGGCGCCGTGCCGGCGGCCAGTACGGACAACAGGTCTCCCAGCGGGCCCTTGGTCGCGGTGGCGAGTGCCTGGATACGGCGCACGGGGTGGCGCATCAGGATGTGCGGGCGGCCCGCGACCGTCACCGGGCGCACGGGGTGCCATCCCAGGCGGGTGAACAGCGCCTCGTTGGCGGCCTGGACGGTCGCGTCGAAGCGCAGCGCGCCCGCCTGCTCGGCACGGGCCCGGGCGGCCCGGACGAGAGCGGCGCCGATGCCGCCTCGGTGGCGGGCGCGGGGGTGGACGGCGAGCCTGCCGCCGGCCCACCAGCCGATGTCGGGTCCGCCGTGCGCGGGGCCGAGGCGTACGCCGCCGACCACCGCGCCCGACGGGTCGCGGGCGACGAGGCTGAGGGTGCGCGGGTCGTCGTCGTGCTCGTCGCGGTCGTGCCGCTCGAACAGGCCCTGCTCGGTGACGAACACGGCGTGCCGCAGCCGCCGGTAGGCGCCGAGTGCGGCGGGGGCCGCGGCCTCCTCGATGCGGAAGGCGGGTGGTGTGCCGCGCCGTGCGGCCAGGGTGCTGCGGTCGCCGAGCAGGGCGAGGATGTCCTGCGGCGGCGCGGCGGGGGGCACGGGCGGCGGACCGCCGTCAAGGGTGGTCACCCCGGCTCACCCGCCCACCGTGGACAGGACGCCGCAGGCCCCGCAGGCGGCGCAGCCCGCCGTCTGGTCGGCGCCCCGCATGCCGGCGGCCCGCAGTTCGGCGGCGACGGCCGCGGTGACCCGGGCCAGCAGGTCCGCGGAGGGCGCCGGGACGCCGTCACGTGCCGCCAGGGTGCCGCGCATCGGGCGGAAGGGCACGACGAACGGGTACACGCCGCGCGCGATGAGGCGGGCCGCGCCCGCGACCAGTTCGTCGGGGTCCTCGCCGAGCCCGACGAGGAGGTAGGTGGAGACGCGGTTGCGGCCGAAGACACGGACCGCCTCGTCCCATGCCTCCTCGTAGGCGGCGAGCGGCACGGTCGCCTTCCCCGGCATCCAGCGCCGGCGGACGGCCTGGTCCAGGGATTCGACGTGGATGCCGATGGCGGCGGCGCCCGCGTCGTGCAGTGCGGTGATCCAGCGCAGATCCGCGGGCGGTTCGCACTGCACCTGTACGGGCAGTCCCGGCACGGCTTCGAGGACGGCCCGCACCGACCTGGCGAGGGTGCGCGCGCCCCGGTCGGGGCCCGTGGTGGTGCCGGTGGTCATCACCATCTGCCGGACGCCGTCGAGCCGTACGGCCGCCTCGGCGACCTCCGCGAGCTGGGCGGGGGTCTTGGCGGCCACGGTGGCGCCCGCCCGCAGGGACTCCTCGATGGTGCAGAAGCGGCACCGGTCGCTCTCGCCGTAGCGCACGCAGGTCTGCACGACGGTGGTGGCGAGGACGTCGGTGCCGTGCAGGCGGGCGATGTGCTCGTACGGAACGCCGTCGGCGGTTTCGAGGTCGTAGAACCGGGGCCGCCCGACGGGGGTCAGGCTCAGGCCGGTGTCGTCCGTGCCGAGCCAGACCCTGCCGTCCCGGACGGCGTAGGGACTCGCCGGATCGATGGGCAGGGCGGCGCCGAGACCGTCGACGCGCACGTGGCCGTCGTCGCTGGGCCCCGCTCCGTCGGGACGCCGCAGGGGTGTGTCCGTACTGATCCCGCGCAGCGCGAGGTCGGCGCGGGTCAGGATGCGGACGTCCACGGGAGTCGTGTGCTTCGGGGCCTCGCGGTCCGCTTCGGTGTCGGCGCTCACCGGGTGCCTCCTACAGCTGGTAGGTCGAGTTGATGATGGCGCCCTTGCGCGCGTAGTGGATCAGCGCGTCCTGGACGTCGAGGGGGTGGGTGGGGATGACTCCTTCGATGAGGTCCTCCTCGCGTGCGCCGTGCAGGGACAGGCCGAAGCGGCAGCAGTAGACCTTGCCGCCCTCGGCGATGAAGGTCTTGAGCTGGTTGTTGATGTTGTGCTCGCCGGGGAACGCGGAGTTGCCCGTGGTCGGGAAGCCGCGGGTGGCCAGGCAGTTGAGCGAGCCGGGGCCGTAGAAGTAGATCGCGGTCTCGAAGCCCTTGCGCAGGGCGCGCGTGGCCTGGAGCACGGCGACGAAGCTGACGGACGACTCGTGGGCGATGCCGTGCACGAGGGTGAAGTAGGTCTCGCCGTCCTCGGCCTTGTAGTCCGGGAAGACCTTGGTGGTGCCGTAGATCGTGGAGCCCTCCGGCAGGGCGGGGTGGGCGATCTCGGTGAGCGACGTGCGCTCCACGTCGGTGAGTTCGGCGGTTTCGGACATGACGGTCTCCTTGGTGTGAGGTGTGGCGGAGTGAGGTGTGACGGTTCGGTGGTGTGGTGTGCGGTCGCTGCGGGGGGCCTTCCCGGTCCTGTGGGCTGCCCCGGGGTCAGTCGTAGAGGTCGGCGAACGTGGTGCGGAAGACGCGGCGGGCGAGTTCGCCGTCGCCCACGGCGGCGCTCATGCGGGCGTGTTCGCCCGCGAAGTCGCCCCACGGCTGGTCGCTCGCGAAGAGCACCCGGTCGTGGCCGGTCCCCCGGCGCTCGATCTCCCGGGCCAGCCAGTACGGGGCGAAGCCGATCGCCCAGGACAGGTCGGTGTACACCTGCTTGCCCGCGTCTATCCACTCGAAGAAGCGGGAGCCCGCGAGTTTGATGTGGCCGCTCATGCCGCCGCCGAAGTGCACGAGGTGCAGGCGCACCCGGTCGGCGTACCACTCCACGAGTCGCCCCACCTGGTCGATGTCGGAGGCGGCGCCCGGCGATGTGTGGATGTGGACGACGAGGCGGTGTGCCTCGGCGGTGGCGAAGATCCGGTCGAGCTGGGGGCGGCAGGCGGGGTCCGTGGGGTGCCCGCCGAGCAGGAAGCTGAGCTTGAGCGCGCGCACCCCGTCCTCCCCTGCGAGTGCGAGCGCCCGCTCGGTGCGCTCCGCGTCCTCGGGCCGGGGAGACACCCACAGGGCGGCTCGCAGCCGGTCGTCGAACTGTGCTGCTTCCAGGGCGAGTTCGTTGAAGGTGAAGGCGACGGAGGGGTCGGGCACACCGTAGTTGGGCAGCACGAGGGCGCGTTCCGTGCCCTCCCGGTCGAGATCGGCGACGAGTTCCCTGACCGTCGCGCGGGCGGTGGTGTCGGGGCGTACGGCGGGGCCGCCGTAGAAGGGATGGGCGGGCAGCACGCCGATGTGCCGGTGTGCGTCGTGGACCATGGAGGTGTGTCCTCTCAGCCGACGGGGAGCGCGGCGGACAGGGCGGTGGGCGCGCCGGTGAGCGCGCCGCACACGTCGGCCACGCGCCGGGTGGCGTCGATGTGGTCGGCGAGGAAGGCGGCGTCCCGCCCGACCGCCTCGAACCGGCCTGAGCCCCAGGTGTGCTGCCAGGGGAGGCCGATGAAGTACAGGCCGGGCAGGCTGGTGATGCCGCGCCGGTGCATGGGGTAGCCGCGTCCGTCGAAGACGGGCGCCTCGACCCAGCGGTGGTCGCGGGTGAAGCCGGTGGCCCAGACGACGGTGCCGATCCCGGCGCGTTCGAGGTCGAGGGCGGTGTGCGGGCAGGACGGGTCTCCCGGCGGCGCGGGCCGCCACACCGGTTGGTAGCGGGGCTCGGCGGGGGCGTCGATGCCGTACCTGCCGATGTGGGCGTCGATGGAGTCCTTGATGGACTCGGCGACGGCGTCGGCGTGGTCGAGGCGGGCCGCGAGGTCGTCGGCGAAGGTGAGCGCGGGGCCGTCGGCGCCGGTGAGGCGCCCGTACAGCCGCATGCCGTCGCGGGCGAAGGCGCGCAGGTCGATGTCACGGCCGCCGTCGCGCCCTGTGACGTAGTGGTTGGCGCGCATCCGGACGGCGTCGCTGTCGGGGAAGGAGTCGACGGTCTTGTCGTAGTGGCCCATGGCGTCCAGCCAGGCGACGCAGTCGCGGCCACGGTAGGTACGGGCGACGCGGGGTGCGCTGCCGACGGCGAGGTGGACCTCGCGGCCCGCGAGGTGGAGGTCCTCGGCTATCTGGCAACCCGACTGGCCGGTGCCGACCACGAGTACGGCGCCGCCGGGCAGATCGCGTGGGTTGCGGTACCCGGAGGAGTGCAGCTGGTGCACCGCCGCGGGGAAGCGCTCGGCGAGGCGCGGGACGGCGGGGCGGTGGTAGGGGCCGGTCGCCACCACGACCTGGTCCGCGGTGAAGTCGCCTGCGGTGGTGCGCAGTTCGAAGACCCCGCGGTCGCCGCGGCGAAGCCTGGTGACGCGTACGCCCTCGGCGACCGGCGGCTGGAACCTGGCCGCGTAGTCCTCCAGGTAGCGGACGATCTCTTCGCGCACCATGAAACCGTCGGGGTCGTCGCCGCGGTAGGGGTGGCCTGGCAGCCGGCACTGCCAGTTGGGTGTGACGAGGCAGAAGGTGTCCCAGCGCCGGGCGCGCCACTCGTGACCGACGCGGTGGGACTCGAGGACGACATGGCCGATGCCGCGTTCCCGCAGGCAGTAGCTGACCGACAGTCCCGCCTGCCCGCCGCCGACGACGGCGACGGGGTGGTGGGAGCCGGGCGCCGGTGCGAGGGGGGCCGCCGGGGCGGACGGTGTCCGTTCGGGCAGGAGTCCGGCAGCGGGTGTGCCGGTGGTCGGGGAGTCGGGCATGGGCCACCTCCGGGCGGGATTCCGGGGCGGGCCGCCGGGCTGGTGTCCCGGTGGCCTCGGTACCGCTTACGGGCTCCACTCCACCGGGCACAGGTTTCGGAATGAGGTCTTCCGGAATAAAGGGCCGTTGCTGTCGCGAGCGGTGCGTCACGGCCGTGTTCCACCGTGCTGACATCGCGTCTCACAACCCCGGCGGCACGAACGGTGCCCCGGAGCCAGGAGGACCGGCCGGGAACTCGCCGACGGCGCCCTCCGGCCCGTCGACCGCGGCGCGCGACCGACGGGCCAGTCCGCCCCGTTCACTCGATAGGGTGATAGCACCATCAATGGAGGAATTGAAAAATTCTTCAATCAGAGACATGATGCCCCGGGCCGTGCGGGGCGTTCCGCTTCGCGGCGGCCATCGGGTCCGCACGGCGGACGGCGGACAGGGAGGCCGGCATGGACGAGGTCGCCGAGACCGTGGCGGCACGGGTGCGTGCGGCGCGGCGGCAGCCGGTGCGCGACGCGCCGGCCGTGCGGGACGGTTCCGGGACGGGTTCCGCGGCGGACGAACGGGCGGATGCCGCACGGACGGCCCGGACGCACGGCGTCGACGTCCCCGGGGATGGCCTGACGGCGGTTTCCGAGGTGGACGGGTGAAGGGGCCGAGGACGGTTTCGGTCCCGCTGCACGAGGCCACGGCGGAGTCCTTCCGGATGCTGCACGAGGCCACGGCGGAGTCCTTCCGGATGCCGGGTCCCGTGCGGATCACGCGGGCGCCCGAGCTGTCGCGGGCGGGCGGCACCCTGGTGCGCGCGCTCGCGGGGCCGGACGTGGCGGGCCTGTCGGGGGCCGACCGCCGGACAGGGACCGGGGTCCCGGCCGGGCTGCGGGACCCGCTCGGCGCATCGCGCGGGGCGGACCGCGCGGAGGTACCAGGACACTGACGCGGTGTCGGGGCGCGCGAGCCCCGCACGATCCAGACCAGAGCATCTGAGGACGGCCATGTCGCTTTTGCGGAAGATCCGTGCCACCGGGAAGGTGGCCGAGCCCGCGCCGCCCCGACCGCCCGCCGACGCGCTGCCCCCGTCGGTGCGCGAACGGGCGCGGGAGCTGGGCGGGTCGGCCCAGGTACGGTGCGTCGACGCGGGGTCCTGCAACGGGTGCGAGATCGAGATCGCGAACGCCTTCGGCCCCGTCTATGACGTCGAGCGGTACGGGGCACGGCTGGTCGCGTCGCCGCGCCACGCCGACCTGGCCCTGGTCACCGGCCCCGTGACCCGCAACATGGCCGACGCGCTGCGGGGCACGGTCGCCGCGATGCCGCAGCCGGCCCTGGTGGTGGCACTGGGCGACTGCGCCCTGAACCAGGGCGAGTTCGCCGGAGCGTACGGGGTCGAGGGCGCGGTCGGGGACGTCGTACCGGTCGATGTACACGTCCCCGGGTGCCCGCCCCGGCCCGAGGACATCGTCACGGCGCTCAGGACGGTGACGGGCCGGTGAGTGTGATCGGTCCCGTGCTCGGGGCGGGGGCGGCGCTGGCCGGCGCCGGTGCGCTCGCGGGCGCGTTCCTGCCGGGCCGGGCCCGGGTGGTGGCGGTCGGCTGGTGCGGCGTGCTGGTCGGCGTCTCGGGCGCGGTCGCGGGCGGCGCCGCGCTCGGCGGCGCCCGGTGGGCCCTGTTCCTGCCGGACGTACTGCCGCCCGTCGGGGTGCGCCTCGGTGTGGACGCCCTGTCGGGCCTGTTCATGGCGGTGGCGGGGGTCGTCGTGTGCGCCGTCTCGCTGTACGGGATCGGGTACGCGGGCCACGGCGGCGAGACGCGCGGGGCGCAGGCGGCGCTGCCGGTGTTCGCCGCCACCCTGGTGCTCGTACCCGCCGCGGCCGGTGTCTCGACGTTCCTCGCGCTGTGGGAAGTGATGGCGGTCAGCTCGCTGCTGCTGGTGCTGGCCGAGCACCGGCAGCGCCCCGAGGTCGCCTCCGCGGGACTGTGGTACGCGGTGATGACGCATCTCGGCCTGGTGGCGCTGCTCGCGGCGCTGTCGCTGTTCGCCGCGCACGCGGGCGGGGAGAGCTTCACGGCGCTGCGCGCCGCCGCCGGGGGCATGCCACCGGGCGTCCGCGACACGGTGTTCGTGCTCGCCCTGGCGGCGTTCGGTTCCAAGATGGGCATGGCGCCGCTGCACGCCTGGCTGCCCCGCGCCCATCCCGAGGCGCCGAGCAACGTCTCCGCGCTGATGAGCGCGGCGATGGTCAACCTCGGCGTCTACGGCCTGGTGCGCGTGGGGTTCGACCTGCTGGGCGGCGGGCCCCGCTGGTGGTGGCTGCTCACTTTGGCGGCGGGCGCGCTGTCCGCGGTGTACGGCATCCTCCAGGCCGCGGTGGCCCATGACCTCAAGCGGCTGCTGGCGTACTCGACCGGCGAGAACATGGGGCTGGTCCTGGTCGGCACCGGTGCGGCGGGCCTCTTCGAGACGGGCGGCGAACACGCCCTCGCCGTACTGGCGTTGACGGCGGCCCTGCTGCACGTGGTCAACCACTCCGCGTTCAAGGCGCTGTTGTTCTGCGCGGCGGGCAGTGTGCTGCGGTCGACGGGGGTGCGCGACCTCGACCTGCTGGGCGGGCTGCGCGCCCGGATGCCGGTGACGGCCGCGCTGTTCGCGCTCGGGGCGCTGGGCGCGGTGGCGCTGCCGCCGGGCGGCGGCTTCATCAGCGAGTGGCTCCTGTTCCAGTCCCTGATCCACGGCCTGGCCGTGCCGGGTCTTTCGACCGCGGTCCTCCTGCCGGTCGCCGTGGCCGCCGTCGCCCTGTCGGCGGGGCTCGCCGCCGCGGTGTTCGTCAAGGCGCTGGGGGTCGGCTTCTTCGCCCGGGCGGGCGGCGAGGGCCCCCGGCGGGCCGCGGAGGCACCGCCGACGATGCTCGCAGGGATGGCGGTCCTCGGCGTGTGGTGCGTGGGGCTCGCCCTCGTCCCCCAACTCCTCGCCGGCGCACTGGCGCGCGCCGCGTCGGCGGCCGGGCTGAGGGGCGGCCGGGCGTTCGCACCCGACGCGCTGCGGCTGCGCCTCGCGCACTTTCCCGCCCTGTTCTCCCCCCTGTGGCTGGCTGTCGCGCTCGTGGCCGGCGTCCTCGCGGTGTCGGCGCTCGCCCGGCTCGCGGGACGCAGGCGCCGCAGGGCCGCGCCGGTGTGGGACTGCGGCGGCGGCTCCCCCACGCCCCGCATGGCGTACACGGCCACCTCGTTCGCGGAGCCGCTCCAGCGAGTCTTCGACGATGTGCTGGCCCCCGAGCACGACGTCGACATCACCCACGTCAAGGAGTCGCGGTACCTGGTGGCGCGCGCCCGCTACGCCACCAGGGTCACCGACCGCGTCGAACACCGTCTCTACACGCCGGTGTTCACGGCGATGGGGCAGCTGGGGGTGCGGGCCAGGCGGCTCGCCCCGGGCAGCGCCCACGTCTACCTCGGATACGGGTTCCTGGGCCTCGTGGTCCTGCTGGCGGCCGTGGCGGTGGCGCGGTGAACGCCTCCGGCTGGGCGGCGGTGGCCGGGCAGGTCGTCCTGGTCGTCGTCGGCGCGCCGCTGCTGACCGGCATGATGCGCCAGGTGCGCGCCCTGATGGAGGGGCGGGCCGGGGCGGGTGTCACCCAGCCCTGGCGGGACGCGCGCAAGCTGCTGCGCAAGCAGCCGGTCTCGGCGGAGGGCTCGGGTCCCGCGTTCCGGGCCGCGCCCCTGCTGCTGGTGACCACGGCGGCCGTGATCGCCGCGCTGGTACCCCTCGCTTCCACGGCCACGCCCCTGAGCGGCAGCGCCGACCTGCTCGTGGTGGTCGGGCTGCTGGCCCTCGGCACGGTCTCGCTCGCCCTGGCGGGCCTGGACACGGGGACCGCGTTCGGCGGCATGGGAGCGTCGCGGGAGTTGACCGTGGCCGCGCTCGTCGAGCCGACGATCCTGCTCTCGGTGCTGGCCCTGTCGGTCACCACCGGTTCCACCAACCTCGCCCGCATCGTCGACGGCCGCATCCACGACCCGTCGGGCGTCGCCTCGCCCGCCAGCCTGCTCGCCGTGGTGGCGCTGGCCGTCGTCACGCTCGCCGAGGCCGGACGGCTGCCCGTGGACAACCCCTCCACCCATCTCGAACTGACCATGGTCCACGAGGCGATGGTGCTGGAGTACGCGGGCCCCGACCTGGCGCTGGTCGAACTCGGCTCCCAGATGCGGCTCACCGTCCTCCTCGGCATCCTCGCCTCCCTGGCGGCCCCCTGGGGGACCGCGACCGGCAGCGGCCTGATCGCCCTCGCGCTCGGACTCGCGCTGTTCGCCGTGAAGGTCGTCGTGCTCGGCGGGGCGCTGGCCGCGGTGGAGGTGTTCTGGGCGAAGGTCCGGCTGTTCCGCGTCCCCGAACTGCTCGCCGGCTCCTTCCTCCTCGCGCTCCTCGCGGTCGCCGCGTCCTACTTCCTGAGCGGAGAGTGACCATCCCCGTGCCCACCGGCCTGTACACCCAGCTCCTCGATCTGGGCTGCGGATGCTTCCTGCTGGCCGCAGTCCTCGTGCTGTGGTTCCGCCAACTCGGCGCCATCGTCAAGGTGTTCGCGCTCCAGGGCGTGGCGCTCGCCGGGGTGGGCACGGTGCTGGGCGCCCATGCGCACCGCACCGACCTCGTGGTGGTGTCCCTCGGTGTCGGTGTGCTGCGCGCCGTGGTACTGCCCCGTCTGCTGTGGCGCGCCCTCGCCGCGAACGGGCAGCGCCGCGAGGGCAGGCCCCTGGTGAACGTGGCGGCGTCCCTGCTGGCCGCCGCCGCGCTCACCCTGCTCGCCTACGCGGCGGCGAGGCCCCTCGTGGAACTCGCTCCCACGCCCGCGACCAGGGCCCTGCCCGTCGGTCTCGCGGTCGTCCTGATCGGGTTCTTCACCCTGGTCACCCGCAGGCGGGCGGCCGCCCAGACGGTCGGCTTCCTCAGTCTCGACAACGGCATCACCATGACCGCGTTCCTGGCGACCTCCGGGGTGCCGCTCATCGTCGAACTCGGCATCTCCTTCGACCTGTTGCTCGCCGTGCTCGTCCTGCACCTGCTCACCGGCCGGATGCGCCTCGCGTTCGGCGGCACCGACATCGACGACCTGCGGGAGCTGCGGGACTGATGACGCGCACCATCGAGGAACTGCTGCTCACCCTCCCGGTGGCGGTGCCGGCGCTCACCGCGGGCGCCCACCTGATGCCGTCGCGGGGCCGCGTCACGGGATGGGCGGGGCTCGCCTCGCCGCTGACCGTCCTGGCCTGCGGCGTCCTTCTCGCGGCCCGGCCCGGGCACGGCGCGGTCACCGCGTACGGGCACCTGCTGCGCGCCGACGCGCTCAGTGTGTGGATGCTGCTGGTGATCGGCGCCGTCGCCACCCTGGCCTGCGCCGCGAGCCCGCCCCACCTCGCCGCCGAACGCGCCGCGGGCCGCGCGGAGGACGGCGACGTACGCCGCTACTGGCAGCTCGTACACCTCTTCCTCGCCGCGATGAGCGCCGCCGTCCTCGCGGAGAACCTCGGCGTCCTGTGGGTGGCGGTCGAGGCCACCACCGTCATCACCGCGTTCCTCGTCGGCCACCGCCGCACCCGCGCCTCCGTCGAGGCCGCCTGGAAGTACGTCGTGATCTGCTCCGCCGGGATCGCCCTGGCCCTGCTCGGTACGGTCCTGATCTACTACGCGGCCCGGCAGGCGGGTCTGTCCGAGTCCGCCGCGCTCGACTGGCCCGCCCTGGCGGCCCACGCCCGGGGGCTCGACCCCGGCGTCACCCGCCTCGGGATCGGCCTCGTCCTGCTCGGCTTCGGCACCAAGGCGGGCCTGGTGCCGCTGCACGCGTGGCTGCCGGACGCGCACAGCCAGGCGCCCGCCCCCGTCTCCGCGCTCATGTCGGGGGTCCTGCTGTCCGTCGCCTTCTCGGCCGTCCTGCGCTACAAGGTGATCGCGGACGCCGCCCTCGGCACCGGCTTCGTCCGCGTCGTACTGGGCGGCACCGCACTGCTCACCCTGGCCCTCGCCGCCGGGCTCCTCCAGGCCCAGCGCAACTACAAGCGCATGCTCGCCTACTCCAGCATGGAGCACATGAGCCTGATCGCCCTCGGGACCGCCGTGGGCAGCCCCCTCGCGATCACCGCCGTCCTCCTGCACATGGCGGGCCACGGCCTCGCGAAGTCCGTCGCGTTCTGCTCGGCCGGGCACGTCCTCCAGCTCCGCGGCACCACCCGCATCGCCCAGGTGCGCGCGCTCCTCGCCCGCGCCCCGGTGCCGGGGGCCGCGCTCGGCATCGCCGTGCTCGCGCTGCTCGGGATGCCGCCGTTCAGCCTTTTCGCCTCCGAACTCGGCATCGTCAGAGCCGGGTTCGCCGCGGGCATGGCCTGGCCCACCGCGCTGGCCCTGCTCCTCGTCCTCGTCGCGTTCGCCGCGCTGGCGCTGCGCACCGGCCGGATGGTGCTCGGCGCGCTGCCCGAGGGACCAGGCACCCCCGCGATCCCCGCCCGTGTCGGGGCCGCCGCCGCGGCGCCCCTCGTGTGCGGCCTCGCCGCCGCCGCGGCCCTCGGCGTCACCACGGGGCCGCTGACCGGACTCCTCCATCACGCCGCGGCACTCATCGGAGGCCATTGAGCATGCGTCCCGCACCCCTTCAGGGCATCCGCACCTTCGAGGACATCGGCGCCGACGAGCTCGCCTTCCGGGCGGGTGAACTGCTGGACCAGGGCAGCCGGCTCGCGCTGGCCGCCGCCCACCACGACCCCGACGCGCTGCGCGTCGTCCACCTGTTCACCGACGCCGCGACGGGCAGCCGCACGGAACTGCACGTCAGGCTCGACCCCGCCAACCCCGAACTCCCCACCCTGGCCGGCCACTCGTTCCCCGCGGGCCGCTTCGAACGGGAGATGCACGACCTGCACGGCGTGACCCTGCCCGACCACCCGCTGCCCCGTCGCCTCGTCCGCCACGACCACTGGCCGCGCGGCTGGTACCCGATGCGGCCCGACGCGCCGCCCCCGCCCGCCTTCGCCGAGCCCGAGGGCCCCTTCCCCTTCCTCGAAGTGGAGGGGGACGGCGTGTACGAGATCCCGGTGGGGCCCGTCCACGCGGGGCTGATCGAACCCGGCCACTTCCGCTTCTCCGTCGTCGGCGAGACCATCGTCAAACTCAAGGCACGGCTGTGGTACGTCCACAAGGGCGTCGAGAAGCTGTTCGAAGGCCGAACCGCGGAGAAGGGCCTGCTCCTCGCCGAACGCGTGAGCGGCGACACCGCCGTCGGCCACGCGCTGGCCTACTGCCTCGCCGTCGAGGAGGCCACCGGCACGGATGTCCCCGAACCCGCCCAGCGCGCACGGGCGTTCCTGCTCGAACTGGAGCGCCTGTACAACCACGTCACCGACCTCGGCGCGCTCTGCAACGATGTCGGCCACGGCATCCTCAACGCCCACGCGCTGCGGGTCCGCGAACAGCTCCTGCGCCTGGGCGACGCCGTGACGGGGCACCGGCTGCTGCGCGGCGGCGTGGTGCCCGGCGGAGCCGTGATCCGGCACGTCCCCGAGCGGGCCGCCCTGGAAGCCATCGGCGCCGACATCGCCGAGATCGTCGCCCTCGCCCTCGGCCACGCCACGGTGCGCGACCGCTTCACCGGCACCGCGCGCCTCTCCCCCACCGCGGCCGGCGACCTGGGGTGCCTCGGCTATGTGGCGCGCGCCAGCGGCCTCGACACCGACGCCCGCCTCACGCACCCCTTCTACGACCTCGGCGGCGCCCTGTCCGTGCCCGTGCACCTCACCGGGGACGTGCTGGCACGCTTCCGGGTACGGGCCGACGAGGCGGCCGCGTCCGTCGCCCTCGCCACCCACCTGGCCGAGGGGCTGCGCCCCGGGGCCGCCACCGTGCCGCTCGCCCCGCCCACGGGCGCCGCGGCCTCCGGCGTGGGCCTCGTGGAAGGGTGGCGGGGCACGATCGCCACCCGCGTGGAGACCGGACCGGACGGAAGGCTGACGCGCGTCAGGCCGGTCGACCCGTCGTTCTTCAACTGGCCCGCCCTGCCGGTGGCGTTGGCGGACACGATCGTCCCCGACTTCCCCCTCACCAACAAGAGCTTCAACCTCTCCTACGCCGGCAACGACCTGTGACGGGCCGTTCCGCCCAGTTACGATCTGTGAGCGGCTCGCACCACATTGCCCGGGGCCGGAAAGGCATCCGGAAACAGGGCCGGAAAGGCGTCCGGCCAAGGAACGGGGCCTCCGGGGACCTCGTGGGGCCGTTTCGTGGGGCCGTCCCGCGCCCGGAACCGGCCGGCAGCGGGTCCGCACAGGTCAGAGCCGTACATCCACGCAGCACGCGCGGCCGGGGACGGCCCGGTCGGTGCCGGAGCGGGGGTTTCCCGGTCACCGTCCCGGTTGTCGTCCAGGTGACCGCCACCCCCGCAGGGACGATACTGCTTCCGTAGGTCGTTGTCCCCCTGCCGCGGCTCATCAGGAGGTACCCGTGAAGATGCTCATCAACGTGCCGGAGACCGTTGTCGCGGACGCCTTGCGCGGTATGGCCGCGGCCCATCCCGACCTCTCCGTCGACGTGGACAACCGCGTCGTCGTCCGGCGCGACGCGCCCGTGGCGGGAAAGGTCGGGCTCGTGTCCGGCGGCGGGTCGGGACACGAACCGCTGCACGGCGGGTTCGTCGGACCCGGCATGCTGTCCGCCGCCTGTCCCGGCGAGGTGTTCACCAGCCCCGTACCGGACCAGATGGTGCGCGCGGCGGCGGCCGTGGACAGCGGGGCCGGGGTGCTGTTCATCGTGAAGAACTACACGGGCGACGTGCTCAATTTCGACATGGCCGCCGAGCTGGCCGAGGACGAGGGCATCCAGGTCGCGAAGGTCCTGGTGAACGACGACGTCGCCGTGACCGACAGCCTGTTCACCGCGGGCCGGCGCGGCACCGGCGCCACGCTGTTCGTGGAGAAGCTCGCGGGCGCCGCCGCCGAGGAGGGCATGCCGCTGGAGCGGGTCGAGGCCATCGGCCGCCAGGTCAACGAGTCGTCGCGCAGCTTCGGCGTGGCCCTGACCGCCGTCAGCACGCCCTCCAAGGGCAGCCCGACCTTCGACCTGCCGGAGGGCGAGCTGGAGCTCGGCATCGGCATCCACGGCGAGCCGGGCCGCGAGCGGCGCGCCATGATGACGTCGCGCGAGATCGCGGACTTCGCCGTGGCCGCCGTCCTCGACGATCTCAGGCCCAGCAGGCCGGTGATCGCGCTGGTCAACGGTATGGGCGCCACTCCCCTGCTGGAGCTGTACGGATTCAACGCCGAGGTCCAGCGGGTACTGGGTGAGCGTGGCATCTCCGTGGCCCGTACGCTCGTCGGCAACTATGTGACGTCCCTGGACATGGCAGGGTGCTCGGTCTCGCTCTGCGAGGTGGACGAGGACCTGCTGCGCCTGTGGGACGCGCCGGTGGAGACGCCGGCCCTGCGCTGGGGCCGCTGACGTGCGAAGGGGCCGCGGGGCTCAGGTGCGTACGGGAACGGTGCGGGACGCACACGGTACGGGCGCGAGGAGATGACGTGGCAGAGCAACAGTCAGGGCCGGACCTGGACGCGGCCTTCTTCATCAGATGGCTCATAGCCTGCGCGGCCGCCGTGGAGCGCGACGCCGCGCACCTGACGGACCTCGACGCGGCGATAGGCGACGCCGACCACGGCAGCAACCTCCAGCGCGGTTTCCGTGCCGTCGCGGAGGTGCTGACCAAGGAGGTTCCGGCGACGCCCGGCGCGGTGCTGACACTCGCGGGGCGGCAGCTGATCTCGACGGTCGGCGGGGCGTCGGGGCCGCTGTACGGGACACTCCTGCGACGCACGGGCAAGGCGCTGGGCGACGCGGCCGGCACGGACAGGGCGGGCCTGGCCGACGCTCTCGGCGCGGGCGTCGCCGCGGTGGCGCAGCTGGGCGGCGCCAAGGCCGGCGACAAGACGATGCTGGACGCGCTGGAGCCCGCGGTGGAGGCCCTCTCGACGGGATACGCGGAGGCCGCGCGCGCGGCCTCGGAGGGCGCGGAGGCGACGACGCCGCTCCAGGCCCGCAAGGGCAGGGCCAGCTATCTCGGCGAACGCAGCGTCGGGCATCAAGATCCGGGAGCCACGTCGGCCGCGCTGCTGGTCACGACCCTCGCCGAGACGGCGGAGGCCGGAGCGTGAGCGCCGAGGGCGCGGGGGATGCGGCCGGCCGCGTGGGCATAGTCCTCGTGTCGCACAGCGCCGCCGTCGCCGCCGCCGTCGCGGAGCTGGCGAAGGGGCTCGCGGGCGGTGGCGACACGGCGCCGGTGGCAGCGGCGGGCGGTACGCCGGACGGCGGGCTCGGTACGAGCGCCGATCTCATCACCGCGGCGGCGGCCGAGGTGGACGGCGGGTCGGGGGTGGCGCTGCTGGTCGACCTCGGCAGCGCGGTCCTGACCGTGAAGACCCTGCTCGCGGACGGCGACGAGCTGCCGGAGAACTCACGCCTGGTGGACGCGCCGTTCGTGGAGGGCGCGGTCGCCGCGGTGGTGACCGCTTCGGCGGGCGCGGATCTCGACGCGGTGGTGGCGGCGGCTTCGGAGGCGTACGGGTACCACAAGGAGTAACGCGCCTCGGTCCAGTGGGAGCGCGCGGCCGTGTCGCCGCGCCCTCTTCGCCGTGCTGGTACGCGGGTTCGGCGCGGTCACGTCTGCGGGATGGCGGCTGCCCGGTGCCGTCACCGGGCGGTGCGCGCCGCCCGCCTGCGGCCGGAAAGGGCATACGGAATCGGAACGTCCAGTTCCCGTGGCTCTTTTGAGGCTCTCCACACGATCCCGACGGTATCCGTCCCCTCCCGGTTGGGCAGGGAACCAGAGGCACGCGATGGGCCGTGCACGGACCGGACCGACGGGATCGAGGCGATCTTCCACCATGGACGCGCAGCACACCTGGAACTTCACGGACGACCGAGGCCTGAGGGTCACCGCACCGAGCCGCCCCGAGCGGCTCGTCGCTTACATCCAGGCGGGCGCGACGCTGTGGGACCACGGCCTGCGCCCCGCCGGGATCTTCGGCTCGCACCACGACGGGGACACGCAGGACCCGGCCAAGGCGGGCGGCCTGCCGCTCGGGGAGATACGGTCCTTCGGCGCCGGGAGCGGCGTCGACCCGGACGAGCTGGTCGCCGCCGCACCGGACCTGGTGGTCGCGGTGACGTACGGCGGTGACCAGGTGTACGGGCTCGACCCGGACGCCGCCAAGCACCTCGGGGAGCATCTGCCGGTGGCGGTGCTCGACGTGGGCAAGTCGCGTTCGCTCGCCGGAGTGCGGGAGCGGTTCGGTGAGCTGGCGCGTGCGCTCGGAGCACGGCCGGACGCGAGCGCGGAGGGCGAGGCGCAGCTGGCGCGGGCCGAGGAGCGGCTGCGTACGCTCGCCGCGCGCGCGGCGCGGCCCCGGGTCCTCGCGCTGTCGGCCGCGGGGCCGGAGTCGGCCTACCTGGCGCGCCCGGCGGCCTGGCCGGATCTGCGGGCCCTGAGCGAGCTGGGTGTGAGCCTGCCCGACCCGGCGGGCGAGGGCGGCGGGAACTGGCGCACGGTCGACTGGGCCGAGGCCGCGGCGCAGCGCCCTGACATCGTCCTCGCGGACGTACGCGCCAACGCCGCACCGCCCGAGCGGCTGGCCGGGAGCGCGGGCTGGCGGGAGATCACGGAGCGGGCGCAGGTGCTGCCGTGGAATCCGGAGCCTCCGGCCAGCCACCACGCGCACGCCCGGTTCTTCGACACGGTCGCCGACGCCATGTGAGCCGCGACGCGACGCATGAGATCTGAAGGCCGGGTGCGAGCACGGGGGTACGAGCCGGTCGGGGGGCCGAGCGGCGCCTGCCCTGGGCCGCACGCGGCACACCGCACCTCGCGGCGTACCGCCCGTACCCGGCCCGCCCCGTCCTCAGGAGCGAGGCATATGCCCCACCGAGGCTGGGCTCAGCCCGACAGGACGGCCTGCACGGTCTTGCCGTCCTTCGGCGTCCCGCAGACGGAGAGGTGGCGGGAGAGCCCGCGCACCATGGCGATGCCGCGCCCGCCCTCCGGCAGAGCCTCGGGCGGCTGGGGGCTCAGCGCCGGGTCGTCCGGCCGCAGCCGCCTCAGGACGGGGTGGGCCGGGCCGTCGTCGTGCACCTCGACCGTGACACGGCCCGGCCGCACCGTGAGGCGCAGGAGGCAGTTGCCGCTGCCGTGCCGGGTGGCGTTGGTGACGAGCTCGGAGACGACGATCCGGGCGTCGTCGATCTGGTCGCGGTCGATGCCGCCCACGCGGTCGTGCGTGAGGTAGGCGTCGGTCAGATAGCGCGCCCAGCCCGGCGACGTGTCCGAACCGGGCAGACTGTAGGTGACACGTGCGGCCCCCCGGCGGGTATGCCCGCTCGCGTGCATCCGGACCACTCCTCTCCGCCCCGCACGGGCGGTCGGCAACCCCGCTCACAGGGTTCCCCGCAGACGCCGGGTCAATCAGGCAAGGGGCCGGGCACCTGACGTCACAAGCCGAACGGGCATCTGCCCCAAGGCCCCGCATGCGGGGCCAACTGGCACCATTCCCTCGCTACTTGTTGACGAATCCGTTCATGGGAACCACTCGTTCACGCACAAGTCTTGACGCGTACGAGACACGGGGGGAACCATCTTGCCTACCCAGAGAGCGCTCTCACGGGCTCTTGGGGTGCCCCGCCCCCATTCCCCTCTGCCCAGGAGGTCCATCCCCCCATGCAGCAACCTCCGAAGGACCCTTCCCACGAGGACGGATCTCCCCGTCTGAGCCGCCGCGCGTTCGCCGCTGCCGCCGCCGGCGCCGTGCTCGGCTCCGCGTTCCTCCCGGCCGCGACGGCCGGGGCGGGCCCCCCCCCCCCGGGCCGGGGCCGCGGCGCCGCCGGGGGCCCGGGGGGGGCCGGGGGGGGGCCCCGGCCCCCCCGGGGGGGGGGGGGCCCCCCGGCCCCCCCCCCCCC